>JARLIN010000425.1 GCA_031291715.1 Rhodopila sp. | reverse complement strand
TCAACCGCTGCCGTCGGCTTACCAAGGATTTCGAGAACCTGAACCGTAACGCACTCGCATTCATCAAACTTGCCTCGATCAGCCTGATGTTGAGAAAACTGAGCAATTCCAATTAAGAGTTTTCAGACGGACTCTGAGACATAGAAGCGTAATTCAGTGCGTCTCGAGAGCGGACGCACATATTCGTAAAACAATTCAGACCAAACACCGTCGATCCTCAGATTATGAACCTGGGGTTAGGGTACGCCCCCCGTCGGGTGCGCCAGACTTCTCTGAAACGCAACGAGTTTCTGGAGGACACCCCGCCGCATTCTCGTGTTTTGCTTCCCACCTCATTCCCACCAAATGCCGCCGGCGGCCTCGTGAGACACCCCCGTGCCTTAGTTTGGCGTAACCGTGGGTGCAAGCCATGCTAGACTGGCCATCGGCCTTATTTGCGCCCCTGGACAAGCCTTTGAACTTTCGAGGCACTTCCGGCATGCCCAAGTGGCGCAAGCACGGATGCGAAGTGTGCTTAGCTGGACTCTAAACTGACCCGGCGCATTTCTCCTGGTGTGATCCCGTATGCGCGCCTAAACATCCGGTCGAATGTCGAATGGTCGGAAAAGCCGCTGCGGAGCACGATTTCCGCGACCAGAAGGTGGCGGTAGAATTTCGACTTAAGCATTTGCCGCGCATGCGCGATTCGCGCCGACCAAATCGTTTTCGAAACACTTTTGCCATGCCGCACGAATACCCGGTACAGCCCGGTACGCGAATAGCCCAGATGCTGCGCGACATGCAGCGGAGTCAGTGCCGGATTCGTGCAATCCCGGGCGATGAATATTTTGGCCGCCTGGTAAAACCCGGTGTCCCGCACGGCAATGTTTCCGAGGTCAGGAGCTTCGTCGCGGATCATGGTGAGCGCCATTTCAACTGCCACCGCCACCGCCACCGCCATGGCACGTTGCGCCGGCTGCAATTGCGCCGCTTGGTCCATGGTCATTTGCATATGCGAGCGCAACAAGGCAGCCACGCCGCGCGGCTGCAAAAGCCGCCCCGCCAGCCGATCAGGCTCCGAGATCGCCGTGCGCACCCGGGTGCGCGGGATGAACAGGCTGATCACGCGGTGCTTTGCGCGCTTCAACTCGGCCGGCTGGCTGAGGTCCATCACGATCATGTCGCCGGCACGCAGCACCCGCCTGGCGCCGCCATGTGTTACGCTGGCACGGGACGACATCGCCATGAAATCGATACTGATATCATCGCACGCATCGGCCTGGCAGCGCGCCACGTCGCGCCGCGCGGCCAGGGCGCTACCCGTGTGTTCCAGCAGTTCCGCGCCCGCGCCGGCCAGGCGCGTCAGCCTGGCGTGGAACGGCGTCGCCGTATGTAGCTCGGGCGCGGTATCCAGCCGCCGCAACACACCGTCATGCCAATAGCCTGGGCGCTGCGCGGGGGGCACTGAATCGGTCGAAAACGAGACGAGCGACCCCGCTCCCTCCTCCAAAGGCGGGCATTGTGGCGCAATGCGGTCGAACAGCCGGTTCATATCGAAGAAGCTAGCATTAGCCCGCCCCGGATAAAAACGGATTGCGCGCCGGGTGCCTGCCTGGGCGGCCGGCAGGGTGGGACGCTCCATCAAGCGAATTCCGCCAGGTGCCGGGACGCTCATCCTAATGCGGCGCAGTATTTCCTTTATGAAAGAACATTCAGCCCCGTCGCGGTTGCGTCAGCTTTCCGCGCGTGGTCAACCGCAACCTGGATTCCGTGTCGCCATGACCACAGCGACTCCCTTGATCACATCGAGCACCGGCGTCACGCGGCTCAATGCCAGACGGCTCAGCCTCTTCACGGGCTGCACCGCCGCATTCGGATTTGGCTTCCACGCCGGACATGGCACCGCCGCCACAAGCCCCCACGGGGCGCGCAATTTAGTTTCTCAAAATGGCACGGCCGCCAATACCGCGCCACCCTCTTCGAATCGGCCAGACAACAAGGATTTCCGCAGCCATGGCCACAAGCACAATCAGCCAATACATCACCGTCGGGGTCTATCCGGGCAAGGGGACCTACGGTGCCAATCTCAGCGTCACCAGCCTTGGCACTATCAACACGGCCGACAAGTTTGCAGTGTCCTTCAGTGCATCGGGCTATTTATCCAATGATGGGCTGATCAAGAGCACCGGTAACTACGGCGTCGGCCTGAGCTCCAGCGGCGGGACCATCACCAATGCCGGCCTCGCCTCCAGTATCTATGGCACGATCGATGGCATCGACAATAAATCGAGTAAAACCGGCAGCAGCATAACAGTCGCCAATGCCGGCACGATCACCGGCAACGACCAGTACGGCATCAAGCTGAGCGAAACTGGCAACATCACCAATATCGGCGCGGACTCGCTCATCATCGGCGGCCAGGGCGGAATCAGCGATTCTTCGGGCGCGCTGACCGTTACCAACCAGGGTGCGATCAAAGGGGTCCAAGATGACGGTATCAGGCTAAACGGCGGCGGGACCGTCACGAATTTCGGTACGCAGTCCTACATCTATGGCGGCGCGGATGGCGTCTATGCGAGCAAAACCGCCGTCATTACCAATGCGGGCACGATAATCTGCGATGTCTACGGCGTCTACCTGCGCGCTGGCGGAACCATCACCAATACCGGCGCCAGCGCGTTGATTTCCGCCACCTACTCGGCGGTTGGGATGGGCAAGGCCGGCACAGTGGTCAATGACGGCACCCTTACCGGCCAGAAGAATTTCGGCGTTTATCTGGAAGAGGGCGGCGTGATCAACAATGCCGGTACCATTTCCGGCGGACGTGACGCGATCTATGTCATGTCCGGCAAATTCACGCTGGAGGTGGAAGCCGGCGCGGTGTTTGCGGGCAATGTGCTGGATGAAGCCGGCGGCGGCACGCTGGTCCTGGGCGGCACGGCTGCCGGCAGCATTGCGATCGACGACGCCGGCAGCTCTTTTACCGGGTTCAGTTCGATCAATTTTGCCGCTGGCTCCAGCTGGACTCTGAAAGGTAATGTCGGCGGTCTCGCGAGCGGGCAGAAAATTACCGGTTTCGCCGTCGGCGATACGATCGATCTCACCGGCATTGGCCTCGTTACGGCCGAGACGTTTGCCAATGGCGTGCTCACGCTCACGAGCGGCAGCAATACGTACACGCTCGACATCGAGACGCCTGGCCCTTCCGGCACGGCGGATTTCGCGCTTTCCAGCGATGGCAATGGCGGCACCGATGTCGTCGTCTGCTTTGCGGCTGGCACGCAAATCGGCACGCCAGATGGCGAAGTGCCGGTAGAGCAACTGCAAATCGGCGATCGGGTGCTGACCGCGCGTAACGGCCCACGCCCGGTCAAGTGGATCGGCCAGGGCAAAGTGCTCGCCACGCGTGGGAAACGCAGCGCCGCGACGCCGGTCATCGTGCGCAAGGGCGCTTTGGCTGACAACGTGCCGAACCGCGACTTGCGCGTGACCAAGGCGCATTCGCTTTACATCGATGATGTGCTGATCCCGGTCGAGTTCCTGGTCAATTACCGGACGATCCTGTGGGACGACCGGGCGCAGGAAGTGGCAATCTACCACGTCGAACTGGACAGCCACGACGTGCTGATCGCCAACGGTGCGCCGGCGGAAAGCTATCGCGACGATGGCAACCGCTGGCTGTTCCACAACGCCAACGCGGGCTGGCATCTGCCGCCGCAGGAACCGTACGTCCCGGTGCTAACCGGCGGTCCTGTGGTGGATGCGGCGTGGCGCCGGTTCCTGGACCGGGTCCGGCCGCGCGATCTGCCGCCGTTGACGGAAGACCCGGACCTGCACCTGGTGATCGATGGCGCGCGGGTGGACCCGGAGTACCGGCGAGGGTCGCTATATGGCTTCCGTCTGCCGTCCAGCCCCAAGAGTGTGGTGATCGCGTCCCGCGTAGGGGTGCCGTCGGAGCTTGGGATCGCCCGCGACCCACGGTCGCTGGGGGTGGCGCTGCGGCAGGTGGCGGTGCGGCAGGGGGGGAAGTTCATGCTGTTCGACGCCGACGACGACCGGTTGATGGCTGGCTTCCACGCCTACGAGGCAGACTGCAACCTGCGCTGGACCGACGGCTGCGCGACGCTGCCGGCCGCGGCGTTCGCCCGGTTCGACAAGGGCGCGGAGGTGATGCTGCATTTGGGCGGGACGACGCAGTATCCGGATGAGCGGGCGAGCCCGGCACGGGCGGCAGCATAGGGCCTCCGCCCGGGTCTGGTCGGTCCGTGCCGCCCCCAGCGGTGCCGTAGGAACGAGAATACGGCCCCGACTGGCGACGCACACTCTTGTGTCTCGCTCTTTTCGCCAGCTATCCAAGTGACGTCTGGTTTCCGGCCGACCCGCTTGTGAGCAGACGTTCCGCTTGCGGCCCAACTCCCGTCATTAGGCGATTCTCTGGGATTGACCCGGTTCGGTGGACACCTTTCCACTTTGAGAAGGCGGTGCCGGCGGGATGGATGCATTATCCAGGGCAGCAAGATCCCGTCACGATCCGTGCCGGTTGCCCGCAGCCGGAGTGCTGCCGCCCATCATCGCGGCGGCGCTCCTCCTTAGCGTCGCCAGGAGCCTAAGTGCCGGGCGCGACAGAGATCCCTCGCGCGGGACGAGAGCCTGGGCCTCTATGCTGACCGAGGGACGCAAGGGCAGCCGGACAACGCTGTGATCGCGGTCGTCCGTCACCAGGAATGGATCGACCACCGCGACGCCCGCGCCTGCACGGACCAGCGCGAACGCGACCGAGGACTGGTTTACCTCCAGCGCGATGCGACGCGGCACGCCAGCCGTCCGGAAACTCTCTTCGACCAGGCTTCCCAGCGGCAGGTTGCGGCTGAAGGAAATAAGCGGGTATGCCGCCAGGTCCTGCGGTTCCACCATCGTTCGCCCGGCAAGCGGATTATCCGGATGCACCACGCAAATAAGCTCGCCCCGGCAGAGCGGCACGAGCTTCGCGTCGGGGTCGGCAATCGGTGTGAGCACCAGCCCAAAATCGACGCCGCCCTGGGTCACGGCTTCCACCGCGGCGATGTTGTCCATCGTCTGCACCGCGATGTGGATGCGGGGGCGCCTGTGCCGGAAGGCGGCGATGGCACGCGGCAACAGGTTGTCGGCCAGTGTTGGCGTGGCCGCGATCGCCACCGAGCCGATACTGATGTCGCGCGTGTCTTCCACCAGGCGGTTGATGCGGTCCAGGCCCGCGAAGACACGCTCGATATCGTCGACTAGGACGCGCAGCTCCGGGGTTGGCTGCAGCCGGCCGCGGCGGCGGACGAACAGGGGAAAGCCAGCGCTCGCCGCGCATTCGCGGAGCATCATGCTGACCGCCGGCTGCGACACGCCGAGATCGGCCGCGGCCAGGGTAACCGCCCCGTGCCGGGCAACGGCACGGACAACCTCCAGTTGGCGAAGCGTCAGACCCATCAGGTCACCTTACATAAATTACAATAAAAGTCACTTGAACTTATTTTTCAGCGGCTCCAGGATTGCCCCATCCCTGCTCACAGAAGGCAGGCCGAACCACCAATGCGGGCGTCCATGCTGATTACGGCCATAGAAAGCACAATCGTTTCCCTCCCCTTTTCCATGGGCGGGCCGCACCCGCTCTTCGCGGGGCAGCCTTGGGACCGGCTTGAGATCCTTTTGGTCAAGGTCGAAACCGAAGACGGCCTGGTTGGCTGGGGCGAGGCTTTTGGCCATGCCGCCATCGCGTCGACCAAGGCGGCGCTCGACAGCGTTGTGGCCCCGCTTATCGTCGGCCGGGACGCCGATGACATCAATGCACTGACGCGCCAGGTGCTGCACGGGGTGCATCTGCTGGGGCGCAACGGCCCTTTCGTCTATGCCTTCTCGGGCGTCGAGATCGCGCTATGGGACCTGCTCGGGAAGCGGACGGGCCAGCCGCTCTGGCGCCTGCTCGGCGGCGGTCGGCCGGGCCGGCTCGATGCCTATGCGAGCCTGCTCTCCTATGGCGGCGACGTCGAACTCGTGGCGCGCAACACCGCCGCGGCCCGCGCCCAGGGCTTTCGCCATATCAAGCTGCACGAACTGACGCGTGAGGCGGTGCTGGCGGCGAAGGCGGCGGCGCCCGATGTGGCGGTGATGATGGACGTCAATTGCGCCTGGACGCCCCCCGTGGCGCGCGACATGGCTGCCGCGCTGGCCGGTGACGGTCTGTTCTGGCTCGAGGAGCCGGTCTGGCCGCCCGAGGACGCCACGGGCCTTGCCAGCCTTCGCCGCCACGGGATTCCGCTCTCGGCGGGCGAAAACACCGCCGGACTATTTGGCTTCCGCGCTCTGATCGAGGCTGGCGCCATCGACATCGCGCAGCCCAGTGTCACCAAGATCGGCGGCATCGGCGAGATGGCCCGGGTCATCGCCCTCGCGCAGGCGCATGGGATCGAGGTAACCCCGCACAGTCCTTATTTCGGTCCCGGCTTCATGGCGACCCTGCATATCGTTGCCGCCCTGATCGAACGGCCGCTGGTCGAGGTGCTCTGGCTCGACATGGAGGCCAATCCCTTCGACCCATGGGTCCGGGCACAGGACGGCAAGCTCGCCGTGCCTTCGGGGCCAGGCCTTGGCTGCGACCCTGACCCGGCGATCCTCGCGCGCTACACGAAGGCGCCACCGATCCGCATCGAGGCGAGGCGCTGAAAGCGATGAAAGTCGTCGCGGTCGAGACCAAGGCGGTCGTCCTTCCGCTGCCCCAGCCGGTCGGCCGTGCGCTCGGCACCATCGCGCGTTTCGGATGCATCCTGATGCCGGACCTGCAGCGCGTCGGCGGCGTCAGCGAATTCATGCGCATCGGCCATCTGGCCGAAAGCGAAAAATAGCCATCCGCCGCTGGATGGCGCCAGAATCACAACTCAGGAGGAACTATGCAAATCAAGCGTCGCGGATTGTTATTGGGCGGGACCGGTCTGGCCACCGCGTCGACGTTCGGCCTCGCCAGGCCGGCGATCGCGCAGTCGGAGCCCATCCGCATTGGCTGGCTGGCCGCTCTGACCGGGCCCAGTTCGGCCCCCGCCATCGGCTTTAACCGGGGCGTCCTGTTTGCCGCGGACGCACTCAACGCCGCCGGCGGCGTCAAGGGTCGCAAGATCGAGATCGTCACCCGTGACACCCAGGGCGACCCGACCAAGGCGGTGAACGCCACGCAGGAGATGATCAGCCAACTCAAGGTTAACGCCATCTGGGGGCCGACCAATTCGGGCGAGAGCCTCGCCGTCACGGCCATTATGGCCCGGGCCAATATGCCCAACATCCATCCCTGCGTGGTGGACAGCCTGATCGACCCGAAGCGCTACCCCAACGCCTTCCGCATAGCCCCGTCGAGCACGCAGTGGGACGATGCGGTGCGCGGCTACGCGTTGAATATCGCGAAGGCGAAGAAGGTCGCTGTTATCGGCGACACAACAGGCTACGGCGTCAGCGCCGCCACCGCCTCGGCCGCCGCTTTCAAGAAGGCCGGCGCGGACGTGGTGTACAAGACTACTATCGACGCGACTCAGTCTGATATGACACCGGACATGCTGCGCGCCCGCAATGCCGGCGCCGAGGCGATCATCGTCTGGAGCGTCTCCACCGGCATGATCGGGCGCTTGCTGAACACGCGCGCCAAGATGGCCTGGGACGTGCCCTTCATCGGCCACCCCTCGCTCGCCTCGGGCGAGATCGCGCAGCTGCTCGATAAGCCGGAGAATTGGAAGAAGGTGTATGCCGTCGGGTATCGCAGCTGTAGCTACGACGCCAGCGGCAAGCTGCCGCCCCACAGCGAGGAACTGGTGGCGAATCTCGCCGGCAAGGTGAACCTGCAGGACACGTTGCTCTGGTGGGTCGCCTGCGGCGTTGACGCGGTGAATCTGATCGCCGATGCGGTGAACGCGACCGGCAGCACCGCGCACGAAGCGATCATTACACACTGGAACGGCCTGACAAACTGGCCGGGCTACTTCGGCACCTATACCTGCTCCGCCACGAACCACGACGGCTACCCCGAGCAGGACGTGGTCATGTCCGATGCCAGCTCCGGCCGGAACGGCACGTTCGCCCTCGCCCCTGGCTACGAATGAAACCAGCGGCCCGAAGGGTCGACTGGTATGCGCGCGGGGTTGGCGGGGCGGCCGCGCGCGAAATGAATAAAACCAGCGGCCCGAAGGGTCGACTGGTATGCGCGCGGGGTTGGCGGGGCGGCCGCGCGCGAAATGAATAATACCAGCGGCCCGCAGGGGCGGCTGGTATGCGCGCGGGAGATTGTGAATGTTGGCTTCTATCCTGGCTTCGGGCCTGGCCGTCGGCGCCGTCTACGCGCTGATCGGCATCAGTTATAACACCATGTTCTCAACCTCGCGCGTCATGAGCTTCACCGCCGGGCAGGTCGGCATGCTCGGCGGCGTACTCGGGTCGCTCTTCATCCTGCGGCTCGGGCTGCCGCCGCTGCTGGGTCTCGTGCTGACGCTGGCGAGCTGCGCCCTGCTGGGCGTGGTGACGGAGTTCGTGGCGGTGCGGCCGGTCCTGAAGAGCCTCGACCAGCACCTCTACGTGCTGTCGACGCTGGCCGTCGCGCTGCTGGTGCAAAACCTGACGGCGCTGGAATGGAGCACCGAACCGCAGCCTTTCCCGGCCCTGCTTCGCTTCGACGAGGGAATCTGGGACGAGAAATACTGGCTGCCAATCCTGGCCTGCGCGGCCACGGTTTGCGGCCTCGAATTCCTCTACCGCCGCACGCTCGTCGGGCGGGCCTTCGTGGCGATCGCCCAGGATAATTTCGCTGCCCGCGCGCTTGGCCTGCCGGAGCGGAACCTACGTATCGCGAGCTATGCGCTGGCCGGCGCCATTGGTGGGTTGGCCGGCTTCGCGGGTGGGCAACTGCTGCTTGCCTTCTTCGCCAACGGACCGCTGCTCAACTTCTACGGCTTCGTCCCTGTGGCGCTGGGCGGTCTCGGCAATAATCGTGGCACCGTTATCGGCGGCATCGGGCTTGGCCTCTTTCAGCAGGCGGCGAATTTCCTCGTGGGCGGCATCTTCTCCTCGGTCGCCGTGTTCGCCTTGTTCATCGTCATTCTCCTGGCCGCGCCGCAGGGGCTGTTCGGCGCGCAGGCGGCACGGAGGGTCTGATGAGCGCAACCGAACACTCATCCGCTGTAACGATCACGTCGCTGCCGAGCACCCCGTCTGTCCTGTCGCAGCTCTGGCCGTTCCTGGCGCTGCTGTCGCTGGCGCTGGCTTTGCCGCTCAGCGGGAATGATTACTGGGCGCTGATCGCCACGCGCGCGGCCATCTACTGGGTTCTTGTCTCCGGCCTGAACCTTATCGTCGGTTTCGCCGGGCAGCTTGCCATCGGCTATGTGGCGCTGCTCGCGATCGGCGCCTACACCAGCAGCGTTCTCGCGGCCGGAAATGTGCTGCCGCCCGTGCCGGCTTTCCTGGCCCTGGGCGCGGCGGGCGTGGTCGGCGCGGTGTTCGGCGTGGTGGTCGGCCTGCCAGCCCTGCGGCTGCGCACCTTCTACTTCGCCATGACGACGCTGGGCTTCGCCACCATCGTCACGCAGATCGCCCTGGCCTGGCAGGACGTGACCGGCGGCGGCATCGGTATCGCCGGGCCGCAGCTGCCGGCACCGCTGAACACGGCCTGGGGGTTCTACTTTTTCTGCCTGGCGGTGGCGGCCGTATGCACCTGGATAACGGGCAACATCGCCCGCAGCCGTTTCGGCCGCGCTCTGGTCGCGGTGCGGGATGCCGAGGTGGCGGCGGAGGCGAGCGGCATCTCGAAGCCGCGGCTGCTGGTCGCCGTCTTCATCCTGGCCGGTGCCCTATCGGCGATTGCGGGCGGGCTGTTCGCCTCGCTGCAGTCCTACATCACGCCGGATGCCTTCACCTTCGACCTCTCACTGCTGTTCTTCATCGCCGTGCTGATCGGCGGCCGCGGCTCCATCTTGGGGCCGCTGCTCGGCACGATCGTGCTGACCCTGCTGCCGGAGCTCGCCGCGCCGCTCGCCGCCTGGTCAACCTTCCTCTACGCGGCGCTGCTGCTCGTGATCGTGCTGGCCATACCGGGCGGGATCGCGGCATTGCTCGATGTCCGCAGTCGCCGCCCGCTGCCGGACAAGCGCGCGATCCTGCCGAAACTGGCGGCGTTGGAGGCGCTGATTGGCCGCCCCAAGGTCTCGGGTGTTCTTTCGTTGCGCGGCGTCGTACTGAGCTTCGGCGGCGTTCGCGCTATCGACGGCCTCGATCTCGACGTCCGTCCGGCCGAGGTGCATGGGCTGATCGGTCCCAACGGCAGCGGCAAGACCACCACATTGAACGTCATATCCGGCTTTTACACGCCGGATGAAGGCACGGTCACTCTGGGACAGGAGGCACTGCCGGCCGGCGTGCCGGAGTCCCGGATACGACGCGGCATCGCCCGTACCTACCAGACCCCGCGTCTGATCGGCGAGGCCTCGGTGCTGCAGAACGTCATGGTCGGCGCGACCGTGGATGGGCGGGCGAGCTTCCTGGAAGCCCTTCTGTCGCTGCCGCGCCACCGGCGCGACGAAGCACTGATGGAGAAGAGGGCCGAACTGGCGCTGGCGGCGGTCGGTCTCGGGGCGCTCGCCCATGTGCGGGCCGACCGCCTGCAGCACAGTGAGCTGCGCTTCATGGAGATCGCCCGCGCATTGATGGCGCATCCCGCCTTCCTGCTGCTCGACGAACCGGCGGCGGGACTCTCGACCGGAGAGATCAAGCGTCTCGGCGAGCTGGTCCGGGCGATAAGCCGGCAGGGTACCGGTGTGCTGCTGGTCGAACATCACGCGGACCTGATCTTCGACATCTGCGACCAGGTCACGGTGCTGAACCTGGGCCGCATCCTGGCCGGCGGAACACCGGCCGAAATTCGTGTGCATAGGGAGGTTGTCAGTGCCTATCTCGGCTCCTGAACCGCTGCTGGAGGTCCGCGGGCTCGAAGCCGGGTACGGCAAGATCGCCGTGCTGCACGGCGTGGACCTGCACATTGCCAAGGGGGAGGTGGTCTCCCTGCTCGGCCCGAATGGGGCGGGCAAGACGACGCTCCTCAGCGCCCTGTCGGGGCTCCTGCCCCTGAGCGCGGGCAAGGTCCATTTCGATGGGCGCGACATGCGTGACGCTGGGCCTCGCGAAGCAGCGCGCACGGGTTTGGTGCACGTCATCGAAGGGCACCGGGTTTTCACGCAGATCTCGGTCGCGGACAACCTGGCGCTCGCCGGCTACGACGTGCCGCGGGCCGAGCGCGGGGCGCGCATCGAGGAGGCACTGGCGTACTTTCCCGAGATCGCTGCCAAGCGGCATGTGCGCGGCGGGGCGCTGAGCGGCGGACAGCAGCAGATGCTGGCCGTGGCGCAAGGACTGGTTCGGCGACCGAAGCTGCTGATGCTGGACGAGCCCTCGGCCGGACTGTCGCCGGTGCTGGTGGACCGCGTCCTGGCTGTTGTCAGCAAGCTGCGCGCGAGTGGCACCTCCATCCTGCTGGTGGAGCAGCTGATCGAGAAGGTGCTCGCGGTGTCGGACCGGGTTTACGCGCTGGCGCAGGGCCATATGGTGTTGGAAGCACAAGCCGATGAGCCTGATCTGCCGCACAGGCTCGAGCGGGCCTATTTCGGCCAGGATGCTCCCATCGCGTTGCACGCCTGAGGTACTGCAGGTCGAAGATCGCGGACTGCTCTCCAGCAATCAACAGGGCTACGGCGCCGCAAGACAGTCGGTTGTTGAGAGCCAGCGTTGCCGGTCTGCACTCCATTGGGCCTCGTCAGGTGGCGGGCTTGGTTGATCCGGCTTGGTCCTGTAGCTGGATCGGATGACGATACCTGCCGTCCCTAGCTTCGATGGCCCGCTTCAATCGATTTCCTGCTTGAACTGGGTCATCTTCTGGCCGATGTCGGTTTCCTGGGGGAAAAATCCACGAGACCTCCTTCTTCCGGAATAATAGATCCACCATCAATGAGCGGAAGCTGGCCACGCTCCAGGCCAGTGAGACTGGAGTGGGGCCCGGGGGGCCACTCCAAAACGGGGTCCTTTTCGGCTCTGGCGCAAAGTTGGTGAAAAGTTACCTCTTCACCTAACGCCAACAAGGCGAGTGCGAAGTAGATCGACCTGAGCCCGGCCATACCTCTGGCGCTTGACAATCTTGTGCTTCGTGTTCTGCCCCGCGGTCTGGCCGTTTGACCCACGTTCTTTGAGCGCGGCCGGACGACAGCTTGATCCTGCTCGATGCCTGAGAGGAACGATACCAAGAGGCTCGTGTTTACTTCGGCAGTCCAGGCATCAAGACCGGCGCTCCGCCGTTCCTGGATGAGGCCGTGGAACTTGTCGGTCAGGTCACGGGCCTTGACCAGGTCCAGGCACGGCGCGGCCGATCATTGCGACCGTTCGCGCTGCGGTCTTCGACGACTGATGCCGTTCAGTCGTCTGCATCCGCGCGATCGCGCGTGCCGAGGAACCTTGCGCGGCTCTCTCTGGCTGACGTTGGTCGCTTGTTCTTTCCGTCGTCGCGTCGTCCATTCCGTTACCACCCTCAAGCTGCCGGTGAAGCCTTCGCCTTTGATCAAAACGCCATAGCGCCGCGCCGTTACGGCAGCCATTCATCCAAGCGACTTCGATCTGGCTCTGGAACCGCTCAAGCGAGTTCATCCGGCTCCGGAACACATCCGTGCGGCCATCGCGCACCACTTTTCGTACCAGGCCGCGCGAACTGCCCAGGGCATTGGCCGCCACGGGGGTCCAAGCTTCACGTGCCAGGCGCCCGGGTTGTACAAGGGGCCCGTCTCGTTCCGCGGGTCGGCTCGCGGGCCCGACAGTGGTCATCTGGTCGTCGCTCTGGAGCTCCGCGAGGCGTTCGCCTCCCTCTGCCGCCTGTTTGCTCGATCGGGCGTTGGGCCGCAGAATGACCGGGGGAAAAGGAAACATCGAGCCATGCAGGGCCTCAATCAAGATCTGCCGCTGCTGCTGTCGAGCATCCTGGAGCACGGCGCCACGACATTCGGTGACGTGGCCGTGGTTGGCCGCTATGCCGGCGAGGACATGGACTACAACTATAGGCGGCTGGAGGTGCGGGCGCGCCAGCTCGCCTCGGCATTGCGACAGCAGGGCTACGGGCCGGATCGTTTTGTCGGCTCGCTGGCGTGGAATACCCATCGGCATCTAGAGCTGATCTATGCCGCGACGGGTATTGGCACAGTGCTGCACACCGCCAATCCCCGGCTGCCGCCGGCACAGATCGCCTACGCAATTAATTTCACTGGTTATCGCACGCTGTTCATCGATCCTGACACGTTGGTTTTGGCGGAGCAATTGGCGCCGCAACTGGAAACCGTCCGGCGCTACGTGATGATGGCGCCGCCAAGCACGCTGCCCCCGACATCCCTGCCGGAACTGCTGTCATACGAGGACCTGCTGGCGGACGGCGCCCCCGGCTTCGCCTGGCCAGTGCTGGATGAGCGGTCGGCGTGCCTGCTATGCTTCACCTCCGGCACCACGGGGTTACCAAAGGGGGTGCTTTATAGCCATCGCGGCACGGTGCTGAACGCGCTTTCAACGGGCGGCGGCAACGCCTGGGGGTTGAGTGCCGACGATGCCATCATCGCGATCCCCGGGTTCTTTCACTGCAACGGCTGGGCGGTGCCGTTCTTCGGGCCGATGTATGGCGCCAGGCTGGTGCTGCCAGGTCGGCGCACGGAAAGCGCCTTCCTGCACCGCCTGATCGTCGAGCACGGCATCACCGTGGCGCCAGGGGTACCGACGATTTTCCTTGATCTCCTGCGGCATTGCCGCGAGACCGAGGCGGGCTTGGGACGGCTCAACCGGTTGTTCTCCGGCGGGACGGCCCCGCCGCTGGCGATGATGGAGGCGTATCTGCGCGATTACGGCGTGCGCACCATCCATGGCTGGGGCATGACCGAAACCACCAGCGGCGTCACCATGTCCTTCGCGTCGCGTGATCTACCGGCGGATGCGGCGTTGGCGGCGATGCGCACCCAGGGCAAGCCAATGTTCGGCGCGGCAATCCGCATCGCCGATGAAAACGGCAATGTGCTGCCGCGTGATGGGGTCACGCCCGGCCACCTGCAGGTGCGCGGCCATTGGTCGGCCGCCGGCTATTTCCGTCAGCCGGAGGTCGAGGCGATGACCGAGGACGGCTGGCTGCAGACCGGCGACGTCGCGAAGATCGATCCGGACAACACCCTGCACCTGGTCGACCGCAGTAAGGACGTCATCAAGTCGGGCGGCGAGTGGATCAGCAGCCAGGAGCTGGAAACCGCGGCCGCCGCCCACCCTGCGGTACGCGAGGCCGCGGTGATCGCTATCCCGCATCCCCGCTGGCAGGAACGCCCGCTGCTGATCGTCGCCACAGCCGGCCCGGTGACTGAGCAGGAACTGCTCGCGCACCTGGCGAGCCTTGTACCCAAATGGTGGCTGCCAGACGCAGTGTCGTTCGTCGAGGAGTTGCCACACGGCGCGACCGGCAAACTCGCCAAGCAGGTGTTGCGGCAATGGCTGGCTGAGGGACGGTTGGGCGTCCCCCCGGTCGTGTCCGCTACGGCGCAATAGACCGAGGCAGCAGGTAACCAACCCAGAGAATGTTTGTTTCCGGTTGCTATCGCTGCTTTGGTCAATTCCCAGCCACCATTCTCCGTCGTAATTGCCCCCCAAAAGGCCAGGGCGGTTTTGCGCGCTGAGCTTGGGGTTCGTATCCCGGAACGATACGCGAATTCTCTCTCTGAACGGCGCATTCTCTCCGGAGCTTGGGGGTTGCCCGATTTAGTCTACAAGCCGCAAGTTATTGATCAACCAAGTATATCCGTTCCGATGACGACCCGGAAGTCGGTGAAACGACCGCCCCACCGGTCGGTTTCCGACGCGTGTCAACGTTCATGTTGCTCGAGTTGCCGATCGGGTTCGGCCTCGTAGGCGTGCCCATCAAGCTGAGTGCAAACCACGATACAGGCGAACAAGCACGGCTCATCCCCGCGCTCGCGGGGAACACG
>JARLIN010000044.1 GCA_031291715.1 Rhodopila sp. | reverse complement strand
GTAGCGCGAAGAATGGCCGCGTCACGGTCAGCAAGGTCATGCCGAAGGGTGGTCACTTCTTCCAGCTGACGCGAGATCTCGGCATCGCGCGCTGCCAGCTCCTGTCGCAGGACAGCCTGCTCCTCCGTAGCGCGAAGAATGGCCGCGTCACGGTCAGCAAGGTCATGCCGAAGGGTGGTCACTTCTTCCAGCTGACGCGAGATCTCGGCATCGCGCGCTGCCAGCTCCTGTCGCAGGACAGCCTGTTCCTCCGAACCACGAAAAATGGCCGCGTCGCGTGCCGCCAGTTCGAGTTCGGGGACGATCACCTGCATGCGGGTGTGGGGGAACACATCGGCCGCATCGGGGTGGGCAATGGCCCGTTCCGCGGCGGCCAGCGGTGGCAGCGTGGCCGCACCGGCGCGCCAGGCCGCCGCCAGGGCTTCGTAGTCGCGGACCTCCTCTTCGGCCGCGGCCGCACGATGCACACGAAATGTATGCAGGACCTGGAACAGCAAATTCTGAGGATGCACGAGTGCGAGAGGCGCGTTTGTATCCGCCTGTCCACCCGGTATGCGGGCTAAAGCCGCGCTGCCTCTACGCACGAAAAGCAGAGCGTTCTGCGCATACCACCACTCGATATCATCCCTATACCAGAGACCCCGGCGCAATGGATCGAGACACTGATAGCCCTCGCCGGCGAACAACAGCGCCCAATATTCCGGCCATTGCTCGTTGACGTGATGAACGCCGCCCTGGAATGGGATCGCCGCGGAGAAAAGCACCACGTCGCCCAGACGCGTCAGTTCCCGGACGAACCCAGCGGCGCGCCCCGCGGACAGGTGTTCCGCCACCTCCAGGCACATGACAAGATCGAATGGCGGCACGTGGTGCGGCGGCAGTACGGCCCTGAGATCCTGCCGCTCCATGTCGACCGCCAGAAAGTCGGCCGGGGAGATACGAAGCTGATCACGGTCGACATAGTCGCCATCTAAGCCGAGGACCTGCTTCGCCCCAAGTTCGCGCGCGGCGAGCAACCAAGTCCCGACACCGCAGCCGACATCCACGACAGTGCCGGGCGACAGCCAACCAAAGACCTGGCCAAGCACAACGCGTGCCGAACGCAGGCTTCCATCAGCATGGTCTTCGTAGAAACGCGCCCCGTATTCGCCTGAGTCAGGCTCGGTCGATATCATCGCTCCTCATACATTTCGAACCACTGTCGCCGGTGCGGAGCGCACCAGGGATTTGTTGACAAATTCCCCGCGCTAACAAGCTCCCGACACGGGAGCGTCTCACCGCCGGCCCGTCGCCACCTGATTGAATGGCTTGTTCTTGTCAACCCGAATGTCGGACGGCAATCCCAGCACCCGTTCTGCGATGATATTGCGCAAGATTTCGTCTGAACCGCCGGCAATTCGAGAACTTGGCGATGACAACAGCGCCGCTTGAAACATCCCATAGGCCTCCACCAGGTCGTCATCGACGACCAGACCGCCCGCGCCCATCAAATCCAGCCCGTAGCTCGCGATATCCTGAAGCTTCGACGCATTCACGAGTTTGTGAATCGAATTTTCGGGACCCGGCGTTTCTCCCTTCGACAAAGCCGTCATGGTACGGAACCGGGTGAATTTGAGTCCCTGCGACCGCGCGTGCCACTCAGCGATCCGTTCGCGCACAGCACCGTTCTGGATCGCCGGCTTGCCGTCGATCCGTACCTTGCGGCTCAGCTCCACGAGGTCGTCCACCTCAGGCCGCTGTACGTCACCCACCGCGAGTCGTTCGTTCATCAACGTGGTCAACGAGACCTTCCACCCCTGCCCGACCGCGCCCAGACGCTGGCCGTCCGGCACACGAACATCGGTGAAGAACACCTCGTTGAAATGCCGGGCACCGGACATCTGGTGGATCGGTCGGATGTCGATCCCGGGCGATTTCATGTCCAGGAAGAAGAATGTCAGCCCTTCATGTTTCGGCACGTTGGGATCGGTGCGAACGACAATAATGCCGAAGTCAGACAGATGCGCGCCGGAGGTCCAGATCTTCTGGCCGTTGACGATCCACTCGTCGCCGTCGCGTTCGGCCCGCGTTCGCAGCGCCGCGAGGTCCGACCCGCCGGCGGGTTCACTGAACAACTGGCACCACACTTCCTCGCCGCGCAGTGCCGGGCGAACATAGCGGTCAAGCTGTTCCGGTTTCGCATAGGCCATCATGGTCGGGATGCACATGCCCAGCCCGATCTCGTAGAGTCCGCGGGGAACGACGAAATCGTCCTCCTCCTGATTATAGATCACCTGCAGGATCGGCGACGCTTCCTTGCCGCCGAATCGCTTCGGCCAGGTCAGGCCGGCGAAGCCCGCGTCAGCTTTCTTCGCCTGCCAGGCCTTGCAGCGCTTCACCGCCTCGACATCGACGCCGCTTTGCCGCAACACGGGGCGGGAGCCGGCCTTGGGTTCGGCATTAGCTTGCAGGAAGGCCCGGGCCTCGGCACGGAACGCGGCTTCTTCCGGGGTATCGTTGAAGTCCATGATATTTGTCCCTTCAGGCTGCGTTGCGGGTTTCGAGCAGATCGACCAGTCGGTCTTTCCAGAACGGGGCGGAGCCGATGGACAGACCAAGCTGCTTGGATCGCCGGTAGAACAGATGGCAATCCACCGCCCAGGTGAAGCCGATACCGCCATGCGTCTGGATGTTTTCCTTCGACGCCAGATGGAACGCCTCGGTGGCGGACACGCGGGCCGTCGCCGCGGCCAACGGCAGGTCCGTCGCGTCGGCCCCAAGCGCCCAGGCCCCGTAATAGGCGTTGGAGCGGGCCAGTTCGAGCGCCACGTACATGTCTGCCAATTTGTGCTTGATCGCCTGAAACGACCCGATCGGCCGGCCAAAGGCATAGCGCTCCAGCGCGTATTCACGGGCCATTTGCAGGCACGCATCCGCACCGCCCACCTGCTCGAACGCGAACAGGATCGCCGCACGATCCAGCACCCGCTGCACGGCGCCCCAACCGCCCGATCCCAGCCGTTCCACCGGCGTCGCATCGAAATCCAGGCGCGCGTGATTGCGCGTCGGATCGAGCGTGTGCAGGTCATGCCGCCGCACGTTCTTCAAGTCCGCAACGAACAGGCTCGCCTGGCCGGAATCGTCGCGCGCCACCACGACCGCGATATCGGCGACACCGCCATCCGGCACCGGCCATTTCGCACCCGTCAGGCGGCCATCGACAGCGCGGGCATGGATCGCGGAAGGTTCAGGGTTCCCATTGCCTTCGGCCAGCGCCAGGCAGCCGATCAACGAGCCGTCCGCCAGCTTCGGCAGATATTCCCGGCGCTGCGCATCCGATCCGGCGGTCAGGATCGCCTCCGCCGCCAGATACGCCGTGGACCCAAACGGTACCGGCGCCACCGCGCGGCCCATCTCCTCAGCCAGCACGCACAAGCCTTCGTAGCCGAGGCCGGCGCCGCCGAACGCTTCCGGAATCGCGGCGCCGATCCAACCCATCTCGGCGATCTCGCGCCACAGATCGGCCGCATAGGTTTCCTCCCCATCCAGGGAGCGGCGGACGACCGCAGGCGTGCAGCGCTCGGACAGAAAGCGCCGCGCCTGATCGCGCAGTTGCTTGAGGTCGTCGGAAAAGTCGAAATTCATGATGTTTCCCCCTTCCCGGCACGTTGCCAGCGGGGTGGCGGTCTGTGAAGGGTCAGGCCCGGTTGTTACCTGGCAGCCCGCGGGGAAACAGGTTGGCGGCCAACAACCCGCCATCGACATCGACCGTGGTGCCGGTGATGTAGCGCGCCATGTCGGATGCGAGGAATAGCGCAGCCTTGCCGATATCATCGGTGTGCCCGCGGGCGCGCATCGGGATCAGGCTGGCGGCATAGGCATCCACCCGCTGCGGCGTGTCATAGAGCCTCGGCGTGACAATATGGCCTGGAGCGATGGCATTCACCCGGATGCGGTGCGGCGCCCACTCCACCGCCATGGTCTGCACCAGACTGATCAGTCCCGCCTTGGCGGCGCCGTACACGCCGCGCATCGGGCTGGCCCGCTGGCCATCCACCGAGGCGATTCCGACGATCGCACCGGGCTGATCGCGGCGGATCATCGACTGCGCGACTTCTTTCGCGACCAGGAAGAAATAACGCAGGTTCAACCGCATCTGCTCGTCCCAGATGTCGGCGGTGGTTTCCAACAGCGATCCCCAGACCGCGGCGCCGACGATCGAAACCATCACGTCGAGGCCGCCGAGTTTCGCCTCGGCTTCGGCGACGATGAGCGGGATCTGATCGTCATCCAGCACGTTCCCCGCGACCGTGAACGCCTGGCGTCCGGTCGCCGCGACTTGCTGCCCGACAGCGTCGGCACGTTCGGGAACGAGATCGACCAATGCGACATCGCAGCCGGCACGGGCGAGAAGAAGGGCGGTGCTCTCGCCCATGCCCTGACCGCCGCCGATGATCAACGCTTTCTTGCCGGTCAGGCCGAAGAACGTGGCTTCTTGAGACATGGATGCTTCCCCCCAGTGTTGTTCGTTGAGGGAAGTGGATCACGATGTCAGGTTGGTTGCAAAGCGATCCGTCTGGAGCGAAGTCCATTTCGGGTATGCCTACCGGCGAAAGGAGAAACCCACCCGCCACCGTCATGGTCCGGCGACACTCCGGGCTATCTGCCGCGGCGCGGTGCTGGTTCAGGTGGCCCGGACTGTCGCCGGGCCATGACGCGAGGCTGAGCATCGCTCCTTTCGCTGGTTGATATTATTCCACATCCTTGAAGAGCGTCAGCGGCCAATCCAGCATTGGCACGCGTTGCTGAACCGATTGGGACGGAGCCTCGATGCGGCTCGCCGAGCATGTCTCCCAGCCGTTCAACCACAGCGAAGCAGACGTCCATGCGGCCGCGCCCATAAACCGGGATTGGTGCTCAGCCAGACTCTGAATTTCCATGTCCATAGCAGATCTCCCTTTCAGGCATCTGCTACCAGACCGCGCTCGGGCACGATGTGACCCAGGCCACAATGCGCACCGATTGCCGGTCAGACGGGCTGCAAGCGCTGATGCGGCTCTGGCGGCGGAATGACCCTGACCGGGTCGCCAGGCCGCACTTCCCCGCCTGTCACCACGACTGCCATGATACCCGCCTTGCGGACCAAGCCGCCGACTTCATCCCGCCCCAGTGTTGCGGCCATCAACCCCGGCTTGAACCGGTCAAGCTGGACGCAGGGATTGCGCAGTCCTGTCACCCTCACCTCGGCCGCCGAACCGATCCGCAGAACGGCGCCGGTGGGCAGGCCGAGCAGATCGACGCCGCGCGTCAGGATGTTCTCACCGATCTGGCCGGGGCCGATGACGAAGCCTCGGGCCTCCAGTTCCTCCAGAAGCTCCCGGTGCAGCAGATGGACCTGGCGGAAATTTGGCTGTGTTGGATCGCGCGCGACGCGCGACCGGTGCTTAACCGTCGTACCCAGATGCGCGTCGCCTTCCACGCCCAGGCCGGCGAGCAGACGTATCCACATCCTCGGCTGCTTGCTGAAGCTGTGGGTACTGCCTTGACTGACGGTTTCGACAAGACCTGACATCGATCATTCCTTCATCGCAGCCCGTGCCGTCACCACCCAGGATTTCGCCCCCTGCCCGACGGCGAAGCCGAGGCGGAAGAATACCTGACCGTTCTGCTATTTCCCCGCCACCGCGCAGGTGTGGTCCTGCAATTGCTCACCGGAAGCGCGGTCGCCGGCCAGCAGATCTGCATAATCGTCCAGCAGCACGAACCCGTTGCTTCCATCGGCGAAGGTCTCCCCGACCAGAACCAATGTGTGCATCCCCATGTCAGCCTGGGCGCCCCGGTCCGCGTCAGCCAGCACGCGGAACGGGTCGATGCCGTCCAACGTCTCCTGGTCGATACGGATCGCCCGGTAGCTGTGCCCGGCCAGCGGGACCGGAAACGGCGTCCAGACCCCACCGACCTTGTCGAGATTGGCCGTCAGGGATTCCTGCACGTCGGGACGCACGCAATCGATATGGATATGCAACTGATCCTGGGTGCGGCCAACGGTCGAGTTGATCGCCAGCGAGATCGCGTCCCGGGGCAGCGACGTGTTCAGGCGCTCCTCGACGAAGTAACGGGCCTGCCAGGCCGCATCCCAGTAATTGGGCGCATCCGGCGCCAGGATCGCCGGGTCCTCGATGCCGCCGACCCGTGTGGTCGGGATCAGCAGGAACTGGGCAACGCCGTTGATATCTTTCAACACGACGTAACCCTTCTCGACGCCGCGCGCGAGGTCCACCGCCGAACAGGGCGATGGGTCGCGCGACGCCTGTTCATGCGGCACGCATTGTCCGCTGACGATCTTCCACAACGCGGAAGGATCGGCCGCCTGGCTGCCGCCTGGCGCGAACGCCAGGACGAGCAGAACCAGGCAACCGCGAGCAGCCATACCCATCAGCCGGCTTCGAGCTCCGACCCGGCCAGCAACTCGCACAGCTTCGCCATCTCGGTGTGATCGGCGTTCGGGCCAAACTTCGCTTGAGCCGAAACGATCATCTCGTTCACCAGCGCGGAGACCGGTGCGGCGGTGCCGGTTTCGCGGCCGACCTGCATGGCGATGGACAGGTCCTTCGCAAGCAGCCCCATCGCAAAGCCGGCATCGAACTTCCGCGACAGGACGAACTGCTTGAACTTCTTCTGCGTCGAGTTGTTCATCCCCGTCGCGGCGTTCAATACGTCCGTCATGACAGCCGGATCCAGGCCGAAGCGCTGACCGATCAGCAGCGCCTCGATCCCGATCAGGAACCCGCCGGTGCTGACAAGGTTGTTCAGTGCCTTCATCGCCTGACCCGAGCCAACCGCGCCGGTCCGCAACACGGATGTGCCCATCGCGGACAATACCGGCATGGCCCGGTCGATCGCCGCCCCGTCGCCGCCGACCATGATCGCCAGCTGCCCGGTCTTCGCCCGCGGCACGCCGCCGGACACCGGGGCGTCGATCAGGGTCCCGCCCAGCGCCGCCACCTGCTCCGCCAGCCGCTGCGTGACCGAAGGCACGCCGGAGCTCATTTCGATGATGACGGTGCCCGGCTTCATGCCGGCGAACAGGTTGTCATCACCCCCGGCCAGGACACGTTCGACGATGACGCTGGTGGGCAGCATCGTGACGATCATGTCCGACGTCTCGGCGAGTTGCCGCAGACTGTCGGGCGCGAACCCGCCAACCTGCTGCACGAAGTTGTTCGCTGTCTCGCGCCGGGAGTCGTTGACGTTGACGGTGAAGCCCGCCTTCACGAGGCAGGCCGCCATCGGCCAGCCCATGTTGCCAGCCCCGACGAAGCCAACGCTTATTTTATCGCTGGCCATGACCGGTCACCCCTTCGCCGAGTCGACTTCCTTGAAGACCTCGGTGGCAATCTTGAATGCCTCCAGGCACGCCGGAATGCCGCAATAGGCGCCGACCTGCATCAGGATTTCCTTGATCTCCTCGCGGGTCACGCCATTGGTCAGCGCGGCCTTCAGGTGCAGCCGAAGCTCGGCGCCGCGGTTCAGGGCGGAGAGCATCGTCAGGTTGATCATGCTGCGGGTCTTGCGATCAATACCAGGGCGGGTCCAGCACATGCCCCAGGCGATCTCGGTCGTCATCTGCTGGAATGCGGCGTTGAAATCGTCGGCGCGGGCCAGGGAGGCGTCCACGTAATCGCCACCGAGTACCTCGCGGCGAACGGCGAGACCCTTCTTGAACAGATCGCTCTGATATTCGGGGCGGTTCGGGACTTCGACCATGGTTCGTCTCCTGGTTGGTTGGAAAGCGGGGCGGAACCTAGGCGCCGAGCGCTGGACGGGCAAGCCGGGTCGATGCGGTTGACAGCACTGCCGGCACCCACCAAAGCGGATAGCAAAACCAAAACCTAGGGAGATATGCATGCCAATCCGCCGCCGAACCTTGCTGACCAGCGCCGCCGCCCTGGCTGTCCCGTCGATCCGCCGCGCCCATGCTGCCGCGACGATCAAGATCGGCGTGCTGTCGGACATGTCGGGACAATATGCCGAAGCGTCGGGTCCCGGCGACTTCCTGGCGGCGCAGATCGCCGCGGAAGATTTCATGAAACTGCACCCCGACATCAAAGTGGAGGTCCTGCAGGGCGACATGCTGCTGAAGCCCGATGTCGGCGCCTCCATAGCGCGCGGGTGGTACGACCTGGACGGCGTCGATGCCATCTTCGACATCCCGCAATCTGCGGTGGCTATCGCGGTGGGCCAGGTGGCGAAGGAGAAGGACAAGGTGGTGGTGTTCACCTCCGCCGGCATTCCGGACCTGACGGGAAAATACTGCACGCCGAACCAGATCCAATGGACCTACGACCTGTGGGGCAACTCGAACGCCATCACCCGCGGGCTGGTGCAGGCCGGCGGCGATAGCTGGTTCTTCATCAAGCCGGACTATATCTCTGGTCATACCATGGTGAAGGACACCGCCACGATCGTGGAGCAGCTCGGCGGCAAGGTCGTCGGCATGGCGGCCTATCCGTTTCCGGGCACGACGGATTTCTCCTCGTATATTCTCCAGGCGCAGACCAGCAAGGCGAAGGTGCTGTGCCTCGCCAACGCCGGCGACGATACCGCCAACTGCATCAAGCAGGCGCGCGAATTCGGCCTGCCGCAATCGGGCGTGAAAATCGCAGCGCTGGTGTATCAGGATTATATCTCGCGCTCGGTCGGGCTGGAGTCGGCCCAGGGGATCGTCGGCGCGATGCCGTTCTACTGGGACATGAACGACGACACCCGCGCGTTCGCCGCCCGCTTCACCCCGCGCTACCACAACGCTCGGCCGAACTACTTCCATGCCGGCTGCTATTCGGCGGTGTGGCACTATCTGAAGACGGCCGCCACGATGGGGCCGGACAAGGCGAAAGCCAGCGGCCGCGCGACGGTGGAGCAAATGAAGGCTTTGCCGGTGGCCGATCCGTTGTATGGAAGCGGCTTCGTGCGGGCGGACGGAAAGTTCATCCATGCCAACCGCGTGTGGGAGACGAAGTCTCCGTCTGAGTCGAAGGGCGAATGGGACCAGTTCAAGCTGTTGGCGACGATACCGCAGGACAAGGCGTTCCAGCCGATGGAAGTGCTGGGCTGCGCGTTCGTGAAAACCTGACGCTTCGAAGCGCGGAAGCACTGCTGGCGGCTGGGCTGATCACGCCCGCCGCGTTGGCGGGAGTGGAGGCAACCGAGGCGCGTTACGCCGTCGCGATCTCACCGGCGATGCGGGCCTTGATTGGGGCATCGGACGATCCGATCGGACGGCAGTTCATCCCTGATTCGGCCGAGTTGGTGACTGCCGCCTTTGAAAACCCGGACCCGATTGGTGACGATGCGTTATCGCCGGTCAAAGGAGTGGTCCACCGTTACCCCGATCGGGCGCTGCTGAAGCCGCTGCTGGTCTGCCCGGTCTATTGCCGGTTCTGCTTCCGGCGGGAGCATGTCGGCCCTGATGGCGGCGTGCTGACGGATGCCGAGTTGCAGGCCGCCTACGCCTGGTTCGCCGCCCATCCAGAGGTGACCGAGGTCGTCATGACCGGCGGCGATCCACTGATGTTGTCGCCCCGGCGGCTGCGGGCGATCATCACGACGCTGTCGGCTATGCCGCATATCCAGACGATCCGCATTCACTCACGCGTGCCGGTGGCGGACCCCGAGCGGCTGACGGATGATTTGGCGGCGGCGATGGAGACGGACCGCTCGTTTTGGCTGGTCGTCCATGCCAACCATGC
>JARLIN010000424.1 GCA_031291715.1 Rhodopila sp. | reverse complement strand
CTTAGTGCCTTTGTGTTGAATGAGCTTTATCAAGGTCACCCGACCGATGACATCGAGGCAACCGTCGGACGACGTCATCGCCAGCATGCGGGTCGTCTGCCGACTCTCAATCCCCGTCATGGCTCGGCGGACAGTCCGGGCCATAACGGATTGGGGGCCGGGCCATACAATGTCCGCCGCCCCCGGCTTATCCCTCCAGCCGCGACAAAACTCCCGCCGCCCGCCGAGCCACCGCTTCGTCAGCCGAGCGCAATGGCGGTCGCACCCGGCGCCAGATCGGCTCTTCCGTCATCGCCGCCAGCTTGAACGCGCGATCGAACCGACGTTTTCGTTTCGGCACATCTGTTCTCCTTGCCAAACAGTGTGCCTCTTTTCGGTGTCTCAGTTCAGGGGGTCAGTCCATCATTATTCAGAATTTCTTCGTGTCTTAGTGCCTTTGTGTTGAATCCAACGCCAGACCGAGGCTTCGCCGGTGGTTGTGAGCGAATCCTCAGACGGTTTCAACCTCCACCGGAAACAGCGCATCAGCGTCGTCAACATGCAGCAGGTGGTACACATTGAAGCGGTAGGCCGGCCCAAGCGAAACCTCGGGTGGGGTGAACGGAAATGCAACGTTACCGGCGGTCGAAAGGCGCCCTGGGTAGCCGTAATGCAGCAGGAATTGCTTGCATGACCGGACCACTTCGGATGCGCGTTCGCGGGTCGGCGCGATGCATTCGCCCATGATGAAGACCTCGCCGGGCGGGGCTTCGTTTTCAGGCACCACCATGCGCACGCCGTCGATGCCATAGACACGGAATCGCAACGTGTAGTCCATCGGCTGGTCCTCGCAGACCAGGCTTTGCACGAGGTCGGCCACTTTCGGCAAAAGCGCCTTGCACTGGTCTATGAAGCGGGGATCGGCCGATCCGCACAGCAGCACCGCCCGCTCCCCGATCTTGCGGGCGCCTTCGAGCTTGATCGTCGGATGCGTCGTGTCCCGCCAGGTCGCGCCGCTGACTCGGGTGCGGCGGTCGTCCACCGCCTCGTAATGCGCGTGCGTCAGTTCGAGTGTCCCGTCGGGTTCCTGCATGGTGAACGGGTCACTCTGCTCATACAGGCTGTGCGCGGCGACCGAGGTCGGGGTCGCGCGCCTGTCGGGGTTCATGCTTTCCAGGACGAAGCCGTCGTGATCCAGCTCCGCCAGGATCGGGTCGCGTCCGCCCGGGACGCAGCAGAGCGAGCCGCACTCGATGATCTTGGCCATGTGCATGGCCAGGCCGACGGGGAACCCCAGCAACGCCGGCAGGGACGCGAAGATCGCGGTGTCGCAGGCACGGCCGGCAACGATCACATCGACATCGGCTTCGAGCGCCTTCCGAAAGGGTCCCATGCCCATCTGGCCGACGATGTTGGTGGCTTCGATGATGTCTTCCTCGGTCAGGGCCGGCATGCCGTCGAAGCTGCTGACCTTGCCGGCGCGGACAGCATCCGACAGTACCGGCCGGGGAATGTCGGCCCGTATCACCGCCATGCGGAAGCGCAGCCCGTCGGTGCGGGCGATGTCGCGCAGCATCGCCAGGGTCGAGTCCAGGTGTGGGGCGGCGCCGGCTGATCCGGCGGTACCGATCACGAGCGGGACATCCAGGCTGCGCGCGGCGAGCAGCACGCGGCGGAGATCGCGTCTGGTGGCCTCCGGGGAGGTCGCCATCTCGCCCTTGCCCAGGTAGGTGGGGCCGATGTCGATCGATCCCATGTCGCAACCGATCAAGTCGGGACGACGCTCGATGCCGGCTTTGAAAGCCGCGGCCGGGATGCCGTAGCCGAGCTGGCCCGAGGCGCCGAGGAGGCGGATGGGACGAGGGGCGCGGTGGAAGGAATCGATGATGCGGCCGGAGGCGTTCATAGCGGTGTCGCTTCCATCGTGACGGTCCGGTCGTCCACCGCCATGGCCCGGCCGTCCATCGTGACGGTCCGGTGCAGCCCGGGCCATCCGCCGCGGCGCAGTGCTGGATCAGATGGCCCGGACCGCGCCGGACCATGACGATGGAGGGACATCGCGGTCATATCTCGATCCCCAGCAGCGGCGCATGTTGTTGCGCGCCGTAAACGTCATAGTCCCCCGGATCGCCGGCCATGATGCTGCGCGCCAGCACGATCTTGATCGCTCGGCCGACAGGGTAGGGGATGATGGTCACCTGTTCCGCCGGCACATGGTAAAGCCGGCCGATATTTTCCGCCCCGAGCGCGGGGGATTGCGCAACGCGCTGATAATCCGCGTCCGAACCGAACATGATGTCCAGTGTCAGGCGCCGCGGACCGGCATTCTTGCTGCGGATTACCTGGGCGATATCGGATAGTTTCATGGCCGGTGCAACTCTGCCCGGGGCCGGGTCACTGTCCGTGCGCCGCGCTTGAAGGCGACCAGAGGCCCGCGGATTTCGGCGATGGCTTCCTCGGGCGTGGCGGCATCCAGGATGACGATATCGGCCGGATTCCCGACGGCGATGCCGTAGTCCTTCAGGTTCATCAGCCGGGCGGAACGGTCCGTCAGCATGAAGAAGCATTCGCGTAGCCGGCGTGCCTCGCCGATCTGGCAGACGTTAGCCTGCATGTTCGCGATACGGATCAGGTTGCCGTCGCCCATCGGCGTGAACGGGTTGAGGATGTTGTTGCTGGAAATCGAGCAGTTGACGCCGTTCTCCACCAGCACATTGGCGTCGGCCACCCCGCGCCGGACGCTGTGATACTGGTCCCGGCCCATCATATAGAGATCGGTCGCGGGCAGGACCGTGACGGCCACGCCGGCGCCGGCGATTTCGCTGGCCAGCGCCCGCAGGTCGCGCGGTGGCAGGGTCGAATACTTGCAGCCGTGTCCGACGGCGACGCGCCCGCCCAGGCCGTATTTCTTCGTCAGTTCGCAAACCAAATGGATGTCCATGTCCGCTGGGCTGTTGCCGGAGTCCAGATGCATGTCGATATCGGCGTCATATTCCCGGGCCAGATCGAAGATGCGGTGGACCTGGCCGTTCTTGTCGGGATCGTAATTGGGCGCCGCGCCGATGACCCTGGCGCCGCGCTTCAACGCCTGGACCAGCAGTTCATCGGAGCGTGGATTGTTGGTCAGGCCTTCCTGCGGGAAGACGCACAGCTCGATGTCGATCGCCCAGGCGTAATCACGGCGGAGCTTCTCCAGCGCGTCGAAGCTGCGCATCTCCACACCGGCATCGAGTTCCACATGGGTCCGCATCCGCATGGTCCCGTGCTTGATGCAGTTTTCCAGTGTCGTGCTGGCGCGCTGATAGACATCCGCCTCGGTGAATGTGTGCTTGATCGCGGCGACGCGCGGCACGGCATTGGCGTTGCGGCCGTCCTCGGGCGGGCAGCGGTCGATGATGCGAGTCTTGTCGAGGTGGATATGTGTCTCGATCAGGCCGGCGCAGGCCAGGCGGCCTTCGGCGTCGTAGTGCGGTGCGTCAGCGGCGAGGTTTGCCTCGATCGCAACGATCTTGCCGCCCAGGACGCCGATATCGACAGGATGTTCGGGGTTAGCCGGCAGGCGCGCGTTGCGGATGACGAGGTCCATGCTGTCCCCTGATTGCCTTGCAGGGGAAGCGTGCCAGCCAAACGCAGTGGCTGTAAAGGATCAGAGGCGGCCCAGCAGCACGCCACCATACGTTGCGATCACGCACAGCATCACGGAGCCCATGGCGTAGCCGAACGCCGGGACCAGTTGGCCGGCCTGCATCAGTTCCAGTGTCTGCAGGCTGAACGCCGAAAAGGTGGTGAACCCGCCGCAGATGCCGGTCATCAGGAAAACCCGGATGTCGGGATGCATCCCGACCCGGGCCGGGGTCATGGTGAGACCGGCGACCAGACCGATGACGAAGGAACCAACAATGTTGATCAGCAGCGTGCCCCAGGGAAAGCGGGGGCCGGTCAATGCCGCCATGGCACTTGCCAGCCAGAACCGCGCCACGCTGCCCATTGCGCCGCCGACAGCGACCGCGACCCATGCCCCCATGCTCGTGCTTTACCCCTTCGCCACGTTCCAGAAGACTGGCACCGGTCCCTTCAACTGACCAGTCACCGTTTTCCGCCACGCCGTTGGCGGGAAATACTGCCCAAGCGGAACGTAGGGGGCATATGTGAACACCTCATCCTGGATGGCATCGGCCAGACGCTTCTGTTCAGTGGCGTCGCCGGTGTCGATCCACTGGTCGTGCAGCGCCTCCAGTTTTGGGTCGTCGGGCCAGCCGAACCAAGCCTTGCCGCCATTGCCGCGGGCGGCGGGGGTCGCCAGCGGATTGAGGTGGTCCACCGCCGGGAAGGAGGCGCAGAAGATCGACCAGCCGGCCTTGTCCAGCGGTTCCTTGCTGGCGCGGCGCTGGACGACGGTGCCCCAGTCCATCGCCTGGTCATCGACATTGACGCCGATCTTTTTCAGGGTGGCGGCGACGACCTGGCACATGGCGTCGTAGAACGTCTGGTCGGTCGGGTGCAGCAGGACGACCTTCTCGCCCGCGTAGCCGGCGGCCTTCAGCATCGCCTTGAGTTCATCCGGCGACTTCTTGCCGCCGATGCGGTCCATGCCGACGGTGCTGGCACTGGCCGTGCCGGGCAGGAAGACGCCGACGGGTGCGTTGTAGCCGGTGGCGTCCTCGCCCATGACGGCCTGCATCACCTCCACCGGGTCGATCGCGGCCAGGATCGCCTGGCGCACCCCGAGATTGGCGGTCGGGCCCTGCGAGGCGTTCATCCGGGCCACGGGATACAGGCCATACTGATCCAGCCGGCCCACCTCCACGTCCTTGTTCTTGCGCAGCAGCGGCAGCTGGTCGGGCAATGGCGATTCCAGCCAGTCGATCTCGCCATTCTGCAGCGCGTTCGCGGCGGTGGAGGCATCGGGGACGATGCGCCATTCAATCCGCTCGACCAGAGCCCGCTTGGCGCCCGCGGTGAAATCCGGCGCTTCCGTCCGAGGCACATAGCCCGTGGCCCTGGAAAACACGACACGGCTGCCCGAGACATACTCGGATGCTTCGAACCGGAACGGGCCGCTGCCGACGACCTCGGCGATCTGCTTGTAGGGATCGGTCGCGGCGATCCGCGCCGGCATGATGACCGGCGGGCTGGGTTGCGTGCGCGCCAAGGCGAAGGGCAGGGCGGCAAACGGCTTCTTCAACCGGAAGACCAGCGTGCGGTCGTCGGATGCCTCCAGCGAGTCCAGCCGATCGGCCAGGATCTGCCCGACCGCGTCGCGCTTCATCCAGCGTTGCAGCGACGGCACGTAGTCGCGCGCCAGGACTGTTTCGCCATCATGGAATTTCAGGCCGTCGCGCAGCCTGATGGTCCAGCGCCTGCCGTCGTCCTCGGTGACATGGCCCTCGGCCATCTGCGGATGCGGGTTCAACCGCGCATCCAGGCCGTACAATGTCTCGAACACCAGGAACGCGTAGTTCCGGGTGACGGTCGCGGTCGTCCAGATCGGGTCCAGGCTGGTCAGGTTGGCTTGTGGGACGAAGACCAATGGCTTCGTTCCTTGACTTAGCGCCGGCCGCGCCAGGGCAGTCAGGGCTGAAGCCGCCAGGAAGTCGCGCCTTTTCATTTCTTTGTTTCCTCCATCGGGAGGGGCGCAGATAACGGATTTCCTTGCGCTTCTCAAAAGACCCCTACCAGCGGGTAGCCGTATTGCGCTGCACGCATGGCAGGTAGACTGGCGCCTATATGATAACGCAGCTTATAGTTGCTCTAAGTCATAAAGGAAGCGCCCTTGGACGAGTTCCATCGCGATCTGCTGTTTCTGCTGCACGACGTAGCTCGTCTTCTCCGCGTTGATGCGGACAAGCGTGCGCGCCTGCACGGGATGACGCGGGCGCAGTGGGCCATCCTGATCTGGCTGGAGCGCCAGCCGGGCATCTCCCAGAAAGAACTGTCGGAATTACTGGAAGTCGAGCCGATCACGGTGGCCCGCCTGATCGACCGGCTGGAAGCGCGCGGCATGGTGGAACGCCGCCCGGATCCGCGGGATCGGCGGATCTGGCGGTTGCATCTGCTGCCGCCGGCCCGAGAGGTCCTGCACGAGATCGACGATCATCGCGCCGATATGACGCGGATGCTGACCGCCGGCATAGGCGAAGACTCCATCGAAATCATGACTGAGGCATTGCTGCGGATGAAAGCGACCCTGACTCAAGAGGCTCATGCATCGCGCCGGGGCGCCGACCCCACCGATACCGAAGCGCGGGAGGCAGTCTGATGTCCGAGACCGCGGTCTCCGGCACGGCGCCCAGGGTCACGAGCCGCGTGACCGATGCCCCGACCCGCGGGCGGCTTGGCAGGGGCGCGTTGCGCCCGATCCTGATGTTGGGCGGTATCGCCGTCGTCATCGCCGTCGTCGCTGGCTACTGGATTACCGGGGGGCGGATTGTTTCGATCGACGATGCCTATGTGCGGGCCGCCAAAGAAGTCATTTCCACCGATGTGTCCGGCCTTGTCGCCAGCGTGCCTGTGCATGAGGGGCAGCGTGTGAAAACGGGCGACGTTCTGTTGCGCCTGGATCGGCGGCCGTTCGAGATCGCGCTGGCCGGCGCGACCGCCAGTCGGGACGGCATGGTTTCGACGCTGAATGCCATGAAGCTCGACTACAAGCGGATGCTGCGTGAGGTCGAGGTGAAGCAGGCGCAACTTGCATCCGACCAGGCGAACTTCGACCGCTACGCCGGTTTGATCAAAAGCGGCGGCGTCACGCGGGCGGATTACGACAACGCCCGGTTCATGCTGATGGCGGACAAACAGGCGGTCGAGGCGCTGAAGGTGACCGCTTCCGTGCAGCTGGCTCGTCTGGGCGGCGACCCGGATGTCGATGTGACGACCATGAACGACTACCTGCAAGCGCAGGCGCGGGTGGACGAGGCGAAGCGGCAGCTTGACCACACCGTGATCTATGCTCCGTTCAGCGGTATCGTGACGCAGGTGGAGACGGTGCAGCCCGGCATGTATCTGGCCGCGGCGACCGCGGCGTTCGGTCTGGTTTCGACCGACAATGTCTGGATCGAAGCCAACCCGAAAGAAACCGAGCTGACCCATGTGAAGCCGGGCGACCCGGTCGATGTGACGGTCGATACCTATCCGGGCCGGACCTGGAAGGGAGAAGTGGAATCGATCGCGCCGAACAGCGGGTCGGAGTTCTCGGTTCTTCCGGCGCAGAACACGTCGGGCAACTGGGTCAAGGTCGTGCAGCGTATTCCGGTGCGGATCAAGGTCGAGCACAAGGAGGGCGACCCCGAACTGCGGGCCGGCATGAGCGTCATCGCCGATATCGACACGGGCCATCGGCGAAGCTGGCGCGACCTGTTTTAACCGATGGCCGCCGTGCCGCAGCAGGAACGGGTCCCGCATCGCCTGATCATCACGCTTTGCACCGTGGGTGCGACGCTGATGCAGGCGCTGGACCAGACGATCGCCAATGTGGCGCTGCCCTACATGCAGGGCAGCCTGTCGGCGACCTATGACGAGATCACCTGGGTTCTGACCTCGTACATCACCGCCGCGGCGATCATGACCGCCCCGGTGGGGTGGTTGGCCTCACGCTTCGGCCGCAAATATCTGTTCATCACCTGCCTGATCGGGTTCACCGTCACCTCCATGATGTGTGGGGCGGCGCAATCGCTCACGCAGATGGTGGTCTTCCGGCTGTTGCAAGGTGTCTTCGGGGCGGCGCTGGTGCCGCTGTCGCAATCCACGATGATGGACATCTATCCGGTCGAATCGCGCGGCAAGGCGATGGCGATCTGG
>JARLIN010000423.1 GCA_031291715.1 Rhodopila sp. | reverse complement strand
GGTCCTGGGCCTCGGGGCCGTCGACGCCCAGTCCGTCAACCATGACGCCCCGGCGCAGAGTACCATCCAGTACGACTCGACGGTTGATGACGGCGGCTAACCCGCTTCTACCAGGTTTGCAAGGAGGCCGGCGCTAAGCCGGCCTTTCTGCCGTCTCAGGATCCATTCCGCGATCTGATCGGCATCAGAGCGGCAACGCCACTACAGGTGTACTCACATAACATCATTCCCCGCGAAAACGAGAGAATGTGCGAGGTCTTGATCGATGCCGATAATCAGAGCGTCCAGCCACGGAAATGACCCGATGCTGACAGAACGGATTTTCGGTGTGGTCCCAGCTGGTGCCGCATTATGGCTTGCGATTATCGAAATCGATCGTGAGTGGCCGCGATGCTCACGCAGCCAGGCGGCTATCGTGGTGTGAAATACTTCAGAGCGCTGGCCCCTGCCTTGTGCAAAGCTCCGGTTGTCAGCGAGGTCGGATCCAAAGCCCGGCTTTGGCTTACGAAGGCGCAAGTTCCGCGATCTACGGACCATCGATGAAGGACTGCGTCACAGCGACGAAGACTGCGCTGGAGCCAAGTCAGTCAAGAGAGCCTGTAGTACAGAAACAGCACCCTGGTAAGAAAAGGAGCCTATCATGACACACGAAATGTTCAGCCGCTTCTTCTCGATGAAGACCTTGACCCGTGTCGCTTTCGCCGCCCTGAGCCTGGGCTTCGGGGTCGCGAACGCCGAGATGACCAAGCATGGCGCCCCGCAGCAGGGCGGCGATCAATACAACGTGTTGCGTGGTGGCGGCGGCTAAGCCGCTTGCACCAACCGCGGAAAGGCCGGCGTGAAGCCGGCCTTTTTTTGCTGCCTCAGGCGTTCACCAAATCATCCCCCACGCGCCAACCGGTCGTCCAGCGCCAGATAATCCCCCGACCGGATCGCCGTCGCCAACTCCGCTGCACTTGCCATCGCCCCCTGCGGCCCCCCCTTCAACCCAGCCAAGGCTTGCCGCACCGCCAGCACGGTGGCCGCAAGAATTTCCTGTGGATAGATCACCATTTTGATCCCGATCCGCGCCAAGTCGTCATCCGCCGGCTTGAAATGTTTTCCCGCCGGATTGGTCACGGCGATCGCTGGCTTGCCTTGGCAGGCCTCCACCGACGCCCGCATCTCCTCCTCCGATCCAGGCGAGTCCAGGAAGAAGATATCCGCCCCCTCCGCCACGAAATCCTTCAGCCGAGCCAGTGCCTCCTCGAATCCGCGTGACGCACGCGCATCGGTGCGGGCCAGCAACAACACGCCCTCTTCCCGCGCCGCCTCCACCGCCGCCCAGCAGCGCAGCCTGGCCTCTTCGCGATCGACCACCAACTTGGCGCCCTTGTTCCCAAGCTGCCGGGGCCACTGCTTGTCCTCGATCAGCACCGCCGCCGCCCCGGCCTGCGCGTAACTGCGGATCGTCTTCCGCACCGCGATCGCATTGCCGTACCCAGTATCGCCGTCCGCCAACCACAGCACCTTCGGCGCGGCCGCGATCATCGCCTCCACAGCGTCCCGCATCTCGGGGAAGGTAAGCAGGTCCATATCCGGCATCGCCAGCCGCATCGCGGAAATCGATGACCCCGAGGCGAAGCCGATCCTGAACCCCGCCTCCTCGACGAGGCGAGCGCCCAGGCCGTCCCCGCAACCGGGGACGACCTGCAACGCGGGTTCGTTCAACAACGCCTTCATGGCGGCTGCTTGCGGACGCATCCTGTTCCCTCTCATCGTGAAGAGGGAACAGGCTAGCTCAGGCCCCTGGGTCGATCCACCCGATATGCCCGTCGCCTCGCCGATAGACGACGTTCAGCACTCCGCTTGCGCTGTTGCGGAACATCATCACCGTCTGATCAGCCAGATCCATCCGCATCACGGCCTCGCCGACCGACAGCACGGCGATCTCGGTCTGGGTCTCCGCCACAACGGTCGCATAAGCCTCATCCAGCGAGCGGCCGTCGTGCATCGGGGTTTCCGTGCCAGGCTCTTCCTCTCTCAGGATGTATTGACGAGCCGCCTCGGGACGCGCGCGCTGGGCAAGGTCCCGGTGATGGTCGTTCACCCGCCGGCGATAACGGCGCAGCCGCTTGGCGATATGCTCGGCTGCATCGTCGAAGGCGGTATTGGCATCCGCGGCCTCGCCCTCGCCGCGCAGTTGCAGCCCACGTCCCGCGTGCACGTTAATGTCACATGTAAAGAAACTTCGCGCTCGGCTGAACGTAACGTGCGCTTCCAACGCATGGTCGAAATATTTACCAGCGATGGTGTCCATTTGGGTGGACACACGAGTGCGCAACGCGTCCGACAAATCGACTTGTTTGCCGGCAACCGTGATCTGCATCGTACTCTCCCGACCAGTTCGACAGGCCGTCCGGGACGATATTTGGACCGGCGTCCCGGCGCCCTTGGCATTTGGGCACGGTGCGGGCCGTGGTGTCCACTAGGGATAATCTCGTAGAGCCTGATCGCTTCAGGTTGAAGTGATCAGGCTCCAGTCACGCGGGGACGGCTTTGTCCCGACGCCGCTGGACCGAGTTCGGGATGCGCAGTGCCTCTCGGTACTTCGCCACGGTGCGGCGAGCGATTTCGACGCCCTCCTGCCGCAGCACCGCGACGATCGCATCATCCGAGAGGATGTCGCTCGGCCGTTCCATATCGATCAGGCCGCGAATGCGATGGCGAACCGCCTCGGCGCTATGCGCGTCCCCGCCGTCGGTGCCATGGATCGCCGTGGTGAAGAAATACTTCAGCTCGAATGTGCCGCGTGGCGTCGCAATATACTTGTTCGCCGTTACCCGGCTGACGGTGCTTTCGTGCAGTTCGACAGCCTCGGAGATGTCGCGCAGGATCAGCGGCCGCAGATACGCCACACCCAGGCGCAGGAAGGCGTCCTGCTGGCGGATGATCTCCGCCGCCACTTTCAGGATGGTCTGTGCTCGCTGCTGCAACGATCGCACCAGCCAGTTGGCGTTCGCCAGGCGTTCGGTCAGGAACACTTTTTCGTCTTTGCGCGCGTTGGGCGCGACCTTCGCATAGAACCGCTCGTTGACCAGGACGCGCGGCATCGTCTCCGGGTTCAGCTCGATGATCCAGCTTTCGTCCGGCATCTGACGCATCAACAGATCGGGCACGACAAGCTGCGCCGGCGTGGTGTCCCAGGTTGCCCCCGGTTTCGGATCGAGCGCCTTGATCTCGGCGATCATCTCCGTCAGATCCTCGGCATCCACGCCGCACAGCGTCATCAGCCTGCGGTTTTCCCGCTTGGCCAGCAGTTCCAGATTGTCCAGTAGGGTCCGCATCGCCGGATCGAGCCGGTTGCGTTCCGCCAACTGCGCCGCCAGGCATTCCTGAAGGTCGCGGGCGAACAGGCCCACCGGGTCGAACCGCATCATCCGCGCCCGCACCGCCTCTATCCGCGCCAACGGAATGCCCATCGCGGTGGCAATCGCAGCGGGGGTGGCAGTCAGCCGGCCAGCGGGGCAGAGCAGGGCGATCAGGTGTGCCCCGATCATCCGATCCACAGGGTCGGTGAAGTTCAGCCGCAACTGCTCGCCTAGATGATCCCGGAGGGATCGTTCGTCCCCGGCGAAATCGTCGATGCCGCGGTCGTCACCCTCGAAGCTATGGCTGCCGCCGCGGCCATCCATGCGCCCGACCAGCGGGGTGCCATCACCTGCCCCACCGGGGTCATACGTTTCCGCATGGTCCGCATCGAGCGGGGAGCCTCCGTCGGCCGGCAACGTATCCGACCGGGCCGCATCGGCGGCGTCCATCACGCCTGGCTGCCGCGGCTCGATCTGGTCCAGCGCTGCCCGTTCGCCCACCGGCGGCTCGGGGGAGTCGTCGCGCTCCAGGAGCGGGTTCCGCTCCATTTCCTCCTCGACGAAGGAATTGACCTCGATATTGGAGAATTGCAGGAGTTTGATCGCCTGACGCAACTGCGGCGTCATGACCAGTGTCTGGCTCTGACGTAAGTCGAGACGGGGGGCGATCGCCATGAAGGCGATTATCGGTTCATTCGTCGCAGGGTCAAATAGTTTCGATCACCTAGCATGCAAAAAGCATGCAACTGGATATGAGAAATTGGGGCGCTCGCCCCGAAAATCTCACAAGCTGAACTTTTCCCCGAGATACACGCGCCTCACATCTTCGTGAGCGACGACTTCGCTGGGCACGCCCTCCATCAGCACCTGGCCGTCATGCATGATGTAGGCGCGATCGATGATATCCAGGGTTTCCCGCACGTTGTGATCAGTGATCAGCACGCCGATGCCGCGGTCCTTCAGATGTTTGACCAGGTCGCGGATTTCGCCCACCGCGATCGGATCGATACCCGCCAAAGGCTCATCCAGCAGGATGTAGGATGGTTGCGTGGCCAAGGCACGGGCAATCTCGACGCGGCGGCGCTCGCCGCCGGACAATGCCAGGGCCGGCGTGCGGCGCAGATGGCTGATGCCGAACTCCGCCAGCAATTCGTCCAGCATCATGTCGCGGGTGGCCGCGTCGGGCTCGATGACCTCCAGCGCCGCCATCACGTTCTGCTCGACGTTCAGGCCGCGGAATACACTGGCCTCCTGCGGCAGGTAGCCGATGCCCAGTCGCGCGCGGCGGTACATCGGCAGCCTGGTGATGTCGGCGCCGTCCAGGCTGATCGCGCCGGTGTCGGGCTTAACCAGCCCGACGATCATATAGAAGGTCGTGGTTTTGCCGGCGCCGTTCGGCCCCAGCAGCCCGACGGCCTCGCCGCGGCGCAGTGTCACACTGACGTTCCGCACCACCGGGCGCCCCTTGTAGGTCTTCCCCACCGCGCGCGCGGTCAGTCCGCCGCTGCCGGACACGACCTTGAATGAATGCCCGGGCCGAGCTTCCCGCACCGCGTTCATTGTTGCTGTGCCGGGGGCGTTGGCTGGGCGGCCGGCGCGGATGTTGGCGCGGGCTTTTGGCCGGTGGTCGCCGCATTCGCGGCCGTGTCGGCCCCGAGTGACTTGTTGCTTTCGTCGTTGGGCACCACCAGCCCGTGCACGCGGCCGGGACTCGCGGCGCCGCCGGTGCTTGCAACCAACGTCGCGATGCCGGTCTTCATGTTCACGTCGGCCTCGGCTCCGTTCAGTTGGTTCTCGCCACGCGTGATTCGGACATTCCCGCCCAGGCGCGCCATGCCGGTATCCGGCACATAGACCCCGCGGTCGCCGGTGACCGTATCGGTGGGTGTGCGGATGGAGACATGGCCAAACGCCTCCACCCGCTGGAGCTTGCCCGAAGCGGCGAGCGGGTCATCCGAGGGCTTCGCCGCGGCCTGGGTAGTGGGCTTGGCGTCAGCGGGCGCGTTATCGCTCGTGTAAGCGACCAGTGTATCGGCGGCGACCCGTTTGGCGTCGGTGGTCACCACGACCGCGTTACCGCGGGCCACCGCCATGTGCTTCTGCGGCCAGTATTCCAGGTCGTCCTTCGCGGTGATCACGTCGTTCGGCGTGGTCAGTTTCAGGTCGTGTCCGGTCATCACCAGCACGGACTGATCCAGGTCGTACGTGGCGATATCGCCCTGCGCCTGGTCGGTCGCGGTGAAAATGTGCACGTGGCCCTCGGCCCGCAGCCGATAGATTTCGTTCCCCTCGGTGGAGGTGTCGCCGGCCAGCCCCGCGGCCGAGGAAGGTTGCGGCGCGCTGGTCGTGCCCTTCTTGCGGTACCAGGCGATCAGCCGATCGGCGGTGACGGTGACGTTGCCGCGGGCCGCGCGCGCATCGCCGCGGGCGATCACCTCCTGATCGGCTTGCCGCCATTCAATTCCGTCACGGGCGGTGATATCGATCGGACCGCCATGCGACAGATCAAGCTGCTGCGCCCATGCCGGCGCGGTCAGGCAAAGCAGGGCGGCGGCGGCAGGAACCAGTCTCAATGATTGGCCCCGTTCAAAACGACATGGGCAGGACCGCTGAAATCGATCGCGGTGCCCTTGTCCATCACGGCGAAACCCTGGGCGTCGAGCGCGCCGAACGGACCCTCCACATGCACCGGTTCGGCACCCGCGGCGGCACCGGCCTTCAGGTCGATCGACGCGCTTTCGGTGTGCATGGTGGTGCCGTCATCGCGATACAGCGTCACGTCCTTCACCAGGTCGAGCTGGTTCAGATGTTGGACGAACGTGCCCTCTTTCGACGTCAGCATCAGCCACGTTCCATTTTCCATCGTGATGTCGCCCTTCGGCAGCGTCAGACCAACCCGCTCGGGGTCGATCTGCCAGGCGGTGGCGGCTGTGATCGTATAGGGGCGGCCTTTTTCATCCACGCCGTTGTAGCGGGCGTCGACCAGCTTGCCGCCGTCCAGCTCTCCGGACACGTGATTCATGGCCAGGCGGGCCTTGGTGGTGGCGGCATCGATTTCAGGCCACAGCGCGATCAACGCCAGCAGCGACATCGCTGCCAGCGGCAAGATCCATTTTGTCAGGGTGATCAGGAACCGGCGGCGGGCGATACGGCCAGGCGTGGGCGGCAGGCGGCCCCGCACGGTCGCCGCACCCATCAGGTAGCCGCCGGTATGCCGCTCCCCGGTTCCGGTCGAGGGAAGCGGTCGTGCGCTCATGCCAACCCCGCGCGCAGCAGGTCGTGCACGTGCAGGATACCCAGCGGGCGTCCCGCCGCATCGACCACGAACAGGGTGGTAACCGGGCGCTCATGCGCGTTCATCGCATGCAGCGCCTCGACCGCGAGCGCATCAGGCCCGATGGTCCGCGGCGAGGCGGTCATGATGTCGCCCGCGAGGCGTGACAGCAGATCAGGTCCCATCGACCGCCGCAGGTCGCCGTCGGTGATGATGCCGCGCAGGACGCCGTCGTCGCTTACCACGCCTAAACAACCGAAGCGTTTTTCGGTCATCCGCACCAGGGCGGTGGCCATCGGCATGTCCGGCGGTGCGAGTGGCATCGCCTCGCCGGCATGCATCACGTCACGTACCCGGCGAAGCCGCGCGCCGAGACGACCGCCGGGGTGGATCTGGCGAAAATCGGAAGCGGTAAAGTCGCGTCGCGTCAGCAGCGCGACCGCGATCGCGTCACCCAGGGCAATCTGCATGGTCGTTGACGTGGTGGGCGCAAGGCCCATCGGACAGGCCTCGGCCGCTTTCGGCAGGATTAAAGCCACGTCAGCTGCCCGCGCCAGGGTCGATTCGGCTCGGGCGGTGATCGCAACCAAAGGCAGGGCGAAGCGGCGCGTGTGCGCGACGAGGTCCGCCAGTTCCGCTGTCTCTCCGGAGTTGGACAGTGCCAGTACCGCGTCGCCCGCCACGATCATGCCGAGATCGCCATGCGAGGCCTCGGCCGGATGGACGAACAGGGCAGGGGTACCCGTCGAGGCCAGGGTCGCGGCGATTTTGCGGCCGACATGGCCGGATTTACCCATCCCGGAAACGACGACCCGCCCGGTCGCCGATGACAGGCGGTCGATGGCCTGGCCGAAGCGTTCTCCAAGGCTGGCGGCGAGCGAGAGCAGCCCGGCGGCTTCCGTGTTCAACACATCCCGCGCGACCTGGAGGTCGGAGGTCGTGAAAGCGAGGGGCTCGGGCTGGGCGATGGGATGACTCAAGATCAGTGCGTCTTCCGTGTTTTTCGTGGCTTTTCTATGGGCCGCCCGAGCGTGTCGGGTCAACCGCAAGACATTATCAAAGGGTTACGTCGAGACAATGTTCGTGCCAATTCTGGCGATAATCTGGTCAAAGAAATGTCATTCCCCCTTCGTCATTCTCGGGCACGACCCGGTGGTGACGGGGGCTGTATATCTAGTGCGCGAACAAATCCGGGGCGTCGTACCCGAGCAGATCGAGCCGTCCCCTGGTCGGCAGAAACGCGAAGCATGCCTCCGCCAGCGCCAGCCGGTCCTCGCGGATCAAGACCGCCTCGAGTTTCGCCCACAAAGCATGCAAATACAGCACGTCAGACGCGGCGTAGGCGAGCTGCTCCGACGTCAGTTCCATCGCACCCCAATCGGAGGACTGCTGCTGCTTCGATAAATCGACGCCCAGCAACTCCTTGCACAAATCC
>JARLIN010000422.1 GCA_031291715.1 Rhodopila sp. | reverse complement strand
ACTTCCGCCATCATTATACGGACCTGTCGATGCCGAGAATCATGTTGGCTGGTGATAGCCCCTGCGCCAGCCAATCTTTCGGCTGCAACTCAAAAATGCTGCTGGCCCAACCAGCGCGATAATCGCGCAATCTCCGGTATGCCGAACGTCCCTGAACTTACTGCGTCGGCCTGATAGCCGGTTTCAGGTTAACAAGGCCTGAACGGAGGGAGGTTTCGCGGAGAATTATGAAGGGACGCGGCCAAAACGAGTTCGTTGCGCCATTCAGTTGCCAAGCCCGTTTCCGGCCGATGCCGGGAGCGCGGTCCGGAATCTCTCATCACGCTCTCGACAATCGTCCATGACCATCCTAATCGCTCGTTCGTTGCGGCCGATGACCCATGGCTGCCGAATCGACGAGAAAGCCAACCTCCATGAAATTAACAATGGCCGTCCCTTTCCTCGCTGCCGCGCTGACCTCGATCGGCCTCTCATCGGCCGCCCACGCCCAGGGCGACCCGGCCGCCGGGAAGACTGTGTTCAACAAGTGCGCTGTCTGCCACACCACTGATCCGGCCAAGAAGGGCCTCGGTCCGACACTGTTCGGTGTCGTGGGACGGCACTCGGCATCCGTGGAAGGCTACTCGTACTCCGCCGCTATGAAAGCCGCCGACAAGACCTGGGACGCGGCCACGTTGGACGCCTACCTCACCAATCCGCAGGTTATCGTGCATGGAACCAAGATGATTTTTCCCGGCCTGCCCAAACCCGAAGACCGGGCCAACGTGATCGCCTATCTGTCGACGCTGAAGTAGCGGGAATACCAACCGCCGCTGTCGCCGACTCTTCCGGCGATAGCGACGGTTGGTATCGCGCGCGGGGTTGGCGGGGCGGCCGCGCGCCAAACCAAGACTCATGCCGACCGCCGTTGACCCATTTTCATGGGTCAACATCAAGGGCGGTTGGTATAATTCCTCAGATTCTTGGACGAGACGCTCCGATGCGCGCCTTAGCGTGCGTCTCGGGGCGAGAGCAGAAACGGCCCATAGCTCAGGAGGAAGAGACCAAAACCGCCAATCCAGAAGCATGCGGACACGATGAGAAGCGGCATGCTCCATTCCAAAGTGAACGCCGCCGCCAGACGGACGAGCGCCGCCAGGCCCACAAGGATGAAGCACAGGCTCGTCGCGCGACTTGCCGTCAGGGCGCGTCCGGTGTGGCCGAGCGTCACGCGTGGCATCACCGCCAGAATCATCGTTCCGATAGCGCCCGCCGTGAGTGCGTGGACGGCGGCGCTGAGCGGCACGTCGGCACCGAGCTCGGTCAGGCCGAGCAAGACGGCACCGACGACCAGCCAACCATAGCCAATGTGCAAGATGACGAGCAGCGGTTCCGCGCGCGTCGCTACGCCGCGCCAGCGCAGCATCCGCCAGAGATTGAGCGCGGCGCCGAGCAGCAGCACTGCACCGACATCGCGAGGCGCCAGGTCGAACACCCACCCCAGAAGCCCGAGATGGAGGATACCAAGCGCGATCCGATCGACAACACCATGACCAGGGGGAAAGTCGGAGGCACCCCGTTTCGCGAGCTAGTTGCGGGTGAAGCTCGGCACGATCCGGCCAGCGACGACCGAGATCAGTATGATGACGGCGGCCAGTCCGAGCCGCCACCCCAGTCCGGCGGGCACGGCGAGGCCTTCTGCTTCCAGGTGCATCAGCAGATTGGCGATCCCGAGGACGGTGACCGGCACGACCATCGGCAGATTACGCCAGTTGCGCCCGGCGATGATCTCGCGCGCCGCGACTGCGACCAGAATGACCGGAAAGGATAAATCGGCCGCGACGGACAGCCAGAACGGGACGAGCGCTGAGACCAGACAGATCAGTCTGCCAAACAGCCAAAGACCGACGAGCAGTGCCAAGGGGCGGCCACTGACTGGAAGCCGTCGGGTCCAGTTCGGAATGGCCGTCAGCAGGAACCCGGCGACAGCCGCCATTACGAAGCCGAACAGCATCTCGTGGATGTGCCAACTGAGCGGATCGAAACGGCTCGGCAGGGTTGCTCCCGTTGCCAGTATGACGATCCAGATGGCCAGTGCGGCCATCGACCATAGCCCTGCCGCCAGGAAGAACGGCCGGAACGCCTGGGTCAGCACCGCTGGGGTGCCACGAGCGCGTGCTCGACTGGCGGCGGCACTCATGGCGGCCCGCCGATCATACGCGACAACGACCCGTTACGCATGTTGAACCAATCGGGATCCGTCCGGGCGAACGAAATGGGCGACGAGACCCAGATCTCGGACTACCGGTGCCGTGGCATCCTCGGTCATCAGGGTGAAGGCAGTCGACAAGGCGTCCGCCGCCGTGGCGCTGTCGGTCTCAACCGATACTGACAGCCAACGCCAACTGGTGCGGCCGGTCCGCGGCTCGAAGATGTGGTTGAAGCGCCCGCCCGGATCAAACATCGTGCCATAGCCGCCCGACGTTGCGACGGCCCGATCCGCGAGCGGGATACGTTCGGCGACCTTTCCGGGCACACGCGGGTCTTCCAGCCCGACTGACCAGTCCCCCCCCATCGGGTGCCCGCCGAGGGCGCGGATCTCACCCATGTCGACCAGCGCGTGCTCCACGCCCCCGGCGCGAAGCAGTTCAACGACCCGGTCGGTCACGTAGCCTTGACCGATGCCGTTCAGGGTGACGCCCATACCCGGTCGCGCGAGGCGCAGCCGCTCCGGGTCGACCTCCAACCCTTCCTGACCGACCCGCGCGACCGCCGCGGTGATTGCGTCGGCCGGAGGGCCATCGGGCGACGCTCCGGGACGCGCGAAATGCCCGGCGTAAAGATCCCACAGTGGCTGCACCGTCACATCGAAGGCGCCGTTGGTGAGCGCAGCATAGCGGCGGCTGTCGGCGAGGACGCGAACAAGGTCGAACGGTGGGTCGTCCAGTACGCCGTCGCGGTTGAGGCGCGATAACGCACTGTCGGGCTGGTAAAGGCTCAACACATGTTCCAGGCGTGCCACCTCGGCAAGGCTTGCCGCGATCAGGCGATCGGCGGCCGCGGGATCGGGGTGATGGATCTGCAACGTGGCGTCCGCGCCAAGCGCTGAACCGGTCCAGGTGCGCAGACGAGCCTCGGCATGGGCAATCCGCACGGGCAATAATGGCAGCCCTCCGGCAGCGGCCGATATAGTGATGAAGCGGCGGCGCGTGGTGCGCATCATTGAGGTTCCACTGCTGCGGTGAGGATATAGTCCCGAGGCATGTCCGCGAAGCGCACCACACGACCGCCATTCGCTGAAGTGAAACGGGCCGCGGTGGCGTCGTCGCCAAACGGAATTGCCTCGTCCGTTTGCATACCGCTGAGGCGGCGGCTGCGGATGACGAAGAAGGCCTGATGGGCCTCGATCCAGGTCCCCGGCTCCGGCTGGTCCCAGTTTCGCGCCCGCGCCATGTCGCTGACGTAGATGGCGGTGATCGCCTTGGGCATCTCCGGTAGCATCGCGAAGGCGAAAGCATCGCGGACAGTCGCGAACCAGTACGGATCGGGCAGATCCCGCACGAAGATCTGCCCCTTCGGTCCCGCATGTTCGCTGAGCGACATGCCGCAGAACTGGCCGATGGAGGCATCCGTTATCTCGCGCGGCGGTGGCAACGCGCCGTCCGGCCGGTCCAGCTTGCACTGCGTGAGCGACAGCAGGCCGATCAGGACGGCGCGGCGTCTCATACTTGCCTCCTGGCGAACAGGGCGATCGAAGCAGCCAGCGGCACCACCATCCAGGCTGCCAGCAAGCAGATCAACGTCGAGGCCCCGAGGCCGGTGGTGGTGCCAAGGCCGTTGACCCCGGCGAATCCGCTGATCGCCGTCGTGCCGGTGAGGTTGAGCAGCCGGTAGACGTCAGCCGGGTTCAGCAGCAGCAGCACGTTCAGCACCGGCGCCGTCACGACGCGGCCCTGGTCGGCCACCAGCACACCCAGCAGTGCCATGTCGTAAAGCAGGACGAACAGCAGCCAAACGCCAATCGCAATGCCGCCAGCCGTGCCGCGGTCGCGAACCAGCACGCTCACCAGGTAGCCGATGGAGATGAACACGCCCCCCAGCAGCACCGAGGAGGCGATCATCGCGCCGAACGCCACCCAAGCGAGCGGGTCCTCATTGCCCGCCAGTTGCAGCGCCACCCCGGCGATGCCGTATCCAATCACGGTCGCGAAGCCCAGAATGCCGAGATGGCCCGCGAACTTGCCCAGCACAACCTGCCAGCGGGCGACCGGGTAGGCCAGCAGCAGCGCCATGGTGCCGCGGTCGACCTCACCGACGATGGCGTCATAGGACAGCAACAGGGCGATCAGCGGCACCAGGAAGATGCTAAGGCTTGAGAGGCTGACGATGGTGACAGCGAGCGCGCTAACTTTCACCGATCCGGTCGGGGCAGCGCCGAGGAAAGCCAGGGTCAGCGCCAGCGCCGCCAGCAGCACCGTGGTCGCCAGGACCCAGCGGTTGCGCATACCGTCGCGCAGTTCCTTGCCCGCGATGATAAGCGTCTGCCTCATGCCGCCCCCTTCTGAAACGCGGCATAAAGATCGTCGAGCGATGGCCGGACGATCTCGATGTCCCGTGCCGCCGCGGGGAGACCGCGCAGGGTCTCCGACAGCGCGTCCTCATCGCACGCAAATTCCATGACGCCGCCCGCACCCTGCGTCCAGCCTGCCCAGCAATCGGCTCCGTTTGCCACGGCACGCGGTGCCCGCGGCAGGCGCAGCCGGACCTTCGGGCGGACAGAAGCGAGGCGGCGCAGGTCCGCGATGCTGCCGTCGGCCACCTTACGGCCCTGGTTCATCACGACCACCCGATCGACCTGGCCCTCCAGTTCGGCCAGCGCGTGCGACGACAGCAGAACCATCGCGCCGTTCCTGCGCAGGTCACCGATGATTTCGTAGAAGCTGTGGCGCAAGGCCGGATCGAGACCGCTGGTGGGCTCGTCCAGCAGCAGAGCCCGCGGATTGCCAAGCAGCGCCTGTGCCAGACCGAGACGCTGGCGCATGCCTTTGGAGTAGGTTCCGACGCGCCGACGCGCCGCGGCCGCGATGCCGACCCGCTCAAGCAATGCCGCGTTGGCCTCCACCGGTTGACGCTTCAGCCGTGCATAGAACGCCAGTGTCTCGGTGCCGGTCATCGATGGATGAAGCGCCACATTCTCCGGCAGATAGCCAAGCTCCCGCCGGACTCGCGCGGCGGCACCGGCGGCCGGATCCTCGCCCAGCACCAGCACGCTGCCGACACTCGGACGCACCAAGCCAAGCATCATCTTGATGAGCGTACTCTTGCCCGCGCCGTTGTGGCCGACCAGGCCGATGCATTCGCCAGCGCGCAGCGTCAGATCCAGCTCGCTCACCGCCTCAAGGCGGCCATAGCGCCGGGTGACGCCACGCATGACCACGATGTCTGTCGTCATGGCGCCAACCTCGCCAGCGCGTGCGGCCGCACCGGTGCCATGAGCGGAGCGGTGTCGATCACACCGCCCGGATGAATGGCCGGAAACTGCGCCTGCGCCCAGCGAACAACTTGCGTAGCCGGACTGTTGAGCAGGAGCTTGGCCGCGGGCGCGCGCCAGATCACCTGATCCATCAGGTCGTTTGGCCGGTAGGCGGTGTCGGCAATGCCGTCACCGTTGAGGT
>JARLIN010000421.1 GCA_031291715.1 Rhodopila sp. | reverse complement strand
GTCCCGGATTACCGGTCGGGCATGCAGATCGCGCTGCTGGTCGGCATCGCCGGCATGTTCGCCTGGCCCTGGCTGGCGGATCGCTACGGACGCCGCACGTTGCTGGCGCTCAACATCGCATTGTTCTCCCTGATGATGCCGGTGTTGGCGATTTGCCAGACATGGGCGGCGTTCGTCGCGGTGCGCTGCGTGGTGAACTTCGCGCTGAATGGGGAATGGTCCCTGGGATCGATGCTGGTGGCCGAAACCTGGCCAGCGCGCCTGCGAGGCCGGGTGATCGGCATCAACCGTGGCACCTGGTGCTTCGGCGCGGCTCTGGCCGGTGTGGTCGCGACCTATATCATCGCGGATTTTGGCTGGCGGGTCGCGTTCGCGGTTCCGGCGGTCGTCGCGCTGATCGCGGTCTATGTGCGCGCGAAATGCCCGGAGTCGCCGTACTGGGTGCGCATGCAGGACCGCAAGAACCATATCGCGCGGGTCCAGGCACAGGGCTTGCCGCTTTCGCCCGAGGACCAGGACTGGGTCGCCAAGGCGAAACGCATCCCGCTGAGCCAGCTGTTCCTGCCCGATATGCGGCGGAACACCGGGGTGGCGACGTTCATCGCCTGCTGCTCCACGACCATCTACGGTACCGTTGGCGCCTGGATGCCGCTGTATCTGGCGCAGGAGCGGCACTGGTCCACCGCGGCGTACGGTCAGTTCTACATCTGGTGGGGGTTGATCGGCTTCCTCGGCCTGTTGGCCTCCGGCTGGATTTCTGACCGGTTCGGGCGCCGGCCCGCCTTCTACGTCATGCTGGCGGAAGGTGCCCTGTTCATCACGCTATGGGTCTTCGCCAAGACCGACACGGAGCTGTGGATCTACGGCCTGCTGTGGGGCATCGGATTCCTGGGTTTCTGGGGTCCCAGCATGATCCTGACGGCCGAGATCTATCCCACCCGCATCCGGGGCGTCGGCAACGGGTTTTCGTGGTCGGTGGCCTGGTTGTTCGGTTTCGTCCTATGGCCATTCCTGGCGGTCGGACTGCAACAACACACCGGCTCCTTCGCCGCCGCCTTCCTACTGATCCCGGTAGCGATGGGGTGCATGGCCCTCGGCGTCTGGTGGTTTACGCCCGATCATGCTGGAAAGGATCTGGACCGGATCGCGACCTGAGAACGGAGGGAAACATGCCCAAGGGTATCCTGCTGGTAGCCTTTGATTACACCAACGCCCATGCCGACGAATTCCATGACTGGTACGACCTGGAACACGTGCCGGAGCGGCAGCGTGTGCCCGGCTTCGGCCTGTGCGAGCGGTGGATCAGCGTCGCCAATCCGAAGCAAGCGGTCGCGACGTACGACCTCGACAGCCTCGCGGTGCTGTCCAGCGAACCTTACAAGGCGATTGCCTACGAGAATCTTTCGGTGTGGTCCAAGCGGGTCACCGCGATGTGCACGAGGCTGATCCGATTCGACGGCGAGCAGACCCTGCCCGGCAATGCCGACAGCCCGGCCGGTGCGGGCGGTCTGCTGGTGAACGCGATGAACGTGGCACCCGAGCACGACGCGGAATTCAACGAATGGTACGACCATGAGCACATCCCTGCCCTGGCCGCCGTCCCGGGCGTCCTGTCCGCGCGCCGGTTCAGGGATCCGAAGGGCACGCATCGCTATCTGGCGCTGTATCACCTGGAGGCACCCGAAGTGACGACGGGGTCGGCCTGGACGAATGCGGCCTCGACACCCTGGACCGAACGGCTGCGGCCACATTTCCGCGACCATCTGCGTATTGTCGCGCGGCGATACATCCGCGGCGGTTAGGCGCCGACGGAGCACCGCCTTCTCTCCATCGTCATGGCCGGCCATGACGAATAGGGAAGGATCAGGCCGGCCAAGCCATTCTCCGCTCATGGGAGCCTGGCGGCGGCGGCCAAATCCTAAGCCAGCATGAGTTCTAGCCGGGGCGCGCGCCCCAGCAGACGAAGTGGGGGTTGTCCCAACCGGGCTTGCCGTAGCGAAGCGGCAGGCCTTCCAGGGTTTCGACCGAGCCACCCGCGGCCTCCAGCACCGCCTGGGGGGCACAGGTGTCCCACTCCATCGTGCGGCCGAAGCGCGGGTAGAGATCCGCCTGCCCCTCGGCCAGCCGGCAGAACTTGAGGCTGGAGCCGAAGTTGACGACCCGCGCGACAGTCCGGCCGCCCAGGAATGCATCCAGTTGCGCCTGATCGCCGTGATGGCGGCTGGCGACCACTGTCAGGCCCTCCGCCGGAGGCAACCTGGCCGCGATCGGGGTACGATGCCCATCCTTCCGGCGCCAGGCGCCCACCCCGACGATACCGCCGAACATCTCGCCGGTCGCCGGAACGCCTACGACACCCAGTACCGGCTTGCCGTCCCGCACCAGGCCGATATTGACTGCGAAATCGTCGCCACCGCCGGTAAACTCCCGCGTCCCATCCAGCGGATCGACCAGCCAGAATTCCCGTGTGGCCAAGGTGATCTTCCCGCCCGCGACCTCCTCTTCGGCCACGACCGTGCAGCCAGGCAGTGCGTCGCGAAGGCCGGCGAGGATGATCGCCTCCGCCGCACGGTCCGCCTCGGTCACGACGGACTGGTCCGCTTTGCGCTGAACCTGAAACCCGCGATTACGGATAGCCCGGATCTCCGCACCCGCCCGGTCGGCCAGGTCCGTCGCCAGGGCGACCAGGGAAGCATCATCCACTATACCACCTCCGTGACGCGCTGCCGGCGCCTGGTCTTCGTCTTGCGGAACGTCTTCGTCGCCGGCTGCGGCGTCGCCGGCTGCGGCGCCTCATCCGCGACCACCATTGCCCGATCATCCGCCGGCGTGGCGACCGCCGGGCGCGAAAGCGTCAGCAGCAGATCTGCGGTCTCATACACCATGTCAGGCTCGAAGAAACGCAGGCAGGCAAGCGAGCGTGGGCAATCCTCGGCCTTCGCCAGATAGCACGGGCTGCACGTCATGTTCCGCCGCAGCGCCACGGCATTCGGCCCGATCGGCCCCCACTCGACCGGATCGACCACACCGGAGTGGATGCCAACGGTCGGGATTCCCACAGCCGCGGCGATGTGCTTGGGACCGCTGTCATTGCCGATATACAAAACGCAAGTCTTCAGCAGTCGCGGCAGATCGGCCAAAGACGTCTTACCTGCCATCGACGCCACCGCGTCAGGATGTAGCACGTTCTTCATTAACGTCTCGGCGACTTCGACCTCATCCGGGCCGCCGACCAGCATGATGTTGACGTTGTTCTTCTCGATCAACAGGTCGATCAGCGCGGAGAAGTGTTTCTCCGGCCATTGTTTGGTGACGTTGCCGGCACCCGGATGGATGGCCACGACCGGCTTGACGAACAAGGCCCGGACCTGATCCGGCAGTTCGTTCAACGGCATCGCCGACGGACCCGGCCGCATGATCACGCGATCGGCTTCCGCCGCTTGGCCGATCGCATTCACCAGCGCCAGAAGATCATCGACGATATGACTGCGCTTCCGCTGCAACGTCCTGTCGCCGTCCCAGTCAAGCGCGATGTCGAGGTATGGGAACTGGCCAAGATAATCGAAGCCCGCCAGGAAGCGCGCGCCGGTGTACTTCAACACGTCGCGGGTCGAGGCATGCTTGCGCAGATCGACCGCCAGATCGAACCGGTATGGCCGAAGCCGATCGGCCAGTTCGGCATAATCGTCCTTGGTCAGTTCGCGTTCGCCCAACTGCGAGCGGGCGTGGAAGAAGCTGAACGGGATGAATTCGTCGATGCAAGGCTCAAGCGACACGAAGGCCCGCGACGCCGGCCCGGCAAGGACGGTGATCCGCGCGTTCGGAAACAGCTTTTTCAGCCGCCGGATCGGCGGCAGCGCGGTCACGAAGTCGCCGATATGATCCAGTTTGACCACCAGGATGCGCTGGATTTCAGCTTCATGGAACATGGGCGAGCCGGATACCACCCACTGGACCGGTTCATCGTCGGGCCGGTAGTCGTCGGCGTGCCGTGACAGGCGCGGATTGAAATACGGATCGCCAGCCGCGAACGTTGTCTTCCACGCTGCATCGAAATGCGTCAGGTCGAACACGTCCTTCATGTTCGCTCTGCTCGCCAGCTCGTGATGGGTCAGCGTCGCATAGGGCGTGAACACCGTCAGCAAGCCGGCGCGGTGGACCCGCAGGCAGAAATCCAGGTCATTGTTGGTGATCTGGTGCGCCTCATCGAATCGGCCGAGCCGCTCGAAGGTTTCACGGCGGACGAGCATGCAGGCGCCGGTGACGGCCATGACGTTGCGCTGCGTGAGTGCGAGGCCGAAATAGCAGGGATCGTCGCTGGCCGCGAAACGGAACGCATGCCGGCCGATACCGTTGTTTGCAAGGAACATACCGGCATGCTGGACCTTGCCGTCCCGATACAGAAGCTGCGGCCCCGTGAGACCCACCTCCGGCCGCTGCCCATGTTCCATCAACGCATCGAGCCAGTCCTCCTGGATGATCTCGATATCGTCGTTCAGGAACAGCAGGAACTCACCGTCCGCGACCTCAGCCGCGCGGTTGTTGAAGAAGGACCAGTTGAACGCGTCCGGTATTTCGACGACCTTGTCCGAATTCTGCTGCAGCCAGACCTTCCAGGCCATGTCCGCGTTCGGGATGTTGTCGATGCATATGATTTCGTAGTCGCGATAGGCGGTTTTGGCCCGCAGGGTGGTGATGCAGGTCTCGATGTAGCCATGCGCGGCGCAGGTCGGAATGATGATCGACACCTTGCCTTTGGACGCAACCGCCCGCTTGACCCGCCATGTGCCGGGGATCGGGGTCGGCAGGACTTCTCCGTCAATGCCCCGCCGCTCCCGCATCCGTTCCAGCGCCGCCTGTTCGAGGCTTGGATCGTCGAGTTCCATCGCCGCGCGCTGACACAGCAGTTTGGGAATATGATGCACCCCGGTAGCCAGTTCCGCGCAACGGAGCACGAGGTCGTACTCCCCCTCCGCCGTCAGGCTGGCCGGCGTGGCGCCGGTTTTCGCCAGCAACGCGGCCGTCACGACCCAGGGCCGGCCAATATAGTTCGTGGACAACAGCAGGTCGGGCGAAAAGTCCGGCTTGAAAAACGGTTCCTTTTCCTTGCTGACCGGACTCAGACGCACCTCGTCGCCGTACAGCAGGTCACTGTCGCGATGCCGGCCGCTGACCACCGCCAGTTCGAGCAACGCATCGGCGCCCGGCTCGTCGCCCGGGAGCAGCAGCGCATGCAGTATGGGCCGCGCGTCCCCGGCACGGGCAAGTGGCGTGGTCCATACATCTGTATTCGACGGTGTGAGCACGGCGAAGCGGTCCGCCAAATGCGGCACCGACTCCTCGATGATGACCCGCATAGCGGCGGCAACATCGTCACCCTCGGCCAGGACAACCACGGACCAGTCGGCATAGGCCTGCAGCCGCAGCGCATCGAGCGTCGCACCCACGCGGCCGATGTCGATCGACCGATCCTGCCGCAGGATGAACTGAAACGAGGGCCGGTAATCCATGTCGGCCAGGAATGCCAACATCATGTCCGCCTCGACGCGCGGGATACGCCGGCGGATGCTCGCGCTGTCCTGCTGATCCTCGGCCTTCTTCACCGTGATACGAAACGCACGGGCCATTTCCTGGCCGCTGTTCGACCGTATCTTGAGCTGAACCGTGTGCTCCCCATCGCGCAGGCTGCGTGGCGGACAATGGAACGCAAAACCGCTGCGGAGTGCGTTCGGCCATTCCGGGAACGCGGCCCCCACATCCTGGCGGGCCAGCCCGTAATGCGCATCGCCAAGCCGTTGATCGTCCAGAAGGACCTCGAAACTGGCGATGCCCGAGCGTGTCAGCAACCACCCGTCGATCGTCAGCCGCCCGGTGACGAGTTCGACCATCGCACCGCCCGACAATGCGGGTGCATCGAGTTCGAAACGGAACTCGGCGGCCTGCTCCGGCGTGACCTCGGGTGCGGCCGCGGCGTTCCGGACCGCGGGCGTTGGAAGCTGCGCCCGTGTGACACCCTCGGCCGCGCCCCCCTCGATGGTGCCCCCCTCGGTCGCAACAGTCTCGGTCGCGACGACCGAGATCTGCTTTTCGTTTTCCTGGTTACGTATATTGCGAACGACGACGCGGACGTCGTGCTCGCCTTCGAACCAGTCACTGATCCGCTGTTTGAACCTGAAGCCCGAAAGGCGCGCCGCCGGGACGTCCGGATAGATATTGCCGACATCCGGACGCTCGTGACCGAACGTGGCCAGGCCGACATCCTCATCGTTCACCAGCACGCGCACCTGGGCGACACCGATGGCACACACCGCCCAGCCGTTCAGCGTCAAAGTCCCATCGCCGGTCAATTCGGCGACGTCACAGTACATGTGGATCTCGCCGGGCGGTTCTTCCCCGGCTGGTGGACGTATCGCCGGGCCGGCCTCCGCTGTCGCCTCCGCCCAGTTCCGGGAAGGCGATGCCACGGTGATCGGTGCCGGAACAGGCGACGGAATTTCCAACCCGAATCGTAGATCGTCCTCGATCCGGAAATCGGCCCTGAGGTGATAGGCCGGCGACTGGCTGAACAATGAAAACGATTGCGGCTCGGACGACAGCGCCCCGAGAGCAGGTTCAACCGGCGCGGTCCGTTGCGGACGCGGCGCACTTCGGCGCAGCAGCCGCTCGACGGGAATGGTTTCCTCTTGTCCGAACCCGTTCGGACAAACGACCTGGGCACGGACGCGATCGGCGCCGCGGTTCGCTTCGTCCAGTTGCACAGTCAGGCTGAAACCGGACAGGCGTGCATTTGGAAACGCCGGGAAGACCATCGCGACGTCCTCGCGCTCCCCGCCAAGCCTGGCCTTGGAGATGCGCTCCTCACCCGCGAATACCTGCACAGCCAGGATGGGTCCCAGCGAAACCGCCCAACCCTGGACCGAAAGGATGCCATCTCCGTCGATGGTTCCCCGCTCGATGTACATCACCGCATACGGGCGCACCGCACCGAATGCGACGGCCGAGCGGGTCGGACCAGAGACCACCGACACCGGGTCACCGGCGGTCGGATCGACGTCGATCTCGTAATTTTCGGCGTATTCGAAGCCATCTTCGGTACGGGCGATCAGTTGGAACGCACATCGTTCCGGATTGCCGTCGCCCGGGCGCGGCAGGTTGAACTGGAACGCGCGCTGCCGGGCCGGGCTGCCGTCGGGCATCACACAGGCGGCCGCACGTTCCGCCTGGCCATAAGACGCGGTGCTGGTCACATGGTCGCCGACCTGCAGCCTTATTTCCTCGATCGCGGCGGCGCTCATGGCGCGGCCGCGGATCATGACGTCGAAGCGGTTATGCACGAAACCGCCGGACACGGCCGGGTCGATTTCGATCAGGATGGCGGGGCCGCGGGATGCCGCCCCCGCTTCGGCTTCCTCCATCGGCGGAGCTCCGGTTCGTTCATCCGCCTTGGCCCTCCCGCCCGCGCCGGTTTCAGTCACCGTGCCTGGATCGGCGGCCAGCGCGGCCTCGAGAATCTCAACCGCCGCGATATCTTCGGCCGGACGCTCGGCGGCGCGCTTTCGCGTTCCGACGGATTTCTTCTGCAATGCCGGGCGTTTACGCGTCATTCAGAGGCGTTTCCTGTCGGTGGCTTACGTATTTGGTTGGGCAGGAAGGGACGCCGCATCTCGACCGATACCGGCAAGGGCGCCAGGCGATGTGCGGTTGCGCCATGGTCACATACCGAAGGGAAGCCGCCCTTCGCGGTAACCGTCCCTGTTGAAATGATCCTGGGCGGAATCGACGACGCCCTTGCGAACGCTCTCTGCCACATCAGGATTTTCGGCCAGATACCAGCGCTCATCCACCGCAATCGGAAATGGCAGACGTCCCTCGAAATAGCCGTCATCGACGAAATGCTGCTTCGCGGACCGGACGATGCCTTCCTTGATGGCGTTGCCGATATCCTCATAGGTGCGGGCATACCAGGCTTCGTTGACCTCGATGCCCTGAATCATCTTTCTTAAAATTGCGACAAAATCCTCGTACGAGACGTTGACCCGCAGTTCACCGCGTACCGTGGAGATCTCGATCGAGCGGCGGATCAATTCGAAAGGCGGGAGATATTTCACGGTCTCTTTCCTTGGGAACGACGTTCAAGCGGTCGTGATCGTGCCTCGATGGCCATCCAATAGCGATTCCGTGACCGAGATGGAACAACGTTTAGCGGCTTTTTTTGCGGGTGCAGCATCGGAACCATCCTGCTATTGAACCCCTCTCTCCCTTGGCCAACCGACAGGGACCGCCGCATGACGCACAGCCTGGCCGCTACCAGCCGGCTCCAGCCACCGACCGATATCGAGCTAGCCGCGATCGTCCGGAATTTTCATTCGGCGCGGGTCCTGGTGATCGGCGACGTGATCCTGGACCGCTACATCACCGGGTCGGTTCACCGCCTGTCCCCCGAGGCGCCGATCCCGGTGCTGCGGCCGGCGAACAATCACTGCACCCTGGGCGGGGCGGCGAATGTCGCGCTGAACATCGCCACGCTGGGCGGCCAGGCGATCCTGGTGGGCGTGATCGGCAATGACGCAGCCGGCGATGAGGTCGAGCGCCTGGTGACCGCTACGCCCGGGATCGCTTCCGGCCTGGTGCGTATCGCCAATCGGCCGACGACGTCCAAGACGCGCTTCATGACGGGATCCCATCAGCTTCTCCGTCTTGACGAAGAAACAACGGCACCGCTCGATCAGGACGGTTTGACGGCGGTGATGGAAGCGGTCGAGCGCAGCCTGGAAGCATCCGCTGTGATCGTGCTGTCGGACTACGCCAAGGGCGTGCTGTGCGATGGCGTGCTGGATGCGATCCTGTCCCGCGCCAATGAGGCCGGCCGGCTGTTGATCGCCGATCCCAAGCGGCCGGACTTCGCCGCATATCGCGGCGCCACGATCCTCACGCCCAACGAGCATGAGGTCCGTGTCGCCACCCGGATCGAGGCCGACCACGATGCCGAGGCCGATCGCGCCGGACGGGTGGCGCTGGACGCGACCGGCGGCGAGGCGGTGCTGGTGACGCGGTCGGCCAAGGGCCTGACCCTGGTCTGCCGCGATGCGGAGGCCTTGCATCTGCCGACCCGGGCCCGGGAAGTCGCTGACGTATCAGGCGCCGGCGACACCCTGGTGGCGGCCTTGTCGGTCGCGCTGGGCGCCGGGGCGGCGCTGCCGGAAGCCGCGATGCTGGCGAATGCCACCGCGGGGATTTCGGTTGGCAAGCAGGGAACGGCCACCGTGTCGCGCCAGGAATTGCTCGATGCGCTGCACCTGGACGATCTGGTGGCGACCGACCGAAAGGTGGCCAGCCTGGAAGACGCCAAGGAAATCGTCGCCGACTGGCGCCGCCGCGGCCTGAAGGTCGGCTTCGCCAATGGCTGCTTCGACCTCATCCATCCCGGCCATGTCCGCCTGTTGAGCGAGGCACGCGCCGCCTGCGACCGCCTGATCGTGGCGCTGAACACCGATGCCTCGGTCAAGCGGCTGAAAGGTCCCAGCCGCCCGCTGCAGAACGAGATGGCGCGGGCGACGGTGATGGCGTCCATGGCGCCGGTCGATCTCGTTACTTTGTTCGACGAGGATACGCCGCTGGAGATGATCCAGGCATTGCGGCCGGACGTGCTGGTCAAAGGGTCGGACTACACGGTCGATCAGGTGGTCGGCGGCGATCTCGTGCAGGGCTGGGGCGGCAAGGTGGTGCTGGTCACATTGCGCGAAGGCCATAGTACGACCGGCACCATCCGGCGGATGACCGCACCAGCGGTGTGAAGTTGGGCTAGAGGCGCGTCATCGGCGCCAACAGTGATGGCTGGGGAGCCGGCGGCTGCCCTGTCGTCATGGCCCGGCGACAGTCCGGGCCACATGATGAAGGGCGGTGCGCCATTCTTACCCTCGATTACCCCACCCGGTCCCCCAGTGCCTGATCCAGGTCGGCGATCAGGTCTGCCGCGGTTTCCAGCCCGATGGACAGCCGGATAACGTCCGGCCCGGCGCCGGCGGCGAGACGCTGTTCGTCCGTCAACTGCCGGTGCGTGGTGGACGCCGGGTGCAGGATCAGGCTGCGCGTGTCGCCGATATTCGCCAGATGCGAGAACAGCCCGACACTCTCGACCAGCTTGATCCCGGCCTCGTAACCGCCCTTGACCCCGAAGGTGAACACCGCCCCTGCCCCAGCCGGCATGTATTTGCGCGCCAGAGACCGGTACGGGCTGTCTTCCAGACCGGCGTAGGACACCCAGGCCACACGCGGATCCGACGCCAGGAATTCGGCGACCGCC
>JARLIN010000043.1 GCA_031291715.1 Rhodopila sp. | reverse complement strand
GTGGGTGTGCATGCCCGAGCCGTTGTCGCCATAGATCGGCTTCGGCATGAACGTCGCCGTCTTGCCGTAGCTGTGCGCGACGTTGTGGACGCAGTACTTATAGATCTGCATCTGGTCGGCCATCGTGGTCAGCGAGGCGAACTTGGTGCCAAGCTCATGCTGCGACTGGGCGACTTCATGGTGGTGCTTCTCGATCGGCAGGCCCATTTCGCCCATGGTCGAGAGCATCTCGGCGCGCAGGTCGCTGTCGCCATCGACCGGCGGAACCGGGAAGTAGCCACCCTTCACCGAGGGGCGGTGACCCATGTTGCCTTCCGGATAGTCTTTCAGGGAGGAGCCTGGGCCCTCGATGCTATCGATCTGGAAGGTGCCGAAATTGCCGCCGGTGCCGAACTTCACGCTGTCGAAGATGAAGAACTCGGCCTCGGCACCGATGGATACGGTGTCGCCGATGCCGCTGGACTTGACGTACGCCTCGCACAGCTTGGCCGTCGCGCGCGGGTCACGGGAATAGTACTGCCCGGTCGAAGGCTCGACGATATCGCAAAAGACGATCATGCTCGGCTTGGCGGAGAACGGGTCCATGACCGCCGTCGCCGGGTCCGGCATCAGGATCATGTCGCTCTCGTTGATCGCCTTCCAGCCGGCGATCGATGAACCGTCGAACATGATTCCATCGCGGAACGCGTCCTCGTCCATCGTGGAAACGTGCTGAGCGGTATGTTGCCATTTGCCGCGGGGATCGGTGAACCGCAGGTCCACGTATTCCACGGAATTGTCGCTGAGCATCTGGAGCACCTTGCTCACGTCGCCGCTCGGGCCTGGTGCTGGTGCTGCTGCTGCCGGCTTCTTCGCCATCCTGTTTTCCCCGTTACCTGTCTAAACGCCGCAGTTGTCCCGCCCGTCACGGGACGCGACGGGACGCGGCAGATGAAAGTCCCGCACCACGCGGGACTCTATGACCCGGCCCTCTCTAATCGGTTCCGCCGAGGGCCGAAAGCGGATGCGGAAAAAAGGTTTGGTTTGGGTATGGCCCACAGTCAGGCTGGTGCCGTCGGGGACGGCACGCCCGCACCGCGGGGACCTTAGATCGCGTCCTCCCCTCGTTCCCCGGTACGAATGCGTATGACCTCTTCGACCGAGGAGATGAAGATCTTGCCGTCGCCGATACGGCCGGTGCGGGCTGCGTTGACGATCGCCTCCACCGCTCGTTCCACGACGCTGTCCTCGCAGATCACCTCGATCTTCACCTTCGGCAGGAAGTCCACGACGTATTCGGCGCCCCGGTAGAGCTCGGTGTGGCCCTTTTGACGGCCAAACCCCTTGGCTTCCACCACGGTGATGCCTTGCAGTCCAACCTCGTGCAGTGCCTCTTTCACCTCATCGAGTTTGAACGGCTTGATGACAGCTTCGATCTTTTTCATGTCCATCAAGCCCGGTTTAGCCGGGCCTCCCACAAAGTTCAGGCTGCCCGTTTCGCTTCGAAGGTGTCAGCGGCATGAACAGCGCCATAGGTTTGCATGCGGCGTGCCAAGCAGCAACGGCGAAGGTTGCAACCAGTCCAACCGTCTATCCGGAGAGCGGTTCGGCCGGTCTGATCCATATCAATCCACGGAAATTATTGACCGCGACCATTCTGGAAATCCCAAGCCCAAGATAATGCCGCCTGTTTGCGCAGTTGAAACAGATGCAGATCGCCCGTTTTTTGTGCAGCATGCGGGCTAAATCTATACGATAGGGTGGCGCCTCGTGGCCTTTCCAACTCGATCCGCGGGCGATATTCCGTATCGCCATTCGGCTGGTTTGGACGGAGTGTCATCGATGCGCGGAGCGAACACCTATCTGGGGTCCATCGGCACCACCATATTTACGGTGATGTCGGCGCTCGCCACCGAGTATCAGTCGATCAATTTGGGCCAGGGTTTCCCGGACATAGAGGGGCCGGCCGACGTCGTCCAGGCTGCCGCCGATGCGCTGAAGGATGGCCGTAACCAGTATCCCCCGATGCCCGGCGTGCCGGAACTGCGCCAGGCGGTCGCGGCCGCGAACAAGCGCTTTTACGGCCTGGATATCGACTGGGCGAAGGAGGTTACCGTCACATCCGGTGCCACCGAGGCGATCACCGCCAGCCTGATGGCCGTGCTCGACCCGGGCGATGAGGTCGTGCTGATCGAGCCGCTGTACGACACATATGTACCGGTCGTGCGGATGCTGGGCGCGATACCGCGCATCGTCCGCATGGTGCCGCCGCACTGGGACCTGCCGCGGGCGGAACTCGCCGATGCGTTCGGGCCGAAGACCAAGGCGATCCTGTTCAACTCCCCGATGAACCCGTGCGGGAAGGTGTTCACGACCGAGGAACTGGCCTTCATCGCGGGTCTGGTGGAGCGCCACGACACCTACGCCATCTGCGACGAGGTGTATGAGCACCTGATTTTCGACGGGGCTCGGCACATCCCGTTGATGACCCTGCCGGGGATGCGCGACCGGACGATGCGGATCGGCAGCGCCGGCAAGACGTTCTCGCTGACCGGGTGGAAGGTCGGATACGTGACCGCCGGCGCCAACCTGACGCCGCTGGTGCAGAAGGCGCATCAGAACCTCACCTTCACCACCGCGCCCAACCTGCAGCGCGCCGTCGCGGTGGGGCTCGCCAAGGATGACGCTTATTTTGCCTCCCTGGCGGGCAATCTGCAGGCTCGGCGCGACCAACTCGCCGCGGGGCTGGCGGCTGTCGGGCTGTCGGTGCTGCCCACCCAGGGCACCTATTTCGTCACCACCGACTTCACGCCGCTCGGTTTCAACGGGGACGATGTCGCGTTCTGCCGGCACATCACGGAAAAGGCCGGTGTGACCGCGATCCCGGTCTCGGCGTTCTACGATGAGCCCGACGCGCCCCGGCACTACGCTCGCTTCGCCTTCTGCAAGCGGCCGGAGGTGCTGGAGGAAGCGATCAGTCGCCTGAAGCGTCACTTCGGCGCCTGAATTGCCGGCGCCGGCGGGATACAGTATGGACCGGCGCAGATGACGGTTGCCCGAAAGGGCTGAAACGGGAACTGCCGAAAGGCGGCTGCCCTCGCAACTGTAAGCGGTGAGTCAGGTCCAGATGCCATTGCCCGATCGGGTGAGAAGGCGGACCCTCCGGCCAAGACCCGCGAGCCAGGAGACCGGCCGGCATCGAGACTGCGCGCGTGCGCCGGGCGAGGTGAACCGGAGCGGCGGGGAGAAACCCGCATGCGAGCAATCGACACATTGGTCGATGGAGTGCCTGCATGCGAGAATATCGCGCCCTGACAGTCTTGGTCCTGCTTTCCGCCACGTCGGCGCGCGCCGAGGATCTGTCGTTGAATATCCCCGAAACGGTGGTGACGGCGACCCGGGTACCGACTCCAGTCGTGGACATCCCCGCTGGCGTCACGGTGATCGACCGGGCATCGATCGAGGCGCACGGCTATAACACTCTGACTCAGGCGCTGGCCGACGTCCCCGGGGTGCATGTCAGCCCGTCCGGTGGACAAGGCGGCCAGGCCAGCATCTTCATCCGCGGTACCAATTCCAACCAGGTCCTGGTATTGCGTGACGGGATGCCGATCACCGATGGGTCCGATCCTACCGGGGCATTCAATTTCGGTATCGATACGCTGTCCGATATCGAGCGAATCGAGGTCATCCGCGGCCCGATGGCGGCGCTCTACGGCTCCGGCGCGATCGGCGGGGTGATCAACCTGATTTCCCGCCGCGGCACCGAACCCGGTATCCACTGGAGCGGCGACATCGCCGGCGGATACCCCGCATTGATCCGCGGAAGCGTCACCGCCAGCGGGATCGAGGGCCCTGTTGACTTCGCCCTGACGGCGGAATCGCAGTCCCAACGCGGCTATGACGCCATCCCGCAACGGGAGAGTGTCTATACCGGCGTCCCGCAAGGGTTCCGCGACCGGATTCTGACCCTGAACCTGGGCTATACACCCGTGGACGGCACGCGGCTGTTGTTGTTCCTGCGGGTGGATACGGCCTATTTCGGCTTCAATACGCTGGGCGACCCCACGTTCGACGACTCCAACTCCAACGGCCACACGACATCCCTGCTGGGCCGTATCGGAGGCACGACGCATCTGTTCGACGGCAGGCTGGAATCCAGTGTGTTTGTCGGTCAGCTGCAGGATGACCGGAAGTATCAGGAGCCTCTGGCGCCGGCCGATCCGAACCAGACGTCGTCGGACTCGCGTTATCATTCGTACCGGACCGATGTGCAGTGGAACAACACGCTGCATCTGGACGACCTGGTCCCGGTGCCCGGCTTTTCCGGTACCGCGATGACCTTCGGCTACGAATATACCGGCGACACGGCGAAAGTGCGGGTCAACGAGAACTTTGCGGGATACCCGTTCGGACAGTCCGCGTCGGCGTCCATGACCACCAACGCCGCCTATGTCGGATTGCAGACGACGCTGCTGCAACGCCTGGCTTTGACCGCGCAGCTCCGCCAGGACTGGGTGGACAATGATGCGCCCACGACCTGGCGCCTGGGTGGCGTTTACGACCTGAAAGAGATCGCGACCCACCTGAAGCTCGCCTATGGAACGGCGTTCCGTGCCCCGTCGCTGTTCGACCGCTATGGTATCGACACAAGTGGCTATGTCGGCAACCCCCTCTTGAAACCGGAACAATCGCAGGGGTGGGAGGCTGGCTTCACTACCGATATCCCCGCTGCGGGGCGGGCGGATTTCGCGACTGTCGGGGCGACCTATTTCGACGAGCGCATCCGCAACCTGATCGTCGGTGTGTTCGCACCCGTCGATACGGAGATCAACCTGGGCTCAGCCCATGTGCATGGCGTGGAATCCGAGGCGACGCTGCATCCGCTGCGCTGGCTCGATCTGCGTGCCACCTACACGCTGGTGGATACCACGTCGGTCGGCCAGCCGCCCTCGGAGGGTTCGCAACTCCTGCGCCGGCCACAGAACGAGGCATCGTTCGAGGTGACGGTCCGTCCGTTGCCGGCGCTGCGCATCATCAATACGCTGACCTATACGGGATCGGCGCATGACTATCTTTACGACAACAACGGAATCGGTATCGGCTATGGTGTCGGCCAGCATGGGCTGATCGACAACATCGCGGCCACCTACACGCTGACGCCGGCGGTCGAACTTTATTTGAATGGCTGGAATATCTTTAACTCGCGGTTCGAGCCGGTGAACGGCTACCAGACTCCCGGACCGACGGTGCTGGCAGGCGCGCGGATCCACTTGTAGGTCCTCCGCACACCGCCCACGCCAGAGCATTTGCAGGCAGGCTGTACAGCCTGCAAATGCTTTATCTGTTCGTTCGATCGCATGATTCACACGCTTTGAACGTCCCGCTCAGCGTGATCATGCTGTCTCTTTGTTTGATCGCATGATTCACACGCTCTGAACGTTCCGCTCAGCGTGATCATGCTCTGACCCAGGCCATCGCATCGATGGCCTGGATGCCCTCACGCCATCCAATACGGCACCGGCAATCCTTTCTCCCGCAGGAAAGCTGGATTGAACAGTTTCGACTGATACCGCGACCCGCCGTCGGACAGGATCGTCACAACCGTGTGGCCTGGCCCCATTGCCTTGGCCACGCGGATGGCCGCGGCGATGTTGATCCCGGCCGAGGTGCCGACCGACAGCCCTTCATGGATCAGCACGTCGAAGATCTGCTCCAGCGCTTCCGGGTCGGGAATGCGTTCGGCGTCGTCGATCGCGACGCCGTTCAGGTTCTCCGGCACGCGGGACTGGCCGATGCCTTCGGTGATCGACGAACCCTCTATCGTCAGGTCGTTATGCTTCACCCAGCCGTACAGGCCGGAGCCAAGCGGATCGGCCAGGACGATGCGTACGGCGGGGTTGCGTTCCTTCAGCGCCAGGGAGACTCCGGCCAGGGTGCCGCCGGTGCCGCACGAACAGGTGAACGCATCGACCTTGCCGCCGGTCTGGTCCCAGATTTCCGGGCCGGTGGTCATGCGGTGACCCTCCCGGTTCGCCAGATTGTCGAACTGATTGGCCCAGATGGCATTGCCCGTTTCGCTCGCCAGTTGCTCGGCCAGACGGCGGGAGACATGCACGTAGTTGCCGGGGTCACGATACGGCTTGGCCGGCACCAGCCGTAGATCGGCGCCGATCATCCGCAGGAAGTCGATCTTCTCCTGCGATTGAGTTTCCGGCATCACGATGACGCTGCGGTAGCCGCGGGCGTTGCCGACCAGGGTCAGGCCGATGCCGGTATTGCCGGCGGTGCCCTCCACGATCGTGCCGCCTTCGCGCAGGGTGCCGCGTTCTTCGGCGTCGCGAATGATGGCCAGGCCGGCGCGATCCTTGACCGATCCGCCGGGGTTCATGAACTCCGCCTTGCCGAGGATGGTGCAGCCGGTAGCCGCCGATGCGCGCCGCAGCTTGATCAGTGGCGTGTTGCCGATCGCCTGGGCGAGGTCGTCTTGCCAGGTCGTCCCGTGATACAACGCGGTCATAGGTTCCCTTTTCCCCCGTGGAGCGTGCGTTATGGTCGAGAATGTTCCCCCGAAGAAGACCTGGGAAGCCCTGGAAAGCAATCCAGAAGCTCATTTGGTCGACGTTCGCACCGATGTGGAGTGGAATTTCGTCGGCGTCCCGGATCTGAACGAGACCGGGAAGCAGGCATTGCTGATCCCGTGGCAGGTTTATCCGACGATGCAGCGCAATGGCTCGTTCGAGGACAACCTGAAGCAGGCGGGCCTGACGGTGGATCACCACGTCTATTTCATCTGCCGCAGCGGCGCCCGCAGCATGGCGGCGGCCGAGGCGGCGAAGGCCGCCGGATTCCCGCACGTTTACAATGTGGCGGACGGCTTCGAAGGGCCGATCGACGCCGAGGGTCATCGCGGCAACGCCGCCGGCTGGAAGGCCGATGGGCTGCCGTGGCGCCAGCGGTAGGCACCGCGATGTACACCTTCTATCACGCGCCGGGGTCAAGCTCGATGGCGGTGCACATCGCGTTGCATGAGGTCGGCGCGCCCTTCGAGGGCCGCGTGATTTCCCTCCTCGACCGAGACCGCGATCCGCCCGAGTTCCGGACGATGAACCCGGAAGGCAAGGTGCCGACCCTGGTCATCGACGGTCGTCCGCTGACCGAGGTCGCCGCGATCCTCTACTATCTCGCCAGGACGTATCCGGGCGCGTCGCTGTTCCCATTCGGCGACATCGAAGCGGAAGCCCAGGTCATTTCGTGGATGTCCTTCATAGCCTCGACCGTTCACCCAGCTCGCCGGCAGGGTCTGGACCATGCCCAGGCGGTCTACCGCCTGGCGGACCAGCGCCTGGGGCCGAATACCTGGGCGGTCGGCGATTACTCGATCGCGGACATTCACCTGTTCCGCCTGTTCTGGCGCTTCCGCGGCTCGCTGGGCGCCGATCCCACCGTGTTTCCAAATCTGTGCGCCCACTACGACCGGATGATGGAACGCCTGGCGGTGCGGAAGACCTGCGAGGTCGAGGCGGCACTAGGATACAACTTGCCAGCATAGCGGGGCGAAGCCTGACCACGCCAGGCCCCTTCACGGGGAAACGAACTTCGTGCCTTAGTGCCTTTGTGTTGAAATCCCGGCCGCGCAACCGCACCGGCGTACACCTGATACGCTATGCCCTCGAAGCCGCTCCGATAACCGGGGACCATTCATACTTCGTTAACCTTGCACCGGTACATTCAACACAAAGGCACTAAGACACGAAGATACCTTGGACGCTTATCGAGAACCCGATCTGACCCGCGATGTTATCGGACTTGCCATTGAGGTGCACCGGCACCTGGGGCCGGGATTGCTTGAAAGCGCCTATGAGG
>JARLIN010000420.1 GCA_031291715.1 Rhodopila sp. | reverse complement strand
TCAACCGGCCAGGGGCATGAGACCGCCTATGTCCAGCTTACCGCCGACCAGCTGGGCATCGATGGCGACAAGATCCGCATACGCCAGGGGGACACCGATACCATCCCGGTCGGCGGCGGCACTGGTGGCGCGCGCAGCCTGTATTCGGAAGGCCAGGCGATTCTGCTGACCTCGGAATCCGTCATCAAGAAAGGCAAGCAGGCCGCGGCCGAAGAACTGGAAGCCGCGGTCGCCGATATCGCATTCGCCGAGGGCCGTTTCTCCATCGTCGGCACCGATCGCGGTATCGACATCGTCGCCCTGGCCGCCACCCAGCGGAAGAAAGCCGCCAGCGGCGAGCCGGCAACGCTGCTGGACGCGGCCGAGGTTGCCCCGATCGACGCCCATACCTTCCCGAATGGCTGCCACATGGCGGAGGTCGAGGTCGATCCGGAAACCGGCGTCGTCGAACTGATCCGCTACAGCGTGTGCGACGATTTCGGCAAAACGGTGAATCCGCTGATCGTGCGCGGCCAGGTCGCCGGCGGCGTGGCGCAAGGCTTCGGCCAGGCAGTGCTTGAACACACGGTTTACGATCCGTCCTCCGGTCAGTTGTTATCCGGCAGCTTCATGGATTACGCCCTGCCGCGGGCCAACGAGTTCCCCGACATCGAGGTCGAGTTGCTCGAAATTCCCTGCGCCTCCAACCCGCTTGGCGTCAAAGGCGCCGGCGAGGCCGGTGCGGTCGGCAGCCCACCAGCGGTGATCAACGCGATCATCGATGCGTTGAGCGGCGACGGGGTGACCCATATCGACATGCCAGCGACGCCGGAGCGAGTGTGGCGGGCGATGGCGCTGGCCAAGGAGGCTTGATCACGGCTGTCGCCTGATCGCGGACGGTGGCGCACGACAGCGGAGGTCAGGACGGTGTCTTCCTCCGCTCGATCTCGCGATCGATCCGTGCGGCGAGCGGCCCGGTGACCGGGGTCATCGGCAGCCGCACCTCCGGGCTGTCAATCAGCCCAGCCCGCCACAACCAGTACTTGATCGGCGCCGGGCTTGGTTCAGCGAACAGGAGTCGCGGCACATCCACCAGCCCTCGCCACGCCGCCAGTGCGCTCGGCTGATCGCCCCGGCGCAGCGTATCACGGACCCCGGCGAAGGCGTGCGTTTCGACATGCGCAGCGGCCAAAATGCCGCCATCGGCACCTTGAGTGAGCGCCGTATAGAAAAGAGCGTCCTCGCCGGTCAGTACCGTGAAGTCCGCCGGCCGGTCGCGCAACAAATCGAACGACTGAGCGGCGTCGGCGCAGCAATCCTTGACCCCGACGATATTGGAGCGTTCGGCCAGGCGCAGCATCGTCTCATTACCCAGATTGACGCCGGTTCGATACGGAATGTTGTAGATCAGGATCGGTCGGGATGTGGCATCCGCCAGCGCGGAGAAATGACGGAACAGGCCCTGCTGCGATGGCCGTGTATAATACGGACAGGCGATCAGATACCCGTCGATTGCCCAGGACGCGGTTCGGTCCAGCGCCTTTTCTACCTTGCGGGTGTGACTTCCGGATAATCCAAGATAGACCGGAATCCGCCGCCTGGTCGTTTCAAGTTCCGCCGCTGAAACCATGACCAGGCGTTCGGTCTCATCGTCATCCAATGTCAACCCTTCGCCGGTGGTCGCGCCGAGGATCAGGCCATCGACTGGTTCCGCGGCGTAATGCCGAATGAGGCGCCGAAGCGACGCCTCATCGAACGCGTCATCACGAAACGGTGTGACAAGTGGAAGCCATAGTCCGCTGGGGGGCCGCATGCTGCTTTCCCTCTCCTGTGAAACCGGAGACGGGAAGAAGGCAGAAAAAAACCCCGTCAAACCGGCGGGGTTCTGATCGATCCTGGGACGCCAAAGCTTAAAGCGTGCGAAGATCCTCAGTCCCCTTGATGGGAGACTTTTTCGCCTTCGCGAGCTTGCAGCAACAGGTGATCATGCGACGACCGTTATCTGCGAGAACCGAGATTGTCAAGAGGCCAATCCGTACAATGAGTGGTCGTTGTAGAGGTGCCAGTGTCCGTTCCAATGCCCCAGTCAAAGAAGCGGACATTACGGGCGGTGCTTAAGGTCGAGCACAACTGAACCAGACACCGCATCCGTAACGCCAAGGTCGCCGCCCAGATCTTCCAGGGTTTCGCGGAAACTATCGAGAGTCTGGATCATTTTGCCGCGCGCCTCGACGATTGCGTCCGTGTTTGCCCACTCTCCGATCAGGCAGTACGTCCGGTCGCCGGTTCCGATTATCACGCCACGCAGCAAACCTGGCCAATTCGCTTTGCCGTCCCGGTGCGCGTCAAGGAACCGGGTTTCCTGTGCCGGCTTCACTCGGAACTTTACGACGTTAAAGGCAGACATTTTCGTTTCTCCGCGCATGCTTGATGGATGATCGCCACAGCTTGCATCCGGGCTCACGGATCCCAGGCCTGGATCGACACCTGTCGCGCGATCTTGCCGCCGCTGAGTTCCAGATTCGAAGAACAGAACACGCGTTTGCCGTCGGGATAGGTGCAGGTCTGGGTGAAAGCGAGTCGGTCCCCCTCAATAATGCCGGTGTCAACGCTATGGGTCATGGTGCGTCCGCACACGTCATCATAATAGGCCGTGATCGCCTCGCGGCCCTTGATCTCCTGTGGCCGGCTTGGCGGATTCTCCTGGTCGATGATCCGTAGCAGGGCATCATCAGCATAGAATCCCGCGAGGGTCTGGCCGTCGCGGCTTTCAATGGCCCGGCGAAGTGCCGGAATGGTGAGCGTTTCCATGGTTGTCTTCTCCTTCTGGTCTGGTACCCAAGAGATGTACGCCGTCATCCTTTATGGATTGACCAAGGTTGTCTTTGCGCGCTCGCCGGCTAGGCGCAGCACGACGTCGACGACGGTGATTGCCAACGCGGCCCCCGTGCCGCGGAAGGAATGATTGATATGTCGCATAACGATCCTCCTCCGTTTGATATGCCTGCCTCGCTGCATCACGGGCGGGCTTCCAGCACCGCACGCCTGAAGCGCTTGAACCCTCCCGCCGTGACCACATCACGCAGTCTCGGTTCTCCGGCCTGCGCACCGAGTGCCAGCCCTAGCTCCCGCGACAGAGATGCAGGCGTGCAGATCATCGTCGATGCCGCGTCGTAGATGCGCCCGACCGGATTGAGGTTGTCCGCGAGACGGTCATGGGCGAACGGTTCAACGGTGAGCCACGTGCCGTGGCATATCGCGTTTCAGGACGGGTCACGTCATCCGGCCTCCTGCTGCAACGTGGTCTTAGCAGCGGCGCGGAGCAAGGGGCGACGAATACTTTGCCCGACCTACATCTCACCGGTGCCTCCCGCTCTCCCGGCATGCATGATATTCGATGGAGGACAGAGCGGTCGTCGAGCGTCCATGCAACCGTTATCGGCTGCGAGGCACACCCGCATAGCAACCGCGCTGAGACAGATAGTCCGGGAACCAGAATATGAACGCCGCGCCGGGACTAAGGGCATTGAACGGCAGGAGATACCTGAACCTCGAAACCTATCGCAAAAGCGGCAAGGGTGTCCGAACCCCTGTGTGGTTCGCGATGGCGCCAGCGGATGCCGGCGGCGCCAAACTCTATGTCTATACCACCGAGGATTCCGGCAAGGCGAAGCGCATTCGGCGAAGCAGCGGGGTCAAGATCGCGCCGTGCGACGCGCGCGGGAACGTGAGCGGCCCATGGATCGATGCAAATGCCACGATCGTTGACGGCGAGGAGTTCGACCGGGGGATGCGGCTGCTCAACCACAAATACTGTCCGTGGAAACAGATCCTGGATTTATCTGTCCTGCTGTTTCCGCGTCATCAACGTATTATGCTCGTGATCCGGTCGGCTTGAGGCAACGGATCCGCCAGTTCTCTTATACCAGGTCACGTTGATACCGGCCCAGCAGCACCAACAACGTCGCGAACGCGACACCCGCCGAAGCCCGCCCGCTTCCCGATGTCGAGGCCACAGGCCCGAAGTCGGGCGAGATCATCAGCGGATCCCGAACGGCACGGCTATTTCTCGGAGTGCATATAAAGATCCCGCTTGGGGTACGGTATCCGAATGCCCTCCCGCTGAAACAGACGCCAGATTTCATAAAGGATCTGGCTCTTGACGTTGTGGACGCCATTCTGTGCGTCTTCGATCCAGAACCGCAGCTCAAGTTCGATGGCGCTCTCGCCGAAAGCTATGACGAGCGCCGTTGGGGCCGGCGTGGCCAAGATGCGCGGCGGCTGGCTGGCCGCCTCGAGCATCAGGGCAAGCACCTGATCGAGATCGGAGTCGTGCGGCACACGCAGCGGCACCTTCAGACGGACACGGTCACTGTTGTGCGACCAGTTAATCACCTGGTGGGTGATGATATCCTCGTTCGGGATCAGGAACTCTGTTCCGTCCCGCGTCTCCACGGACACGTAACGAGCCCCCAGCGACGAAACCCAGCCATAGGTGCCGCCAACCTCGATCACGTCGCCTGGTTTGATCGACTTGTCCAACAGCAGGACGATGCCACTGAACAGGTTGGAGACGGTGCGCTGCAAGCCAAGCCCGACTCCGACCCCGAGCGCTCCGGTGAACAGCGCGAAGGTGGAAAAATCGACGCCTATGCTGGTCAGGGAAAGCACCACCGCCAGTGTAAGCAGCGTAACCTTGATGAGCTTGCCAAGAAGAACCTGCGCGCGAGGGGTGATCTCAGGCACGCGCGTGATTCGGCGTTCGAGCAGCTGGGACCCCATGGTGGCCGCCCAAAGCAGTACAGCAAGGGAGATCACACCCCGGACGACAGTCAGAATTGAAACGCGCAGGCTGCCCACTTGAAGCGCGGCGCTATCGAGCAAATCAAGCGTCGGACCCAGGAGATGCACGATGTTGAGCGATGCGACCGACCAGGCGAGGACCGCTATCAGCCTCGCCAATGCTGGATAGGGAACGAGATCCGACGCCAGGCGAATGACAAGCCAGGCCAGCAGGAGACTGACAGCGGTCTGGGTGACTTCATGCGGCCAGCCTTCCTGCTTGGCGACCGTGACGGAGATCGACAATCCAACCGTCCAGGCAATCGGCGTGACCAGAGGTACCAGCCGGTCGTTTATCCACGACCCGTGACGGGCAATCCAGTCGAGACGATGATGCTCCGGAAGCCGCTCCACGCAGCCCTTGATCCACTGTTGCGCGGGCCGGCAGACAAGCCAGGCAACCGCACCGGTGAGGATGACCGCCGGAACCTGAACAAGATTAATCAGGATAAGAACATTGCCGCGCAGGTACTGCTCAAGCTGCTCGAAATGAGCCAGCATGACCTGCCCAAGCAAGACCGCGTCGGTTGGTGCCTCGATGGCCAGTCCCTCCCGCCTATGGATCGCGTCACCAGACAGCACCGCGGAGCATGGCATGGGCGCGGGCTGGACGCCACATCGCGACGGCGTTCTCGCACGGGAATCGGGTGGAATTTTTATGTGATGACAAGGCGTAAGAACAAATCCTCGTGCCCCGCTGCGACCTGACCGCCTACGCCAGCCAGGCCCGCAACCCCGACAGCGTCGCGAAAGAAACAACCGTCGAAACCAGGACGGTCCCGGACGTCGAAGCGACCTCCCGGCGATACAGCTTCGCCAATATGAACGCGCTCACCCCGGTCGCATCGCGGCCCAGGAAGCCGCCGCGTCCGGCGATCCCGCCGATCAGGATCGGGCCAAACACAGGCAAGGCGATCGACAGGACAGCCGGCACGTCGAATTCCTACAACACGACCCTTGCACAACCGGCGGTGGCGCCATTCAATGGTGTAAAGACAAATCAGGGGAACAACTATGGGAACGATCCACGCACGTCTCGCGCATGTCGGCATCTACGCGCACGACATGCCGCTACTAGAACGCTTCTACACCAGCGTCCTCGGCCTGGTGGTCACCGACAGCGGCAAGGCCCGCAGCGGGATGGACCTGACGTTCATGAGCTCCAGCCCCGGCAACCACCACCAGCTGGTGCTGGTGAGCGGCCGGCCCGATACCGCCGGGTTCAACCCGATCAACCAGATATCCTTCATGGTCGACTCGCTGGCCGATTTGCGGGAGGTGCATCGCCGCGCGCTCGACAACGGCGCCACCGACATGCGGGTGACGAGTCACGGCAACGCCTGGTCCTGCTACTTCAAGGACCCGGAGGGCAACACGGTCGAAGCCTACCTGGACACGCCGTTCCATGTGCCGCAGCCGCATGGCGAGCCGCTGGACCTGACGAAGTCGGACACCGAAATCCTACGGGAGACCGAGGCGGCCTGCCGAGCGGATCCGGGATTCATGATGATGGAGGCGTTTCAGAAGTCGCTGGCGACCCGGTTGGAGGCCTAACTCCGCGCCCACTTGATCGCGGCACGCGCCAGCGCATCGATCGTATCCACGACCGGGACGCGCAGTGCCTCGGCCGGGCCAGCCTGGATGCCCAGTGGAATTTCGGTGCATCCCAGCACGACGGCGGCCGCACCGCGGGATGCGAGGCTGTTCACCACCTCGGCCAGCGGCGCATAGGCTTCCGCGACCTGGTTCGCCTTCACCGCGGCGATCGCCGGGATGACGAGGCGTTCCATCTGCGCGGGTTCAGGCGTGATGCAATCCCAGCCCTGGGCTTCCAACCGATCCTGATAAAGCCGCATTTCCAGGGTCGCGGCGGTGCCCATCAGCCCGATGGTGCCGCGCGTGATCCCGATGCGCCGCAGATCGGTCGCCGCCGCGTCCACAATGTGCAGGATCGGCAAACCGGCCGCCTGGGCCATCGGTTCGAACCAGCCATGCGCCGTGTTGCAAGGGATCGCGATCGCCCCACAGCCGGCTGCGCGTAACCCATCGATGCCGCGCATCAGCCAGGGCAGCGGGTCAGGGCCGACGCCGCGGCGAGCCGCGCTGCGATCCGGAATGCGTGGATCTGACCAGAGCACCGCCGGAATGTGATCCTGGTCACGGCCGGCCGGAGTCAGCAAGGTCAGCCGCAGCATGAACTGCGCACTCGCCAGCGGACCCATGCCGCCCAGTACGCCAAGCATTTTGTCAGTCATGCGAATCAGTCCCGCTGTGCCGCCCGCACCAGCGTATCCAACGCGCTGAGAAAGTGCGAGCGATCCTGTTTCGTCAATGGTGCCGGCCCGCCGGTGTTCAGGCCCATCTCTCGCAGATAGCGACCGACTTCCCGCCCCGCCAGCGCGTTGCCGATGTTATCCGGGGTCCAGATCTTCCCGTTCGGGGCCAAGGCGCGACCACCCTTCGCCAGGCAGCGCGACGCCAACGGAATATCGCTTGTGACGCAGACATCCGCCTTCGTGATCCGTTCGGCGATCCAGTCATCGGCGACGTCGGCACCGGCCTCGACGGTGATCATGGTCACATTCGGCCGCCCCGTTGGGCGGATTGGCCGGGATCCGTTGGACACGACGAACACCGGCAAGCCCAGCCGGTCCGCGACACGATAGACTTCGTCGCGGACCGGGCAGGCATCGCCGTCGATGTAAAGCGTGGTCATCGACAATCCGATCGGAGCGCGGGGCGGATCGCAAAACGGCCGAGCCGCATCGCGTGGACCAGATCGTCAAACATCATGCTACGCGGCGGAGCGCATGCCCCTCTGGCCGCGGTCGCTGAACCGCCGGCGCTTGGCCTGCCCCGGTGCGCCCGGGCGCTTCGGCTGATGCGTCATTGGCGGCGGCGCGTCACCAACGATCTCGATTGTCAGGTTTATCTGACGCTCGATCTGACGCAGCGTGGCCCGCTCCGACGGATCGCAGAAGGAGATCGCGACGCCCGCGGCGCCGGCACGCGCGGTGCGGCCGATGCGATGGACATAGCTTTCCACCTCGACCGGAAGGTCGAAGTTGATGACGTGGGAAACGCCCGTCACATCGATGCCGCGCGCGGCGATATCGGTGGCAACCAGTACACGAGCGCGGCCGGAGCGAAACTCGCGCAGGGCTTTCTCGCGCTGCGGCTGGCTCTTGTTGCCATGAATGGCGTTGACCTGGATGCCGGCATTCTCCAGCACCCCGGCCACCTTGTTGGCGCCGTGCTTGGTGCGGGTGAACACGATCACCCGGGTGAAGGCCGCATCATCCAACAGCGACAGCAGCAGCGACTGCTTGCCGCTCTGTGGCAGGTGGTGGACGAACTGCTCGATCTTCGGCGCGGTTTCTTCCTTGCGGGCAATCTCCACGCGGATCGGGTCGCGCAGCAGGCTGTTCGCCAGGCTCGCGACCTCGGCCGGCATGGTGGCCGAGAACAGGCAGGACTGCCGGCGCGGCGGCAGAGCGGCGACGATGCGGCGGATGTCCTTGATGAAACCGAGATCGAGCATCCGATCGGCCTCATCCAGCACGAACTGGCTTACGGCGCCGAGCTGCAGTTCGCGGGTCTGCATCAGGTCGCAAACGCGGCCCGGGGTGCCGATAACGATGTCGGCGCCGCGGCGCATGGCCTCGACCTGCTTGAAGCGGCTGGCACCGCCGATGATGACCACGGTGCGCAGGCGTAGATTGACAGACAGCGCGCGGACGGTTTCGTCGATCTGGAGAGCCAGCTCGCGGGTCGGTGCGAGGATCACGGCGCGGGCCACGAAGGGCGCCGGACGGATCTGCTGCGCGGCGAGTTGGTGCAGGATGGGCAGGGTAAAGGCGGCGGTCTTGCCGCTGCCGGTCTGGGCGACGCCCAGCAGGTCCTTGCCCGCCAGCAGAGATGGAATGGAGTCGGCCTGGATCGGCGTGGGGATTTCGAACTTGCGAGTCTCAAGGGCGCGCAGAAGCGGCTCGGCAAGGCCGAGAGCCGTGAAAGTAGTATGGGTCAAGACGTAGGTGTGCTCCAGCGCCCGCCACGGTTTGTGGACGGCAAGCGCCTGATGGTTCGCCGCCCCGCGCGATTAATGGGGACGAACGGTTTTCAGATGGAAATTTCCGGAACCACGGACGAGGAGAAACGCCCGTTAATCACGCAATCACGGAAAGACCCGCGGTATATCGACCCCGCTTTCCGGGATTGCAAGGTTTTTGTGCGGGTGCGAGCTATGACAGGAAGCAACCTTGTCGGCAACTCGGCCACCCCCATGAGCACCGCCATACCTCCAAAACGACCACAATCGTGATTTCACATGGCGGTTGATATCCAAGCGGAAAAAGCGGGCCGCACGTCCGCTCCACGCGAGACACTCTGTCCAGCACTCGATAGATCTCGGTCTTGGCGGCCCTGGTCCCGCGCCATCGCATTCAGGAAATCGGCTACGACCGCTATGGCCCTACGATCCCGCGAACTTCGCCAGCAGTCGCACATGCGACCGAATGCCATGGTGGAAACACGCCTCCTCGAACTTTTCGTTCGGACTATGCACCTGGTCGTCGTCCAGCCCGAAGCCCATCAGCAGCGAATCCACCCCCAGGACCAAGCGTAGCGACGTGACCACCGGGATCGAGCCACCGCAGCCCATCAGCACCGCCGGCTTGCCATATTCCTCCCCCAGGGCCGCCAGGGCGGCGCGGACATGGGGGCTTTCGACATTGACCTCGACCCCTGGCGACCGGGAGAACGCGGCGAAGGTTGCGGTCGCACCCGGCGGCAGGCGATCGGTGACGAAGCGCTTGAACTGTTCCATCACCTCGTCAGGGTCCTGGTTCGCGACCAACCGGAAGGACACCTTCGCCGATGCCTCCGACGCGATCACCGTCTTGCTGCCGGCGCCGGTATAGCCGCCCCAGATGCCGTTGATATCGGCGGTCGGGCGCGCCCAGAGGCGTTCCAGCGCCCCATAGCCACGTTCGCCGACGGGCGCCGAAAGGCCGATACCGCCCAGGAAAGCCGCCTCGTCGAAGCCCAGCGCATCCCACTGCGCCCGCTGGGAATTACTAACCGGCGAGACTTTGTCGTAGAAGCCCGGCAACTGGATACGGCCATTCTCGTCCTGCAACTCGCCCAGGATTTTGGTCAGTGCGTTGATTGGGTTCAACGCCGATCCGCCGTACAGACCGGAATGCAAATCACGGTTCGCCGCCTTGAGCGTCACCTCGGCATAGGCCATGCCGCGCAGGCGCGTGGTGATCGCGGGCGTCTCGACGTCCCACATGCCGGTGTCGCTGATCAGCGCCACATCCGCGACGAGGTCCGCCTTGTTCTCCCGAAGGAAAGCATCGAGGTGGACCGAACCCACCTCCTCCTCGCCTTCGATCAGCACGGTGATGCGCGCGGGGATTCCGCCGCCGGCGGTGTGCCAGGCGCGCAAGGCTTCCAGGAACATCAGCGTCTGGCCTTTGTCATCCACCGCGCCGCGGGCGACATAGCGCTTGCCGCGCGGGCCATCGACCAGTTGCGGGTCGAACGGATCGCTGTGCCACAAAGCCACCGGATCGACCGGCTGCACGTCGTAGTGGCCGTAGAATAGGACATGCGGCCCCCTGTAGTCCGCGGGGCCAGCGAGGTGGCCAACAACGACGGGATGGCCGGCTGTCGGCCGGACGGAGGCCTCGAAACCCAGCCCGGTCAGTTGATCGCGCCACCATTCAGCGGCCTTCACGCAATCCGCTGCATGCGCCGGTTGGGCGCTGATCGATTTGATGCGCAACAGGTCAAACAGGTTGTCGCGCGACGCGGCCAGATTGGCATCGACATGGTTCAGGACGGCAGCGACGGTCGATTGAGCTGGGGCCGGCATGGAACTCTCCCTGGTCGAGGACGCAAGCCTAAACGATCCCCCCGGATGCGTCATCCGGCGGAAGGTTTTGCCGCGCCCCGGTGACGACGCGAAGGAACCTGCTAAGACTCCTTCCATGCATGTTTGCCTAATCGTCCCGGGGCCGCTCGCGACCGTCTCCGGGGGCCACCATTATGATCGCCGCATGGCGGACAGCCTGCGCGCGTTGGGACATGACGTGCGGGTTGTGGAACTGGACGGCAGGTTGCCGGACCCGGACCAGGCCGCAATCTATGCCGCACGGACGGCGTGGGCAGCGCTTCCCACCGACAGCGTGAAGCTGATCGACGGCCTTGCTTTGCCGGCCTTTGCCGGTCTGCCGCTTCACCGCGTCACAGCGCTGATCCACCATCCCGCATCGCTGGAAACCGGTGTGCCGGAGGAAACGGGTCAGCGCCTCCACGCAACCGAGGCAGAGATGTTCCGCGACCTGCCGCGTCTCGTCGTGACCAGCGAGCAGACGGCGGATCGCCTGGTCCGGGAATTTGGCACGCCTATTGATCGTATCAGTGTCATTATCCCCGGCATCGACGATCTGGCGCGATGCAACGGGTCGGCCGGGCCGACCTGCCGGATCCTCTCGGTGGGTGCGCTAATCCCCCGCAAGGGCCACGACATCCTGCTGCGTTCGCTCGCACGTTTGTTCGACCTGGACTGGCACCTGACGATCGCTGGTTCGGCTGATCGTGATCCGGTGCATGCACATGGCCTGCGTGCGCTGGCCGAGGAACTGCACATCGCGCAGCACATCCAATTCGTCGATGACGTGACAGAAGCGCTTTGGACGGATACCGATCTTTTCGCGCTAACCTCGTATTTCGAGGGTTATGGCGTGGCGATCGCTGAAGCCCTGCGCCGCGGCCTGCCTGTCGCGGTGACAAATGTCGGTGCAGTGCCCACGCTTGTCGGACCGGAAGCGGGAATCGTCTGCGCACCCGGCGACGTGGAGCAGTTATCGAAGGCCATGCGCCGGTTGATCTTCGACAGAAGCCTGCTGCGCGACATGGCCGAGGTCGCATGGCAGTCCGGCCAATTGTTGCCGTCATGGGATGAACAGGCCGCGCGCCTCGCCGCCGTGCTGGCCGCATAAAGGAGGGGCCGGACAATGCTATTGGGTGCGATCGCTGACGACTTCACGGGTGCGACCGATCTGTGTTCCATGCTCGTGAGAGGCGGCATGCGAACGGTGCAATTGATCGGCGTGCCGTTGCCCGGCCAGATGGCGTCCGACGCGGATGCGGTGGTGGTGGCACTGAAATCGCGCACCGCACCGGTGCGGCAGGCGATCGATGAATCCCTTTCCGCGTTGAAGTGGCTGCAAGCCGCCGGGGCGCGGCAGTACTTCTTCAAATACTGCTCCACCTTCGACAGCACCGATCAGGGCAATATCGGCCCGGTTGCGGACGCACTGATCGCGGCCCTCGGCTGCGGTTTCGCCCTGGCCTGCCCTGCGTTCCCGACCAACGCGCGCACGGTCTATCAAGGCCACCTGTTCGTCGGCGGCAACCTGCTGAACGAAAGCGGCATGGAAAACCATCCGCTGACTCCGATGACCGATGCGAACCTCGTGCGGGTCCTGTCGCGCCAGACCGAGGGCACCGTCGGGTTGGTGCCGTTCGTTACCGTCGATCAAGGCGCACATGCGATCCGTGACGCGATGACGCAGTTGAAGGAACGCGGCCGGCGCTACGCCATCGTCGATGCCATCACCGACACGCACCTTATTTCGATTGGTGAGGCCGCCGAAAGTCACGCGCTGATCACCGGCGGCTCTGGCGTTGCGATGGGTCTGCCGGGCAATTACCGTAAAGCAGGGTTGCTGTCGGAGACGATCGATCCTGGCGCGCTGCCGAAACTTGAAGGTGCGTGTGCGGTCGTCGCGGGATCATGCTCGCGTGCCACGCTGGCGCAGCTTGGTTATGTGCGTGCCCATTTGCCGGTATTCGAACTCGATGCGCTCGGCACGCCCGACCCCGCTGCGCTAAGCGACGCGGCGTTGACATGGGCATCAGGCAAGATCGGCGACAAGCCTGTGGTCATCGCGGCCTCCGCGCCGCCGGAGAAAGTGGCGGCGCTGCAATCGCGCCTCGGCCGTGAGCAAGCCGGTGTATTGGTGGAAGACGCCGTCGCGCGCATCGCCGAAGGTCTCGTCGCACGCGGTGTGCGCAAGATCGTCGTGGCGGGCGGGGAAACGTCTGGCGCGGTCGTGGGACGTCTGGGCGTGCACTCTCTGCGCATCGGCGCCGAGATAGATCCGGGCGTGCCCTGGACCCTGGCCGAGGGCAGCGGTCCCAGCCTGATGCTGGCACTGAAATCGGGCAACTTCGGCGCAACCGATTTCTTCCTGAAAGCGTTTCGTGCATTGGAAGGCTGAGCCATGAACGAACGCGACACACGCAACCTGCTCAGCGAGCTCGCAGCCAGCCTGTTCGTGCGCGGCTTTTCCGTCGGCAGCGCCGGCAATATCAGCGTCCGCCTGCCGGACGGGTACCTGATGACCCCGACCAACTCGAGTCTGGGCAGACTCGATCCCGACCGGTTGTCCAAGCTGGATGCTGATTTCCGGCATGTCGGTGGCGACAAGCCATCGAAGGAAGTGTTCATGCATCGCGCGTTCTACCAGGCGCGCAGTGACGCGGGGGCCGTGGTGCATCTTCATTCCACCCAGGCGACGGCGGTGGCATGCCTGCCGGAGGTGGACCATACGAATCCGATCCCGCCCCTGACACCGTATTTCGTCATGCGCGTGGGGCGGCGTATGCCGATCATTCCGTATTACCGTCCCGGCGATCCGGCAATGGAGCCGGCGATCAACGCGGCAGCCCGGGATGCACGCGCGGTTTTACTCGCCAATCATGGGCCGGTGGTGTCTGGCAAGACACTGACCGATGCGGTCTATGCCGCCGAGGAGTTGGAAGAAGCCGCGAAGCTGTTCCTGATGTTGCGCGGGCAGTCGCCGCGCCTGTTAAGCACCGAACAGGTGGACGATCTGTTGGCAACGTTCGGGTAGAGCTGCTTCGGACCGGCCGAAAACGCACGGCCCATCGGCTGCGCCTTCTCCCTTCCGTGCCATTGCCGGGGTAAATCGCTTCTGCCCCGTGGCCCCTCATTTTCGCGGCAAAAGAAAAGGCGCCACAAGGGCGCCTTCTCCCGCGAATTCGCCGCGAGCGATTATTTATGTTTCGCTCGCGGCAACCGGTGTCGCTTCCGGCGCGGGGGCCGGTGCGGCGACGACTTTCGCCTTACGTGTGACCCTCTTCGCGACGACCTTCTTCGACGCCGCCTTCGTCGCGACCGGAGCCTTCGCCGCCTGCTTTAGCACGGCCTTCTTCGGCGCGGCTTTCTTCACAGCCACGCTCTTCGGTGCGACCTTGGCAGCAGCCTTTGCAGGAGCGGCCTTCTTCGCCGCGGCCTTCTTCGGTGCGGCCTTCTTCGCAGCGGCCTTCTTGGGTGCGGCCAGCTTCGCGGCGGCCTTGGCGGGAGTCCTGGCAGCAGCCTTCTTCGGCGCGGCTTTCTTCACAGCGGCCTTCTTCGGCGCGGCCTTGGCGACCGCCTTCTTCGGAGCTGCCTTCTTGGCCGCAGCCTTCTTCGGAGCTGCCTTCTTGGGCGCGGCCAGCTTCGCGGCGGCTTTCTTCGGTGCGGCCTTGGCGGCAGCCTTCTTCGGGGCAGCCTTCTTCACTGCCGGCTTCTTCACTGCGGCCTTCTTGGTCGCGGCCTTGATCGCCATGGCCTGGGCGCGTGGGGTTTCGATTGTCGTATCGTCAGTGCTCACCTGCGGAACTCCTTGTTGAACGTGTCGTCGTTGTCGTGCGCTTTGGACGAAGCCGCCGTTCGAGTGCTATGCCTGACCGGCATCGGCGGATTTGTTTCATCGGCAAACCAGCGGGTGCACGGGCCGATCCGGCACATGTCCTGATGCTTGCTTAACTCTTCTTCGGCTTTCCAAGGGCGCGGTCCATCGACCGTCCTTCTGTTAAATGTCCTCGCGCATCGAAGGCCCGATCAAGAAGTGCGAATCGATTCGCGAACACGGATTCCGCTATTCATCGCCCAGCCCACACATGTCAACAAAAAGCAACCGTTTCACCGCATATTTGTCAAAAAAATTCCGTGCGTAGCGTTTCAGGGGCGAATGGAAAAACAGACCCGCCGCGACATCGGTGTCGCGGCGGTTCCAGCAGGCTCAGAAAAAGTCGATCAGCCGCGTTGATCGATGGGCACGAACTTCAGATTCTCCGGCCCCGTATAGTTCGCGGTGGGACGGATCAGCTTGTTGTCGATGCGCTGCTCCATCACATGCGCGGCCCATCCCGACGTACGTGCGATGACGAACAGCGGGGTGAACATCGCGGTGGGAATACCAAGCATGTGGTAGCTGATCGCGCTGAACCAATCGAGGTTGGCGAACATCTTCTTCGCGTCCCACATCGTCGCTTCGATGCGGTCAGCGATCTCGAACAGCTTCATTGAGCCGGCGTGCTGCGAGAGGCGGCGCGCGACTTCCTTGATCACCTTGTTGC
>JARLIN010000419.1 GCA_031291715.1 Rhodopila sp. | reverse complement strand
GGGGGCGGCGAGGCCGTTTTGGTGGGGGTTGTTGGGCGGGGGGGGCCCGCCCGACCCGTAGCGCGCCGCCCCAAGAAAACTCTCTCATCCTGATTGACGCTGAGCCTCACCTTGATTGTCGCGCAGCACGGCAGGCCGATCGGCGCCGTCGAGATGCGCATCGGCAATCTCTCGCCCGGCATCCCAACCTCCTCGGTAAAGGATCGACACTACCCTCGGTTGAAGACGCTCAGCAGCAGCTGAACGGCACTGTCATCTCCCGCATGATCAGGATCGAACGGATTCGATGACCACGATCAAACGGAATTGGTGATCCCGATCGACCGAAACGCGCACGGATGGACACGCCCCAGCAGATGCGCTGGTCGCGCCGGGCGGCGATCTTCTGCTCCGGGTGCGCCACGCCATCTACAATGATAAGCTTGGCCCTGGCTTCGGCAGAGATTCCATCCAGCTGGCGATACACCTGTCAGGCCGAAATGGCCGCTTCACGAAGTGGAAGCCGGGTTCTTGCCAATCAGCCGCGCAGCCAAGGCCGTCACGTCTGTAACCTTAAACGGCTTGCGCAGAAAGCTAACGTAGCCCATGCAGCGCTCAGCGAGCGTGGCCTCGGGTATGGAACTCATCAGCACAACCGGAATGCTCTGCAACGAAGCGTCTTCGCCCATCGCTCGCAGCATGGTGGCTCCATCCATCACCGGCATCATGTAATCGAGGAATACAAGGTCCGGATGCTCCTTGGCGAGCACTTCAAGTCCTTGCCTGCCGTTCACCGCAATCACCACACGGTGACCCTCATCAACAAGGATCGCGTCGATCAGGTCGGCAATGCCGAACTCGTCATCGACTACGAGCACAGTTCCCATCGCTAACGACCGCGCCTTTCCCGCGGCTGCCGATCTGGGGGTGCAACGCCCTCCGATTGGCGCGCATAGCCGCTCATGATCCGCTCCGCGCTGTCGGACGTTGCATCGATGACCAGTCCTTGGCTGGTCGTCGCATATTCGTGCAGCGATGCATCGAACTGGCTGTCCCGCACTTTCAGGATGGAGAGCAGCCGGTAGAGGCGGGATCGCAGCTCAACGAAACGCAGCATGAGTAGGTTCTCGGCCAGGCTTGATAGATCGCCGATCGGAATCCTTGTGGTCGGGCCCATGAGATCGGGACCTTCTAGTGTGTATAGCGTTGTAACCCCGAGGACCCGCATCTCGTTCATCAAAGCGGTCAGAAAATTGCCGATGCGACTAGGCTCACTTCCGGCTGCCTGCAGGAAGGCGCCCAAGCCGTCGATGAACAGGCGCCGAACCTTGCGGCGATGAATCGCCCGCAGCAGCCGCCCGCCGTATGCATCGAGCAGATCGTCGGTCGGCGGCTGCCACAGTACCTCTACCGCACCGCTATCAATCAAGGAACCCAGGGGCTGGCAGACCGCAGCGATCTTAGCGTTCAATCGAGGCGGGGTCTCGTAGAACCCGAACAGTAGGCCCGGCTCGGACACGCTGCACTTAGTCAGAAACTGTAGCCCGAGTGTTGTCTTGCCCGTGCCCGATGGTCCCATGACCATGGTTGTCGAGGATTCCGGCAACCCGCCGTCCAGCATGATGTCGAGTTGATCGACGCCGCTCTGCACCCTTGCGGCACTGCCTGGGTCAGGGCGTGAGGGCCGAGCCAGGAGCGCTTCGATCCGGGGGTGAACAATGATGCCGTCGTTCGTGATCTTGAAGGCGTGCCGCCCCCGCAGGACGCTGCTGCCGCGAAACTTAACGACCTGGAGCCCACTTTCGGCCACCCAACCCGATAGTTGATCGACTAACTCGATAATGCCGTCCACCATCGTGTGCTCGGGCGTAATCCTGGTCCCCTGAGCGCTTGTGAGCATGAAGACCGTGCAATCAGTCGCAATGGCTACTGCCTGCAACTCCTGGACGAACGCGTTGAAAGCTCGCTCGTCATCTGCCGCCCGCCGGGCCGCCACGACGCCGTCGATTACTAGGACAGAGGCGCCACGCTTCGTGATTTCACGCCGCAGCAAGCCCAGCAGTCCGGGGAGGCCGTTGGCATGCAGTTCGCCCAGCCCGTTGAGGTAAGCCAATTGGTCTGGAATCTTCGAACTGTCAAAAAAGCTCATGATGCTCAGGTGCTGCATCATTCGGGCATGGTATTCGGCGAGCAGGGTGACATACAGCGCCCGACCACTGCCGCGGACGTGGTTGAAGCAGATTTGATTGCCGAGGATGGTTTTGCCGCTGCCGGGTGGTCCCTGAACGATGTAGAGGCCGCCTTTGAGGAAGCCGCCGTTCAGGATGAGGTCAAAGCCTGCGATGCCGCTTGGAAGCCGATCCAGTGCGCTGTCATCGTGACCGCTCACGAACGGGTTCCTTCCCCGTGCCGCGGCACGGCTACCGTGAAGACCGCCCCGCCGTCCGGCGCATTGTCTACTGTAATCGTACCCTCCATCGCCTCGACGAGTTGGCCGACCACCCATAGCCCGACGCCGAAACCACTGCGGCTCTCCTCGGTTCCGATGGCGCGCTCAAAACGAGCAAAGATGCGCGCACGGCTTTCCGCAGAAATGCCCGGACCATGGTCCCGGACCGAGATATGGACGCTGTCGCCGAAAGCCTCGACACGGACGTCAACTGGGCGGCGGCCACCATACTTAATCGCGTTGGAGACGAGATTGTCGATGATCTGCTCCATCGCCAGAGGGTCCCAGGTGCCCGGAAGGCTGGCGGGGACATCGAGGCCTATCGGGCTGCCGGCGTGACGGGCAGGCTCCGCAAATGTCTCGGCGATTCCTCTCACCAAATCGGAGAGGTCACAGCCTACTGGCTCAAGCGTCAACTTACCGCTAGTGATCCGTGATACATTCAGCAGCACTGCCGCTCGTTTGACATAATGGCTCATCACATGCCGGATGCGTTCAAGCCGCTGCTCGATCTGCTCAGGCGAGTATTTGCCTACCCTTATACCCTGCAGTAATAGATCGACCTGACCCAACATCGGGGTCATCGGATTGCGCAGCTCGTGGGCGGCAATAGCAATGAAGGTGTCGCGGGCTGCGACTGCCTCGGCCAGTTCGGCAATGCGTTGTTGCAGCTCCTCCGAAGTTGCCCCGGAGGGTGGGGATGCCTCCGATGAGTTCATGAGAATGGCCTCTCCCAAATTGTCATCTAAAATGTCATGAGGGCGGCGGCGGCACAAGCAGGGGGCGGTTTATGGTGATCTTGGCGCGACTTCGGGCTGCGCGCGCCCGTTTGGGGTGGACAATGCTAGAAGATTTCCGAACTTTGGTTACTCCGAGACCGGATTTCTGAAGGTCGGAATTACATGCGAGCCGTAGAAATCCACCACGCGGGTCTGGTCGGGCTGTCCTGAGTGGACGTTCACAATGCTTACGCCGGTCTCGAACAAATCGCGCATCTTTTTGATGTGGATTGCCGGATCGGTGCCGATCGCCCAGGACTCCATCACTTCCTCCAGAGACGTCCCGCCCTCGGCCTTTTGCTGGATCTGCACAGGGCTTGGCACATTATAAAGCGTCTTGAACGCCTTTGGTCCAAAGCGCCACAATTCAGCTGCCTGTTTTGCGGCCGCCTGATCGCCGATCACGACGTATTGCTCGATCAACGCCGGCATATCGGCCGGGTTCTTACCGGCAGCGCCGAACCCGTTGCCGCCTATCCCACCGCGACCAGCGGAGATGATGGTGGTAATCCCCGTTGGCCCGATAATCTGCCGATGTCATTTGAAACTGCCGCCAGCACCTTGTGCGCCGTAGACCGCGAGATCGCCTCCGGCAGGCAGGCTGACATCGTCGCATTGCCTAGAGACCCTTTCATCGACATAGCGGCGACGGCACAGTTCGATTTTGTCATGAAAGCAGGCCAGATCTATCGCCACGGATCCCGCGATAAATGTTCAGCCAACCTGACTTAGACCAGCCACGGCAGCCTAGCCATTCTTCGGTCGCGCGGCGCCGAATGCCCATAAGACACCGCCACGACCTCAACCTATAACAGCGTAAACCGCACGGGTCATCGGATCGGTCATTGCGAGCCCCAGCAGAACCGTTAACCAGAAGATCCCGCCGATCGCAAAGCTCTTGGCGATGTCCGGCGCGGTGAGCAACCTCATAAAGCCAAGCGCGACCAGCACAGCCATGCCAATCGACGGCAGTATCAAGATCGGGCGGACGCCTTGCGGGATGGCCAGAAACGACACGCCGAATTCTAGTGCTGCGGCCAGCAGCAGGCCCAACCAGATTAGTAGGTCGGATCGATGCCGCGCGTTCATTCACGACCGACCAGATAGATGATCGGGTAGAGGACGATCCACACGATATCAACAAAGCTCCAGTACAAGCCGATGACTTCGACGGGCGTCAACCAGCCGTCGGCAAAAGCGCCGCGGCGTGCCTGCAGCGCGATCCAGCCAACGAGGCCGACGCCCACGATCATGTGCGCGGCGTGCAGTGCCGTGGCGACGAAGTAGAACGACCAGAACATCCTCGCACCGCCCGCGTCGGCTCCGTTGATCTTGAAGGGTCCCGCCGGGAACAGGTGCTCCGAAATGTCGATGTGCCACTCGTAGAATTTCAGCAGCAGAAACAGCGAGCCGATCGCCATGGTCGCCACGCAGCACTGGATCAGTCGCTTTGCGTTGCCTGCCTCCATGAAGGCCAAGCCAGAGGAGTAGACGAAGCTGCTGCTGATCAGCAAGAACAGGTTGACCGTGCCAATCCACAATACGGTCTCCCGCGAGCCGGCGTCGAAGCCGGCCGGTTGCCAGTGGCGGCAGAACGTCCAGGCAACGATTAGGCCGCCGAAAAACAGGACTTCGGAAGCAAGGAACAGCCACATGCCGGACAATGCGGTTTCCGCCTGATGGCGCGCGTCAGCGTACTGGAAATGCGTGTGCGGGGCGACTTCCTCAGACATCGAAAGTCTCGTGTTTGGAAAACGCGTATGGCCCCTCGGTCACGGTCGGTGTCACGACGAAATTCTTGGTGAATGGCGGCGACGGAGTTTGCCACTCCAGGCCCAGGCTGCCCCACGGATTGGCCGGTGCGCGGGCGCCGCGGAAGATCGAGTAGGTCAGGTAAAACAGCGGCAGCAGGTAGGCCGCGGCAAGAATCGTGGCCCCGGCGGATGACAGCACGTTCAGCACCTGGAACTCCGGCGGATAGGCGTGGTAGCGCCGCGGCATGCCGAGGTAGCCCAGGATGTATTGCGGGAAAAAGGTCAGGTTGAACCCCAGGAACATCAGCAGTGCCGCCGCGCGGGCGATCATCTCGGGATACATCTTGCCGGTGATCTTCGGCCACCAGTAATGCAGTGCGGCGAAATAGGCCGACACCATGCCGCCGACCATGATGTAGTGGAAATGGGCGATTACGAAGTAGGTGTCGTGCAGATGCACGTCCGCGGCCAGCGCCGCAAGATACAGGCCAGTGATGCCGCCCATCGTGAACAGGCCGATGAATCCCAGTGCATAGATCATCGGCGCATCGAAACGGATGCGGCCCTTGTGCAAGGTACCCAGCCAGTTGAAGACCTTGATGGCGGACGGGACGGCAACGAAATAGCTCAGCATGGAAAACAGCACGCTCGCGAACAGCGACTGTCCGGAGACGAACATGTGGTGGCCCCACACGAAAAACGCGATGATGGCGATGGAAACGCTGGCCCAGACCACGAACTTGTAGCCGAACAGCTCCTTGCGGGCGAACACCGGGATAATCTCCGACACGACGCCGAGGCCTGGCAGTATCATGATGTAAACCGCGGGATGCGAGTAGAACCAGAACAAATGCTGGAACAACAGTGGATCGCCGCCCAGCTTCGGATCAAACACGCCGACATGGAACAGGGTCTCGAACATCAGCAGCAGGAGCGTGATCGCCAGAACCGGCGTTGCCAGCACGAAGATGATGCTGGTCGAATACAGCGACCAGATGAACACCGGCAGGCGATACCAAGTCAGGCCGGGGGCGCGCAGGCGGTGTATCGTGATAATGAAGTTAATACCGGTCGCGATGGTGGAAAAGCCTGAGATGAAGATGCCCATGACCACGACGACGACATGGCCTTGGGCATAGTTGCTGGACAACGGCGTGTAGAATGTCCATCCGGTATCGACACCGCCGGAGAACAGTGCGTACAGCGCGCAGAATCCGCCGGCCATGAACAGATACCAGCTCGCGAGGTTCAGCCTGGGGAATGCCAGGTCGCGGGCGCCTAACATCAGTGGGACCACGAAGTTGCCGATGGTGACGGGTACGGCGGGAACCAGAAAGAACCACACCATGATGATGCCGTGCATGGTAAACAGGCGGTTATAGGTCTCGGCTGACTGGATCATGCCTTCGGGCACGATGAGGTTGTAGCGGATCAGCGCCGCCGCCGACCCGCCGAGGAAAAAGAAGGCCGTGATCGAGATCATGTAAAGAATCGCGATCCGCTTGTGATCCGTGGTCAGCAGCCAGCTCCGCAGCGAAACGCCGTCGGATAAATAGCTGATCTGGGATTGCGGCAGGACGATCTGGCTCATCCGCGCTTCTCCTCGGCCAGGGAATGGATATAGGCAACAAGTCGGACAAGGTCGTTTTCAGGGATGACGTTGGCGAAGGACGGCATGATGGGTTCGTAGCTGGCGACGATTTGCTGTTTAGGATACATGATTGAATCGCGAATGTAGCGATCGTCGGCGAGCACCGTGCTGCCGTCCGACAGCGGCACAGGGCTGCCGTAGAGGCCGGCCAGCGATGGCGCCCGCACGGTGCCGCCGCCGAGGTGACAGCCGGCACAGCCGTAGCGGATGAACAGGATTTTGCCCTGGTCGGCCAATGTGTCGCCGGCGCCGTTGCTGGTCAGCCAGTCGGCATAGGCTTTCGCTGGCATGACCACGACGTCGCCGATCATGTTGGAATGGTCGGTGCCGCAGAACTGCGAGCAGAACAAATGGTACGTGCCGGCGCGATCCGCGCGGAACCGCAGGGTTTCGTACTGTCCCGGCAGCACGTCGCGTTTGACCCGAAAGACCGGGACAAAGAAGTCATGGATGACATCCTCGGACGTCATAACCAGCTCAACCGGCGTGTCGATCGGCACATGCAGCGCATTGATCTCACGCTGCCCACCCGCGTGCTCGATCTTCCACATCCACTGCTTGGCGATGACATAGATTTTCAATGCGTTGCCAGTTGGCTGGAACTGGCGGACATAGATCACCGATCCCCAGATGAACAGGCCGAAGAACACCACCAGCGTGGCGATCGTCCAGGAAATTTCGAAGCGAAACGACTTTTCCTCAAGCGCGCCGCGGTCGATCGGACTGTTGTGCCGGTAGCGGATAATGTAGAAGCCCATCAGCCCGAACACCAAGGCCAGCACGGCAATCGATACGCCAACTAGGCCAAGCAGGAGGTCATCGGTCTCGGCGCCCGTACTGGCAGCGAGTGGCAGTGTCAGTTTCATTGCGACCGCCGTTCACGGTGCAGCGCCAGCATCACGATTCCTGCGACGACCATGACCGTGATCGCGGCGCCCAGCTGCACCACCCGCAGGATCGCCAGTGTGTAGCGACCCGTCGTGGGGTCGTAATGAAAGCATAGCAACAGGATCGGCAGTGCGCGCTCGGCAACCCCACTGGCCGCCCGCGTGATGTTCAGCCCAATGTCGCTCGGTTGGTAGCCTAGACCAAGCAGATAGCCGGAAACAGCCCCGGTGGAGGTCAGGAAAACCAGGCCCGCGGGATGCAGAAACTGTCTATCTTCCGCATCAAACCGCGCCCGAAGACCAACCGCGTCGGTAACGGACCGGACCGCTTCTGCGGACCCGGTCAGGTAATGCCCGCCGGCGGCCGGCTCGAAGCGGGCGGCATCGGCCTCCTGGGCGGAGCGCGCATCGGCCGGCGTCTCCGAGGGATCGATCGACAGCACGACCAGGCTGTAATTCGCGGGCGCGTCCAGGCGGCCCAGTGCATTCATCAGATCGTTGCGGACCAGGCCGCACAGGTTCGGACAATGGAAATATCCCAGCGCCAGGATCGTCGGACGATTCGCCAGCGCCTGCCCGAGGCTCAACACCCGGCCGGACCCATCCTTGAACAGCGTCCTCAGCGGCAGTTGCGCACCGGGATGCTGGTCATAGGCAAAGCTCGAAAGATCGGTCGCCGCGTCGGCACACGGGAACCACAGCAGCATCAGCAGCAGGGCCAGCCTCATCATTTCGGCCAGTCCGGGATTCCGGAGGCGGCAATGCGACGCATGGCGTCATCGATCGGGATATGACCGAGGCCTTTTGCCCGATCGTCCCAGCCGAAGCTGTTCAGCCTGACCAGTTCGGCTTCGCGGAATTTCTGCATATCGGCGGCTGGATCGGATTGCAGCCGCGGCGGCGGATACTGCGGGATCGGTGACGGCAGGCGGCGATCGACAGTTGTCGCAGGATAGATCCACCACACCAGCAGCACCGACAGCAGCAGGCCGGCCAGGATCGCCGGGAATGCGATCGACGCGGCGCGCGATGTGGCGTCAGCCGATTCGTAGCGCGCGGGCGAAAGCACTGGTTCAGGCATGTGTCATCCACCAGCGTGGAGCCGGGCCGCGGAGCATCAGGCCGACCGAAATGCCGCCGAAGGCCAGGACTGCCGCTACGTCGATCCAGCCGATACCGCGCTCATGCGCCGGCAATACGAGCCACCAGCCGCGAATGACCGCCATGACGATCAGCAGCGTCGTTGTCGCGATCAGCCCGCGCCGGGACCTACGAACGCGCGGCATCATCAGGGCCGAAAACGGCAGCAGAAAATGCGCCACCGCGGTCAATCCTGCCAGCGCACCCCACCAGCCAGTCGATCGGGCCAAGTACCAGGCGGCCTCCTTCGGCAGGTCGGATTGCCAGACGATCAGCAACTGCATGAAATCGAGATAGGCCCACAGGATCAGCAGGCTTTGCAGCAGCTTCCCCAGGTCGTCCCGTTCGGCCTGGGGAACCGGCCCGCACAGCATGGTAGCAAGGATGGCGACGGCCAGGGCGATCAAACCGCTCTCCGCGGCGTTGATCATGCCGAACGCGCCGGAGTTGAACTGCGGATCCAACGCCATGATCGAATCGATGGCGGCGAAATTGACGGTCAGGCCCAGCAGGATCAGGCCGGGCGCGGAAATCGCCGTCAATGATTCACTGCGGCGCAGCCGGCCCGTCGCCACCGCACCCAGCCCGAACCACACCACCAGGTAGAAGATCCAACGCCCCGCGGCAAACGGCGCGTTGAGGTAGAACCCATTGTCTAGACGGGCAGACTCGCCTGCGCGCAGCCAGGGGTACAGATCGGACAACACAAACAGCAGCGGAATGATCGCCGGCAGCAGCAGGGGCACGACGCGGACCCCCTGCATGAGACCCTGCCGAACGGTGACGCCCCAGCGTCCGCCCGTCAGCCCATGAACCAATAGCAGCACCAGACACCCCAGCGGCCAGCGCAGCCATGTCGTGACTGCCGCCAGCCAGGCGAACGCGAATGCCCGCGGCTGCACTATCGCGCCGATCAGCGAGGCCAGCAGGGCAGCGCCACCAACAATCCAGGCCAGACGGGCTGCGTTCATCGCGACGTCTGCACGGCAGTCGCCGGCGGATGCTGTGACAACTGCAGTGCCCTTATGTAGGCGGCGATGGCCCAGCGGTCCGGCGGCGATACCCGGCCGGCGAACGAGTACATTGCGCCATAGCCGTCTGTCATGACGTCATAGAAATGTTGCGTCGGCGCCTGCCGCAGCCGGTCGATGTGATAGGACGGCGGCGCTGGGAAGCCGCGCTGCACGACCATGCCGTTGCCATCCCCCAGTTCGGAATGGCACGGGGTGCAATCGATGCGGAATCGTTGCTGTCCCCGTTGCAGCAATGCCAGGGTCAGCGGCGGCGGCTTCAACGCGGCATCACCCCATGCAACGGTGTCCTGGGGCGGCGTCACCAGCGTGGCCTCCGGAGACCAGGCGCCGGCCTTGGGCTGCACCGTCATATCATCACAGCCCGACAGCAGCGCCAGGACCGTGAACAACGTCAAGGCGCCACGCGGGCTCATGCCGGCAGTTCCTCTACGTTGTCGGCGGCAAGCTCGCGCAGCAACGTGTGCGCGCGATCCAGCTCTTCGGTGCGGATGGAAACACACCAGCGATCGCGCGTGGCGCCACGCATCAGGCTCGCTTCGTCAACCGGGTCATACAGTCGGGGCAGACGATTGACGACCAGGAAGCCGACGAAGCCCGCCAACACGGCGGACAGGACACCGATCTCGAATGCGATCGGAACAAACGCCGGCCAGGAGAACTCGGGACGCCCGCCGATGTCGATCGGATATCCGATCATGTTGGCATAGACCTGCATACCGAAACCGCAAACGGCACCCACCAGGCCGGCGACCAGCACGACCAGCGGAAGGATCGACGACCGATCGTCTTCCAGGGCTTGCGGAGTATAGGTTTCCACCACGCCAAGGGGCCGCAGCCCTGGCAACGCCTTAACCAGTCGCGCCTCGGACGCAAAACTTGCGACAAGGGTCTTCATGGCCGCCGCGGCGCAAGGATCTCGCGCATCTCGAACATCGAAATGACCGGAATCAGCCGAACAACAAGCAGAATGCCGAAGACGAAGAACCCGACCGTCCCCAACATCGTCAGCCAGTCCCAGATCGTGGCATGGTACAGCCCATAGGCGGACGGCAGGCGGGGACGGTGCAGACTGACGACAACGATCGTAAAGCGCTCGCACCACATGCCGACAATGACCCCGATTGAGACCAGCGCAACCACAAGCTCGTTCAGCCTGATCGCGGCGAACCACAGAAGCTGCGGCAGCAGCACGTTGAACAGCACGGTAGCCCAGTAGATGCCGGCGTAATAGCCGAACAGTTTCTCCTGAAACATCGTGATCTCGGCCTTTTCACCACCGTAATAGGTGTTGAAGGCATCCATGATATAGGCGTAGCCGACGAACAGACTGCTGGTCAGCAGCAGGCGCCCCATCACGTCCAGATGGCGCCCGGTAATATAGCGCTCCAGCCGCAGTAGGCGACGCATCGGGATGATCAGCAGTAGGACCGTGGCGAAACCAGACAGAAAGGCGCCGAAGATGAAGAACGGCGGGTACATGGTCGAATGCCACCCCACGGTGGCGGCGCCGGCAAAATCCAGCCCGACGATGCTGTGGACCGAACATACCAACGGCGCCATGATCGCTGCCAGCACGCCGTAAAGCACGCGATAATGGCGCCATTGGCTGCTGGTGCCACGAAAGCCCAGCGCCATCACGCCATACACGACCTGCTTGCCGCGAGTCGGCGCCCGGTCGCGCAGCGTCGCGAGATCAGGCAGCAGACCCAGATACCAGAACATTACCGACGACGTCACATAGGTCAGGATGGCAAAGAAATCCCAAAGCAACGGACTGCGAAACTGGGGCCAGAGATCCATGGTGTTCGGGTAGGGGAACAGCCAGTAGAAAAACCACGGTCGGCCCAGATGCAGAATAGGATAGATCCCGGCACATGCGGCGCCGAACAGCGTCATTGATTCGGCGATCCGGTTGATTGAGTTGCGCCACTCCGACCGGGTGAGAAAGAACAGTGCCGAAATGAACGTGCCGCCGCTGGCAATGGCGATCCACCAGACATAGTTGATGATGGCGAAGCCCCAGGCGACCGGCCAGTCGATGCCCCAGATGCCGACCCCAGCAAAGAACAGATACAGGATCGACCCAATCAATCCGCTGGTTAGCGCCGCCGGCAGGACGGTGGCGATCCGCCACCAGCCGAATGCGTTCGCTCGCAGGGCGATGCCCGACACGTGGTCGGTCATGTCGGGATTGTTGCTGCCCGGCAGCGCGACGGGATCGAATGGCGTCATGCACCGGCACCCGAACTGGCGTTGCGTATCCGACCCTCGTAAGTCACGCGGGGCCGAGTGTCCTGGTCGCCGAGCAAGGCGTAGGTCAACGGGCTCTTCTTGCGTTCCACGACCTGTCCCCCTTCCGCCATATTGCCGAATGTGAATGCCTGGGTGGGACAGGCGGCCTGGCAGGCAGTCTGGACCTCATTGGCACCGACTGGGCGGTTATCGGAGTCGGCGTCAATCCGCGCGGCGGCGATGCGTTGCAGGCAGAAGGTGCATTTTTCCATCACGCCGCGGGCGCGGACGGTGACCTCGGGATTGCGCGCCACGGCCGGGCGGCGTTCTTCGGCGGCGAAGGCATAGTAGTTGAAACGCCGCACCTTGTAGGGGCAGTTGTTGGAGCAGAATCGAGTGCCGACGCAGCGGTTGTAAACCATGACGTTGAGGCCTTCCTCGTCGTGCACGGTGGCACCGACGGGGCAGACGATCTCGCACGGCGCCCGCTCGCAGTGCTGGCACATCACCGGCTGGAAAAACATGTCCGGCGCCTCCGGGCTGCCTTCGTAGTAACGATCGATGCGAAGCCAGTGCATCTCCCGCTCATGGATCACCTGCTGCTTGCCGACGACCGGTATGTTGTTCTCCGCCATGCAGGCGACGACGCAGGCGTTGCAGCCGATGCATGCATTCAGGTCGATGCTCATGCCCCAGGCGGCCGGGCCGGTAGGCCTCCGGTTGTACTCCTGCGGCTGGGACGCCGGTTTGCCCAGAAAAGCCGGATCGGCCTTGAACGCGGCCAGGGTGCCGTGATGCACATACTCGCCGGCGTCGGCAAAGATCGGGTCATGACGTTCAGTGGACGCCAGCACGTCGCGGCCGCCGGCCTTGTGCAGCAACACCGGGCCGCTGCCCGCGGTCAACGGATAGACGTCGTATCCAACCCCTTGACCTACCATCCCCACATCGGTACGGCCAAAGCCCAGTAGCGCGACGACGCACTCCGGCGCCTGGCCGGGCATGATCCACGCCGCCAAGGTCACCTCTGTAGCACCGTTCGCCACCGTCACCCGATCCCCATTTAGGAGCTTCAGCCGCTCGGCGATGGCGGGCGAAACCAGCAGCGGATTGTCCCAGGTCAGCTTCGTCAGCGGCCGCGGCAGTTCTTGCAGCCACGCGTTGTTGGCGTAGCGACCATCCCAAATATGCGGATCGGGGCGGACCAGAAGCGTGATGTCCTGCTGCGCCGGCGCCGCCATTGCCCCTCCTACTGGCGCCTGGATCGGCTTCAGCGCGACATCAGTCGGGGCGGCCTGCGTGCCGGCCACCAGCCCGGCCGCCAGCGCATCGTGCCACTGCTGGTCATTCAGACCGTGGGTCTGGCGGACCACATCACGGCTGTACACCTCCTCCGGCGCCGCGAACAGCGCCAGCAGAGAATGCGGACTGATGCCGTCGTACAGCGGCCGTGCTTGCGGCTGCAGCAGCGTCACCGTCCCGTCGTACGCAAGGGCATCGCTCCAATCCTCGAAACCATGCCGAGCGGGGAGGCTCCACTGTGTCTTGGCAGCGGTTTCGGAGGAGCCGTCAGCCAAAGTCATCGAGACGGCCACGCGCGTGAGGGCATCGCCGAACCCCGGCGCCGTAAACACCGGGTTGCTGTCGATGATCACCAGCGTCGTCACCCGCCCGGCAGTCATGTCGTCGATCAGGCTCCGCAGCGAGGCGCCATGATTAACCGGGTCCGCCTCCACCGGCGCGATCAGGTCGTAGGTCTGGCCGCGGCCGCCCAGCGCCTCGTTCATCGCGTGGACCAGTGCGTGCACACCCGCTGGTTGGTCTGGCCCGGCATGGACGAAACACCGACCACGCGTCGCCTTCATGTCCCCGACCAGCGGTGCGAACCAGGCGGGCATGTCGGCCGAAGGCTCCCCACCGAGTAGCCAGGCGGCCAGCGCCGGTATGATCCGGGCCAGATCGCGCGGCCCGGCGATGAAGCGATGATCCGCCGCCACCCCCATCAACGTCGGCGTCGGCTCGATCGCATACGCTCGGTTCATTCGATCCGTCCGCGTCGGGTTCCGCCTTGCAGCAAAATCGCGAGCAAACCGCAGATGCCCTGGCGCACCGTCAAACAGGTCGCTGTCAATCGTCAGCAGCAGATCGACAGCATCGAGTTTCGGCACCAGTTCGACCGGCTGGCCATAGGCGAGTATCGCGCCGGCGCGGACGGCATCGCGCGACACCGGCTCCCACCGATGCCACCGCACGCCCGGATAAAGTTGCTTCAGTGCGATGATCTGACGCGCGAGCGTGGGTGAGGTCGTGGAGCCAGTCAGAATGCGGAAACCCTCGCCGTGCGATTGGCCCATTGCCTGGCGCTGGGCCGCCAGCGCCGTCAGCAGCGAGGACCACGCCTGCGGTTCCCCATCGCGTGTCAGACCGCGGCTGCGGTCCGGGTCGTAAAATCCCAGGACCTCGGCCTGGCCGATCGCGCTGGTGCCACCCAGGCTGGCGGGATGCGCAGGATTGCCCTCAACCTTGATCGGACGTCCGTTGACATGGCGGACCAGGATGCCATTGGCATAACCACCGCCGACGCTGGCCGTGGCGAACAGATGACTACCGGCCGAAACTGTATCGGTGGGCGGCAGGACAGGCGGAATCAGCACCCCGCCGGGGGCACCGTCGTCGCATCCACCCAGACCGGCCAGTGCCAGGCCGGCCGCCATCAGCTTCAGCACCCCGCGCCGGTTCCGCGGCGCCGCTAGGGCCGCGGCAAGCTGCGGAAACTCGGCCGAGGCGCGCGCGACGAACGCCGGGTCACGCGAAAGCCGGTCGAGACCGCGCCATTGACCGTTCATCGATGGCATATCGAGCAATCCGTCAGAGTGCGGCCACCGACATGGTACTGCTGGGCCAGAGCCGCCGGGGACGGCGTGTCCGGCGTCCGCTGCCAGTCGGTGTCGTAGATCGCCTCCGGCGGACGCAGGTTGGGGGCGGGATCGCGATGGCAATTCAGACAAAAGCCCATGGTCAGGCTCCGCGCCTTCTGGCTCAATGGCATGTCCTGCATGGTGCCGTGGCAGCTCTCGCAACCGACGCCCTTGGCGATGTGGATCTTGTGATTGAAGTAGACATAGTCAGGAAGATCGGTGACACGACGCCAGGGAATCGGCGTGTTGTTCGCCAGGCTCTCGCGCACCGGCGCCAGCATGGCGGCATTCGTCCAGACCTGGGAATGACAGGTCATGCAAGTATATGTCGGCGGCATGCCCGCATCCCCGGCGGTCTCGACGGTCGTGTGGCAGAACCGGCAGTCGATTCCCAGGCCGGCCACGTGATGTTGATGGCTGAACGGCACGGGCTGCTCCACAAACCAACTGTTATGGCGAACGTAATCGGTGCGTGGCCAGAGCCACCACCAACTCATCCCGCCAAGCACCAGTCCCGCCGCACCGATCAGTCCAAGCTTCGCGGCAAGATTCGCTGCCGGCGAGAAGATCGCTGCCATGCGTCGCGGAACTCACCTGCTCACAGCCTCGTCGGAATGGCGCGGCACACCTTCAACCAACACACGATTGAAGGGTTGCCGCCGCGCGGGATCGTGACAAGAAGAAGCTGGCCAGAGCCGGCCTGCCGTCATTCCTGAGGCACAATCAGCGCCAGTCCACTCTCGGGATCCTTGCGTTTGTGCAGATGCTTCGGTGATTCGGTCAGCACCACTTCAAGTGTCGGGCGCACATGCGCCTCGAGCAGGTGGCCGCCCATCGCCATCCCATCCGACCGGCCAACGACCGCATGCAGATGCAGAGCCGGCTTGCCGTCGGGCCCGTGCGCGACATCGCCCACCAGCGAAACCACTTCGACCTGCTCTCGTATCGGGATCTTCCGGTAGTCCTTCTTGTCCCAATCGAAGAAACCCAATACGGCGTCGCTGAAGGCGCCGATGCCGGTGATCTGCGCGGCGCTGAGGTCCCGCTCCACGGCAAAACGTTGGATGCTGCTGGCGGCCTCGTCGCCAGATTCGAGCACCAATACGTAAGTCTTCTGCGGACCGTCGTTGACGAGCTTGGATTGCATGGGACTTCTCCGTTCAAATCCGATGAACTCACATCCGCTTCGGCCCGGTGGACCGCACAAGCAACCACGCGCCGCAGGCGGTGACGGCGAGCAAAGCCAAGGTCAGTGGGACATTGTAACGTTCGAGCTGCTTTCGCCAGCCTCCGCTCGGCGCACGCGCCGGGAAACGCCCGTGCGCGCTCCAGTCGCCAAGCGGCGCATGAAACAGATTGACCGGCGCATCGGGCGCCGCCGGTTCCGTCGTCAACTGTCCATCGTAACCTTGCCTGGCGAGGTACCGATCCAGAGCCCACGGCACCACCGCATTTGCCAGAATGGCCTTGAACGTCGGCCATTTGACCCAGACCTCCCGCCGGCGATGTGTCGCCGCAAACAGGATCGCCCGCGCGGCCACTTCGGGTTGGAAGATCGGCGGCATCGGTTGCGGTCGCCGCTTCATCTTATTCAGGGCCCAGTCGAACTGCGGCGTGTTCAGCGCCGGCAGATGCACCATCGTGATGCGCACGCGCAGCCCGTCATGCAGTAACTCCGACCGCAGCGCGTCGGTAAAACCACGGACGGCAAACTTAGCAGCGCAGTAGGCCGACTGCAGCGGGATCGCGCGATACGCCAAAGCCGATCCGACATTGACGATCGTGCCGCGATTGCGATCACGCATTCGCCGCAACGCCGCCATAGTGCCATGCACCTGCCCCAGATAGGTGACCTGGGTTGCGCGCAGCATCTCCTCGGGCGTCAAAGCGGCGACAGGCGCAAACGCCGTCGCCATAGCATTGTTCACCCAGACATCAATCGGCCCCAGCGCCTGCTCGATACGGGCGGCAGCGTCTTCCACCGCGGCGGCGTCCGCCACATCGGCCGAGACGATACAGACGCTTCGGCCGGCCGCCCGCACGGCGTCTGCCGCCCGTTTCAGCCGCTCTGGATCACGCGCGATGATGCCGACATCCCAGCCGGCACGGGCAAACGCCCCGACCGTCGCGCGCCCGACGCCGGCGCTGCCGCCGGTGACGACCACAATTTTGTTGCGCATCGGTTCAGACATGGGCTCGCCTTTCCAGTTCGCCCCGCGCTGCCAGCGCGCGGATCCGGTTGGCGGTGCGGCAGGCAATTGCCTGGATCGTCAAGGACGGATTGACCCCGCCGACCGTCGGAAACACCGACCCGTCGCAGATCCACAGATTTGGGATGTCCCAGCTTCGGCAGTCGGCGTCGACCACACTGGTGCGCGGATCGATACCCATCCGTGCAGTGCCGTTTATGTGACAGGTGTCGTCAGTCTGTTGCCAGATGTCAGAGGCATCGATCGCCTGCAGCGCCTGCGTCATGAAGTCGAGCGCGTGGTCGATCAGCCTCCGGTCGTTGTCGCACCAAGCGTATTCGACGCGCGCGATCGGCAACCCGTACTGGTCCTTATCGTCCGCCAGCGTGACCCTATTGTTGGCCTGTGGCATCATCTCACCGACGATCTTCAGGCCGACCTGGTGGTTGTAGTTCTCCATCGCCTCCATCAGCGGCGCGCCCCACAGACCACGCGCAGTGGCCAGCGTGTTCGCCCAAAGCTGCGGCAACGGACCCTGGCTCATATAGCAATAGCCGCCGAAAAAATCCTTCCGGTCGTCGTAGTTCCAGTGCTCCGTCAGAGCCAGCGACGGCGGTCCCTTGTACGACCGGATCTCCCGCTTCGAGAGCCCCCACGCCGCCTGGTTCGCCTGCACAGTCAGATAACGTCCAACCAGGCCAGAGCTGTTGGCCAACCCGTCTGGATAGCGGTCGGTAGTGGAATTCAGCAGCAATCGCGGCGTCTCGATCGCATAGCCCGCGACCACCACGTTCCGCGCCTGCTGAAAGTGCCAAGCGTCCTCCCGAAAATAATGCACACCCACGGCTCGCCCGGCCGCATCGACCTCGATCCGCCCCGCCATGGACAAATCACGGAGTTCCGCACCGGCTGCCACGGCATGCGGGATCCAGGTGACTAGCGCACTCTGCTTGGCATTGGTGGAGCAACCGGTAACGCAAAAGCCGCGATAGACGCAGGGATGTGCCAGTCCACGCGGTGCGGAGAGCGTCGCCAGCGGCGTCTCGCTCCACGCTACGCCCAGCTTCTCGCAGCCTTCGGCGAGGGCGAGCGCAGCAGCATTCAGCTCGTGGGCGCGATACGGGTACCGCGGACGCTTCGGACCCCAAGGATAGCTGATCGGCCCAGCGATCTTCAGCGCCTGCTCGACCTCGGCGTAGTATGACCACATCTCCCGCCAGTCGATCGGCCAGTCTGCGCCATACCCCAGCAGAGTACGCGCGCGAAACCACTCCGGGCGGAACCGCAGCGACACCATGGCAAAATGGACGGTACTCCCACCCACCGCCTTCCCGCTGTTGTTCGAGCCAAGCTGGAGCGGGTTGGCGCCCGTCGAAATACGGTCATCGGTCCAGTAAAGCTTGCTCTGCTCTGCTTCGTCGGAGGCGAAATCGTCAAGCGGCCGGAACCACGGTCCGGCATCCAGCCCGACCACCGAGAACCCCGCTTCTGCCAGCCGGCAGGCGAGCGTACCGCCACCCGCGCCGGTGCCAACGATCAGGAAATCGACCGGCTCGGACTCGCGGTATTGCCGCATCGGCACCCAGCCGCCGGGGCGGAACACATCCGGTGCCCGACCGTCCTTGCCGCGCGGTTCCGCGAGCGGATCAGCCAACATGGCGGTTCTTTCGGGACGCTGCATCGGCATCCCCGTGCGCCTCGGCAGCTTCCCAAGGGTCCCGCTCGTCGTAGCCCATGCGGACATAGCCACGCGGGCTGGCCGGACCACCCCAGCCAATCTCGTTCCAGGCCGTCGGGTGCGACCAGTACGCCTCCACGATGTCGTGCAGCAGGCGCTGCTTGAAAAAATTTACCGGGGACATGCCGCCCCATGAATCGTGCTTCAGGGCACCTTGTTTCATCTGTAACAGAAGGTCGCATCGCCGCTCCGCCGTCAGTGCCCGGAATGCCGCCCCGTGCGCCGCCTGGGCTTCGGCATCCAGCGCCTGCAAACCACGCAGCCACGCTGTCCGTTGCCGCGGCATGTCCGCGGCGCGGAAGCCGTCCTGGATATCGTCCAGCAGTTTCGCGTCTATCAGCGCCGCCACCGGAACCGGCGGCCGGTGCACCGGCTGTGGCACGACCTCCGCGGCAATCGCCTGCACCGTTGCGAATTCGTGGTCGGAGAGGAAGCGTGGCGTTCGAGGCACCGCCAACCTTCGGTCGATAACCCTGCGGGTCTGCTCGTTCCAGGAGGGTGTGTGGCGTTTTGCCAGCACATCGTAGCCGGGATAGCGGTCAGGCATCCTCGTGGTCCCGCAGCAGTCCGAGCGCGGCGAGTCCGGCCAAAGCCAGGCCGGTAAAGCTGGGCGGCGCTGGCAGTGGCGGCCCGTCCACAACATTCTGGCTCCAGTTTCGCCACCCGCCCATCGCGCGGTGAATGCCCCAGGCATGGAACCCGACGCCCGTCAGTCCCATCAGCATGATCAGTTGCAGCCACACTCGGGTCAGCCAGCGCTCCCGGCATTTCGGCGCGACGGCCGCGTTCAACAGCAACGCCGCACCGATGGGCGGCAATGTCACCGGCGCGAACATTGCCCTGTTGTGGAACGCGCCGCGAAAGTGCAGCAACGCTGCCTCGCCGCTGGTGCACAACAGCCCGAGGCCGCTGAGCGCAGCGAGCGCCCGCCCGGCCGGAATCCCAAATAGGCGCGGCGGCATATGGTTTGGCGTATCGCGCACCCATTCCGCTGCGCTCCCAAGCAGACCCGCCAGCAGAATCGCCATCGGGGCGCCGACCGGCGCGCCATAGAACAGGTTCTGCCAATCCAGCCGCCCCGGTCGTTTTAACACGTTCCGGATATGGAACGCGGTGCCGGCCAACCCGGTCGCCGCAGCCGCGACAGCGATGCCGTGACGCACCCGATGGCTAGCGGGCCGCCGGTCCGTCGTGCCATGCGCGCTGATCGCCAGCGTCAGAACAGATATCAGCAACGGCGTATACATGGCCCGATTGGTGAAGTTGCCGCGATAGTGTTCCACCGCGCTGTCCATCAGCACCGACGCCGCAAGCAGCGCCGAACCCCGGTTCAGCCGGCGTGCGGCCCGAACCGTCGCCGCGCAACGATCAGCTTCGATCTGCAGCGCGTCCAACTGGTCCAGCATCGATTGCAACGCTTGGCGGGATGCAGTCATAACGCAAACCGGACCACATCGGCCGCCTTCAGCGTCAGACCCATACCAGGCCGGCTCAGGTCCGGCGCGATAACCCCGTCGCGTAGTTCGGCAGCGCCGTCAAACAGCATTGCCTCCAACCGCACATGGTCGTGGAAGTATTCAAGGTGCCGCAACCGAGGCACCGCACAGGCGACGTGGCAATGCAGCGAAGGCGCGCAATGCCCAGACAGATCGATGTGATGAGCGTGGGCGAGCGTTCCGGCCGCCAGGAACCCCGTGATACCGCCGCAGCGCGTGGCATCGGCCTGCTGTACGTCGACCGCGCCGGCGCC
>JARLIN010000418.1 GCA_031291715.1 Rhodopila sp. | reverse complement strand
GTTTCACGGCGAAATAGCCCCCGACGGTGGCCAGCAAGGCGGCGAAAGCCAGCGCCGCGGGGGACAGCGACAGCAGGGCGGCGCCGATTATCACGGCTGCGGCGGATGCGACCGTTCCAGCGGCGCGGGGGGCGTAGCCGGTGCCGAAGCCGGCGGCGATGAATCGAGCGGGCCTCACGCGTTTTGTTCCAGAAAGGTTGTGATCGCGGCAAGGGCGGGCGGTTCGGTCAGAATTGGTGCGTGGCCGATATCAGGAAGAGTAACGACCCGCATGTCGGGGCGGGTTGCCTGCATGCGGGTGACGGTGTTCGCCAGCAGGATGTTACTGACCGCGCCGCGCACCAGCAGGATGGGGGCGTGGGAGAGCGCGCCGAACAGGGACCACAGGTCGGGGGTCGGGGCGTTCAGCAGTTGGACGATGCGTGTGTCCCAGACCGGGTGGAACCGCCCGTCGATGCCTGGGGCGTAGGTGAGTTCGGCCATGCGGCGCCAGGCGAAGTCGGTGTCCAGCGACAGCGGCGGCAGGTTGGTCCGAAGGAAAGCGATGCAGGCGTCCAGGCTCTCCAGCGCGGGGTCGTGGCCGACGAACCCGCGGACATAATCGGCGCCGTCCGTGCCGATGTCGGGGCCGATGTCGTTCAGGATCGCGGCGCGGACCAGACCGGGGCGCGCGGCGGCCAGGCCCATGGCGAGCAGGCCGCCGAAGCTGGTGCCGATCACCACCGCATGGTGGATGTGCAGCGCGGCGCAGACGTCGATGACGTCCCGGGCGCAGGCCTCCGGCGCATAGCGGTTCACGTCGCGGGCGCGGCCGGAGGCACCCCGGCCGGGGTAATCGATGGCAATGACCCTGCGGCCGGCGCCGATGCCTGGCACGAGGGTTTCGAAGTCGGCGCTCGTGCGGACCAGGCCGGGAAGGCACAGGATCGGCGGCAGGTGGTCGCCGGTGTGCCATTCCCGTACGTGGATTTTAAGGCCGTCCCAGGCGGTCAGTGTATGGGTGAGCGACCCGGCCATTCCCGTCATGGCCATCACGCTCACCGGGTCCACGGTGTGTTCGAGAGGATCGGTGTGGGATCATTGCGGGCGGCACGGTACATGACCACGTTCTCCATCACCCGCTGGACGTAGTTGCGGGTTTCGCCGACGGGGATCAGCTCGATCCAGTCAACCATGTCGATCGGGCCGGTGCGTGGGTCGCCGTTGTCCCCGATCCATTGCGCCACGCGGTTCGGACCGGCGTTATAGGCGGCGGCGGCCAGAGGCAGGGAGTTGTCGAAGCGCGTCAGGACCTCCTGCAAATAGGCGGTGCCGAGACGGATGTTGTGGCTGGCATCGACCGTCAACGCTGGGACCGAGGCGGGGATGCCGAGTTGTTTCGCCACCGTGGTTGCCGTGGGCGGCATGAGCTGCATCAGCCCGCGTGCGCCCGAGGGGCTGACGGCGGCGACGTCGAAGCTGCTTTCCTGCCGCATGATCCCCAATGAGAACGCCGGATCGGGCGGCGTGGCGGGGTCGTAGGGCGCAGGCCAGCCGGCGCGCGGTAGCACCAATCCGTCCCGGCCCATGCGGCGGGCGACGAAAACGGCACCGTCGGGCATCCCCGCATGCAGCGCGAATGCGGCGGTCAAAGCGCGTTCGGCTGGGATCGGGGCGAGCTCGTCCATCCGCGTCAGGAACACCCGGGCGCGCGACGGATCGCCCCAGGCAATCAGCCAGGCGGCGGCGCGGAGGACCTCATGCTCGGTGAAGGCAATGGCGGTGTCCTGGGTCCAGGAGGGCTCCTGCAGTTTTTTGATACGGGCGTCCAGCGCGGCCTGGGTGTCACCGAGCGCCAGGGCCGCGAGTTGGCCATAGAACGTTGTCGGCCATGCCGCAGCCTTGGCATATTCGGGTTTCGGGTCCTTCCCCGCGGCGGCGGCGGTACGGGCGAGCCAGTAATGCGCTCGGCCCTGGGTGATGGCGGCATGCGAGCCGACAAGCGCGCGGAAGTGTTTCTCGGCGCGCGCGGGGTCGTGAAGCATGCGCAGGGCGATGAAGCCGGCCAGGAACTCGGCTTCCGCGGCGACTTCTTCGGCGGTCTGGCCGTGCGCGGCGACGACGGCATAGGCGGTCTTGGCGTCGCCGTCGCGCAGCAGTTTGCGGGCCAGCAGATTTCGCTCCCCCCAGAACGCGGTGGCGTTGGCGGAGTCGGTTGTGTGATTGAGCAGCGCGGCGGCGTCGGCGGCGTGATCGGTCCGGCGCAGGGCGCGGGCGCGGTCCAGGGTGAGGCCGGGGTCCGACCGCAGCGCTTCCGGGAGAGACGCCGCCAACGCCTCGGTCCGCGGGTCGTCGCGTTTGGCGGCGAGGCGGGCTTCGGCGGCCGCGCGATGGACCGGGTCGAGGCGGCCGAGCTGGCGGGTGGCGGCCGAGGCATCGGAAAGCCAGGCCAGGCGCTGGAACCGGGCCCATTGGTCGTCGGTCGTGGCGATGCCGCCCCAGCGGCGGAGGAAGGCAGCCTCCTCCGTCGCGGAGTCGATGGCGTTCACCCAGGCCGCGCGGGCCAGAGCGCTGGCGTCGGCGGTGCGGCCCGCGTTGGCGGTGGCCTCGGCGCAGCGGAGTATCGCGGTGGCAAGCGTCGGCGTGGGGGTGCACTGAGCGAGGACAGCCGCATCGTCGGGGTCGGACGCGATGGCCTCCTGGCGGCGGCGTTCCAGTATGGCCTGTGCCGGCCAGTCGGGGTTGCGCTGCATGAAGTCAGCGATCTCGGACGCCGTGGCGGCACCAGGCGCGCGGAGGCGGAGATACAGCACCAGTTTCTCGGCCACCGGATCGGCGACACGGGCGGCTTCTGCCTGGGCTTCCTCCCAGCGGTCGGCTTTGACGGCGTTCAGAGGGTTGGGCGGCTGGGCGTACGCATGGCTGACCAGCAGGACGCCGAGGCCAGTCAGGACGGAGCGAATCGGGACGCGCATGTGATCTTGTATCAAGCCAAGCCTTGCGGCGCATCCATCACGCGCCTAGCTTTCGCGTCTTCGCCAGAATGCTCCGGGAGTGGGGATATGTTCAAGGGATCGCTCGTCGCGTTGATCACGCCCATGCGGGAAGATGGGTCCGTCGATGAGAAAGCCTACGCCGAGTTCGTGGACTGGCAGATCAAGGAAGGCACAAGCGCGGTGGTTCCGGTCGGCACCACCGGCGAAAGCCCAACCCTGTCGCACGAGGAGCACCGGCGGGTGGTGGAGATCGCCATCGAGGTCGCGAAGGGCCGGGTGCCGGTGATTGCCGGCGCGGGTTCGAACAGCACGGAAGAGGCGATTGCCCTGACCCGTCATGCCAAGGAGGCGGGGGCGGATGCGGCACTGATCGTGACGCCGTACTACAACAAGCCGACGCAGGAGGGGATGTTCCTGCATTACTCCGCCATCGCCGATGCGGTGGACCTGCCGATCATCATCTACAACATTCCGCCGCGCAGCGTGGTGGACATGAGCGTGGACACGATGGCGCGTCTGGCCAAGCATCGGAACATCATCGGGGTGAAGGACGCGACCGCCAATCTGGTGCGGCCGCTGCATACGCGGCGGGCCTGCGGCGACGATTTCTGCCAGTTGTCGGGTGAGGATCATACGGCGTTGTCGTTCAACGCGGCGGGCGGCGTGGGCTGCATCAGCGTGACGGCGAACGTGGCGCCGCGGCTGTGCAGCGAGATGCAGAACGCGTGGGCCGAAGGGCGGGTGAAGGACGCGATGGCGATCCAGAACCGGCTGGTGCCGCTGCACGATGCGCTGTTCGCCGAAACCAGCCCGGGGCCGGTGAAGTACGCGGCTTCGCTGCTGGGCAAGACGTCGGAGCGGTGCCGGCTGCCTCTGGCCCCGCTCATGGAGCCGACCCGGGCGCGGGTGAAGGCGGCCATGACCGAGGTCGGGTTACTGAACTGAGGGATTTTGTGGAGCCGTCGTCTTATCGCCGCCGTGGCCCGACTCCGTCCGGGCAATCGCACGTAGCATGTTACTGGTTCAGATGGTCCGGACCGCGCCGGGCCATGACGGAAAAAGCGTTCCATGGCTGAAGCGAAGAAAAAGGGCCTGATCTCCCACGGCATCGCGGCGCAGAACCGCAAGGCGCGGTTCGACTATACCATCAAGGATACGATGGAGGCCGGCATGGTGCTGAAGGGGCCGGAGGTGAAGTCGCTGCGGCTCGGACGGGCGACGCTGACTGAGGCCTGGGCGGGCGAGCGGGAGGGGGAGATGTGGCTGTTCAATGCCTATATCCCCGAATACCAGGGTGGCGTGCTGTCGCGGTTCGAACCTCGGGCGCCACGGAAGCTGCTGCTAAAGAAGAAGCAGATCGTGCAGCTTCTGAGCGCGGTGGCGAAGCAGGGCGCGACGCTGGTGCCGTTGCAGATCCACTTCAATGACCAGGGGCGGGCGAAGGTGCTGCTGGGGGTTGGGCAGGGACGGCAGAAGCAGGACAAGCGGGAAGCCATCAAGGACCGCGATTGGAAGCGGGATAAGGCCCGGTTGATGAGCCACCGCGGGTAGGGATCGGCCGTCAACGCTCCGCCATGTTTTTGGCGGTGCCGCACAGATCGGGCTGCGCGATTTATACTTACATGACCGTCAAGAGTAGGGAGGGCCAATCCATTTGGATCGGCCGCTATTCCTCGGTTATAAGCGCCATACGTGATGCATCGTGACTTCCACATCATGGTGGAGCGCGATGATGCCGGCATCGCTGACCTGATCAGCCGGCGGCAGGCCGCGAACGGCTGTAGGAGGTGCCGCGTCAACGGCGGTGGCGGTTGCCAAACATGCCCGGTTCCGCTAAGAACATAACAGGAACTTATGGATCTCCGCATGAACGAAAATCCGATGGACAGACTCTCCACTTTCAACCGGGTCTCGATCCGCGCGGTGCTGGTGAACGAAGGGGAAGATCCAAGCACAGCGTTGTCGGAAGCCGGCATCGTCAACCCGGTTTCCATCTCGGTGGTGGTGGGTGAGAATCTTGACCTATCGGGTGGCATCCTGGGCGACGGCCTCACGCCGAACCTAACGGGGGTGCTGGAAACCGAGCCGGACGACGATTTCGACTCCTCGCCCTACATCCAGCCCAACAAGACCGGCCGGCAACCCGATGCGGCACAGCCGGACGAACCGGTCACCGCCGCGCTGCCGCCGGCGTTTGGATCGCGGCCCCTCGCGCCCGTTCGTAAGCCGGGCGCCTGATCCGCCCGATTTTTCTCCGAAATGGCACGGCGATGCGGTATAGGCCGGGGTAACGGAACGGTGATCGGATCGTCCGGCAAGGGGCTGGAAACGGCAACGACAGGCCCTGGAGATGACCACCCATGCTCGCGCTTCTGCTCCTCGCTATCATCTTGCTGGCCCTGGCCGCGCTGTATGTCCACGACCGCCGGCAGACCGCGCACACGATCCTGCGCAACTACCCGATCATCGGATATTTCCGCTATTTCGCCGAAACCCTCGGCGAATACATGCGGCAATACCAGTATCTGCCGGACTGGTCCGAGCGCCCTTTCAATCGCCTCGAACGCGGCTGGGTCTATCGGTCGGCCAAAGGCGTTTCGAACCTGCGCAGCTTCGGCAGCGAGAACGTGCCGGCCTTCGTCTTCCGCAACGCCGCCTTCCCGGTGCTGGATGAGGAAAAGCGCCCCTATCCCGGCAAGCAGATCGGCCTGTCCGAGGGGCCGGGCGCCTGCCGCCAGCCGTACTTCGCCCGCAGCTTCTTCAACATCAGCGGCATGAGCTACGGCGCACTCAGTCATGCCGCGGTGTCCGCGCTGTCGCGCGGTGCCAAGGTCGCCGGCATCTGGATGGCGACGGGGGAGGGTGGCCTGGCGCCCTATCACCTGGAAGGCGGCTGCGACGTCATCATGCAGATGGGCACCGCCAAGTATGGCGCCCGCAACCCCGACGGCACCCTGTCCGAGACCCGGCTGCGCGAGATCGCCGCCCACGAGCAGGTCCGCATGTTCGAGGTCAAGCTCGCCCAGGGCGCCAAGCCCGGCAAAGGCGGCATCCTGCCCGGCGCCAAGGTGACCGAGGAGATCGCTGCCATCCGCGGCATCCCCGTCGGCCGGGACAGCATCAGCCCTAATCGCCACCACGACATCGGCAACGTCAGGGAGCTCGGACAGTTCGTCGAACGGGTCCGGGGCATCACCGGCAAGCCGGTAGGGGTGAAATTCGTCGCCGGTGACACGGAGTTCCTGGAGGCGTGGTTCGAGGATTGCGTCACCCATCCGGAAGGCTGCCCGGACTACGTGCAGATTGATGGCGGGGAGGGCGGAACCGGCGCCGCTCCGTCCGCGCTGATCGACTATGTCGGGTTGCCGATCACCCTTGCCTTGCCGATGGTGGCGGCGGCGCGGGAACGGCATGGGCTGGAGGACCGCATCCGCATCATCGCCTCCGCCAAGCTGATCACGCCGGACAAGGTGGCGTGGGCGCTGTGCATGGGGGCGGATTTTGTGTCCTCGGCGCGCGGGTTCATGTTCAGCCTGGGCTGCATCCAGGCGATGAAGTGCGGGTCAGGGCATTGTCCGACCGGGGTAACGGCTTCGGTGCCGAAGCTCATTGCCGGCCTGGACCCGACCGATAAGGCAGCGCGGGTCGCGCGGTATGCACAACAGGTGCGGGAGGAGGTGGAGATCATCGCCCACTCCTGCGGGTTGACCGACCCGACCGGGTTCCGGCCGAAGCATGTGACGGAGATCGAGCGTGGGGTTGGCGGGTTCCGTGCGCCGCAGGGGAGCGATTGAGGACGGAGGCCGACCGCGGATGCAACTGTTCACCCCGTGCATAGCGCCGATCCGGCATCGCTGCCTCCCACACATGTCCGAATCGCGTTTGAAAGCAGTTACCGTCGGCCTGATTTCGCGGTAGAGCGCGGGCCTCGATGCCGAGGGGCCCCATGAACCGAATTGCCGATCTGCCGGATGCCGACCTCCAAGCCTTGCGCCGCCAGGTGCGCGAGGAATACGAAGCGTTCCGCGCGCGCGGCCTGAAACTCGACATGACGCGCGGGAAACCGGCGCCGGACCAGCTCGACCTTGCCAGCGAGCTGTTGGCCTTCCCCGGCAATCGCGACTTCTTCACCGAGGCCGGCGACGACGCGCGTAACTACGGCATCCTGCAAGGCCTTCCCGAAGTCCGCGCCCTCTTCGCGCCGATGCTCGGTGCGCCGCCCAACCAGATCGTCGTGGCCGACAATTCGAGCCTCGCGGTGATGCACGACTGCATCGTCTGGGCGCTACTGAAGGGCGTTCCGGGTTCAACCGAGCCCTGGTCGAAGCCAGCCTTCATCTGCCCCGTCCCCGGATACGACCGCCATTTCGCGCTGTGCGAGGAATTCGGCATCCGCATGCTACCCGTTCCGCTGACCGGCCATGGCCCGGACATGGACGCGGTGGAAGCGCTGGTCGCCGATCCGTCCGTCAAAGGCATGTGGTGCGTGCCGAAATACTCGAACCCCAGCGGCGACGTGTATTCCGACGAGACTGTCCGCCGGCTTGCCGCCATGCGCACCGGCGCGCCCGACTTCCGCCTGTTCTGGGACAATGCGTACGCGGTCCACCACCTGACCGAGCACCGGCACACCATCGCCAACATCCTCGACGCCTGCGCGGAGGTCGGAAACCCGGACCGGGCGTTTGTCTTCGCCTCGACCTCGAAGATCACCCTGGCCGGTGCGGGGCTGGCGTTCTTTGCGTCCTCCCCCGCCAACGTGGCCTGGTATTTGGCCCGCGCGTTCAAGCGAACGATCGGCCCGGACAAGCTCAACCAGCTTCGGCACGTGCGCTTCCTGAAAAATGAAGCCGGGCTGATGCGCCACATGGACGGCCACCGCGCCCTGCTGGCGCCGAAGTTCGCCGCGGTGATCGCCGCGCTGGACAGCCGCCTGGCCGGCACCGGCGCCGCGACCTGGGCGAGACCCGAGGGCGGTTACTTCATCAGCCTGGACGCCACGCCCGGCACCGCGAAACAGGTCGTCGCGCTGGCGAAAGACGCGGGTCTGGCGCTGACCGCGGCCGGCTCCACCTGGCCGCATGGACACGACCCGCACGACAGCAACTTGCGCCTCGCACCGACATTCCCGTCGCTGGCGGAGGTTACGGCCGCGTCCGAGGGGATCGCGCTGTGCATCCTTCTTGCCGCGATCGAGAAGCAATGTGCGGACCGAGAAGCGTCTGTTCGCTGATCGGAAACGGAACGGCCGTCCCTCGTGAGCGCGTTCTCAAGCATGATCGCGCCGGGCGGAACGTCCGGAGCGCGTGAACTACGCGATCAAACAAGGAGCCAGACCATTTTCGGGCTGCACGGTCAGCCTGAAAATGCTCTATGCGGCCTTCCGGCCCGACAGGCTCTGGTACACCGCCGTTTCGAAATCGATGTAGCCAAGGAACGATGTCGGATCGGCGAACGGGAGGATCTGCGTCGCCCAGAACCCGCCGACGCCGGTCCTGCGGTCGATCCAGTAGAACAGGTTCGCCAGCCCCGCCCAACCGAGTGAGCCTGCCGGGCGGCCTGTGGGCGCGTCCTCATCGTTGACCATGAATGTCAGCGCCCAGGATTTCGAAAGGCCCGGGAAGAATTCCGCATCGTTCGACAAGGCGGGAACAACGCCCGGCAGCATCTTGATCTTCTTGTCGCCAAGGCCGTTCTTCTCGGCGGCCCGCACGGTCGCGGGCTTGAGGACGCGTCCGTGCTCGCCCGCGCCGTCGTTCAGCCACATGCGGATGAACCGGCAATAATCGCCGACCGTCGAATACAGGCCATGCCCGCCCATTTGGACTTCCGGCTCCGGCGGCAGAGCGAAATCGGGCAGCGGTCTGAGCGATCCATCGGCCTCGCGCTGATGCATCCCCGCCAGGCGGAGACGCATCGCCGGTGTCAGGCTGAATGCCGTGCTGGTCATGCCCAATGGTGCGAAGATTTGCTCTTGCATCACCTCGCCAAGCCGCTTGCCGGTGATGCCTTCCACGACCTGCCCGACCCAATCGAGGTTGGAACCGTATTCCCATGCGTCGCCAGGATCGAACAGCAAAGGCGTGAGCAGAGCCGCCTTGGTGCCGGTGACGACGCTCAGTTGACCATGCTCCTGCACAAGGCGGAGGTAACGGGCGTTGAAGAACTCGTACCCGAATCCGGCGGTGTGGAGCAGCAGCATGCGGGTAGTGATGTCGCGTTTGGGCGCGCGCAGTTTCGACTTGCCCGCTTCATCGAAGCCTTCCAGCACCTGCACTTTCGCGATTTCAGGCACGTAGGTCTTTGCCGGTGCGTCAAGATCGAGCCTGCCTTGTTCGACAAGCTGCAGGGCTGCGGTCCCAGTGATGGCCTTGGTGGTGGAGAAGATGGCGAACACGGTGTCGGTCGTCATGTCGGCGTCCTGGCCGAGCATGCGCTTGCCGGCGGCGCCTTCGTAGATATTGCCCTGCCGGTCAGTGACCATCGCCACGACACCCGGAACGCGCGGACTTCCCGACACTACGCTTTGCAAGATCGCGTCAGCCACGGCTCTCAGATCTTGGCCCATGTCGTTCTTCCCTGTTGCTGGTGCTTCCCTGTTCCGGGATTTCTCGTGCGCGAGACACAGGTTTCTGCGCCGGCGAATTAAACCACCTTCAGGCCGATTGTGCAGCCTGAGGGCGGTTTAAAATGGAATCTCCAGCTCCAGCCGCCACCGCAGTGTGCCCTCGGCTGTCGCCTGTGTGGCGCCGAACAGCCAGCCGATTTCGTACTTCACCTTACCGGCATTGCCGAGGCCAAGATCATGCAGGCTGAGCGCCCCAACCGCCACCGGTCCGACAAGCAGTTGCTGCTGCGAAAAACGAGGGGACCGGCCCAGCGTGCCGCTGTCGCCGTAGATCTCGATCGCGGGCGACAGCGGCGCCCACAGGTTCCAGCGGCTCTGCCAGCGGTAGCTGAAATCCAGGCCGTGCGTGTCCTGGTCCGGCCCCAGCTCGCGTGTCAGGAACAGGTTCACGATATGTGTGGTGCGGCCGATATCCATGCCGATCACCGGTCCGAACGTGACCTGGTTGGGTGCGGCATGCCGGCCCGTTGTCAGCGACTGGCCGTATTCGACATAGAAACCGAAATCGGCGAACTGCGCCCCAGGCTCGGTCAGCTGGAACATGTTTTCCGTGACGGCCTGCGTCAGGTTGGTGGGCTCGTTGAAGCCGGGATCGCGGTCGAAGCCGAGTTCGAGCTCGCTATGCCACCAACTGGTCAAGCCGGTGCCGAATTCGATCGTGTAGCTTTGGGCGCCGCTGTTGTCGGGCTTGCGGTCAAAGGAGGCGGAGCCGTTATGCTCGATCTCCAACTCGCCAAGGTCGATCTCGTAGGGCGAAACCACATGAAAGTCGGCATTCGCCCGAAGCGGTGCCAGCAGGGTCAGTGCCGTGGCCAGTCCTGATGTGATACGGATCATTTCGCTACCAGCACGCCCTGGGCGGTATCCTGATGGAAGTCGCCGAAGAATTCATATTCCCCCGGCTCGAGCGGGCCGAGGAAAACCGTGATCGTCTGTCCCGGCGGAACGAGCTTCTCGCGGTTGAGGGACGTGCTTTCGAACTCGTCGGCGGTGTCGTCGGTGTTCTTCACCTGCAGGCGGAATTTTACGTGGGCCGGAACTTCGATGCGGGCCGGCTCGAAGCGGTGGTTGTGGAACACCAGTGTCGGCACTTCGTCTGCGCGAGCCGATGGGCCGGCGGCCAGCAATGCGGCCAGCACCATCGCGGCGGCGAGCGAACGCGGGCGCGGACGGCCGATCACGCGGGACGCGACCACCAGCATCAGCAACGTGGCGAGCCAGGCCGCGAACTGGATGCCCGACGGACGTGCGGAATAACCGATCAGGGCGTGCAGGCTGCGCCCGACGAGGCTGTCGTCGGAAAGCAGCGCGCTGGTGTCCCAAAGATGCTCGCCCCAGCCCGGCAACAGATCGGCGCCATGCAGGGTCGCTGCGGCCTGCCCGGCCATGCCGGCCGCGAGCAGCGCGATCAGTCCGTTTGTGACGCTGAACAGGCGATGGACCGGGATGATGACCAGGCCCCGATACAGCAGCCAGGAGAGGGCGGCGGCAAGCGCCAGTCCGGCGACGCCTCCGCTGGCCAATGAAAGCGCGGAGGTCTGCGACCCGGCGACGATGCCATAGAGGAACAGCACCACCTCCGCACCTTCCCGCATCACGGCGATCGCGACGACGGCGCCAAGGGCGGCGAGCGAGCGTTGACCGAGCCTGACGGCCTGTCCCACCGCACGGAATTCGGCGGCCATGGAGCGGGCGTGGGAGGACATCCAGAGGATGTGCCAGCTGAGCATGACGACGGCAAAGCACAGGATGGCGGCGGTGAAGATTTCCTGGCCGGCGCCCTGGAACGCATCGGACAGGGCGGCCGCGAAGGCGGCCACGAGGCTGGCGCCGGCGGTGCCGGCCGCGATTCCGCCGGCGATCCAGCGGCCACGGCCGGCGACGCCCTGCGTCGCGGCGAGGACGATGCCGACGATCAGACCGGCCTCCATGGCCTCTCGGAAGACGATGAGCAGGCTGACGAGCATACAGCAGTTCCCGTGATCTGCAAATGCGAATGACTTGCAACAACGACGTTCATACACGGAGGGATGGGGCGGTGCAAGAGGGTCGCGGGTTGGTGCGGGAGATTGTGGGGTGGGATCGACAATACCAGCCCAGCACCGCTTTAGGCGACGCCGAGAGGAGACGGTGATATTGTCGGATCGTTATGGCCGGGCTCGACGCCGTTGGCGCCAGGATAAGGGGGGCGGATGGAGCTTGGGCTTCTCCCTATAGGTCATGGCCGGGCATGTCCCACGGCTGGCTGCCCCCTGCACCCGTCTGAGCGCAGATGGCCGGGCCATGACGAGGGCCAAGCGAGCATTGCTCCGTTCCGCGCTTATCCTGGTACGCATGGGGACACGCCCGGCCAACCATATTTCGCCATATCCCGATGCGGATGCACAGAGGTCTCGACAAATAGGGGGGCGGGCGTCTTCGGCCGGCCCCCTTAAAACTCCGACGTCCGCAGCGACCGCGCCAGCCGATCCAGCACCGCGTTGGCCAATCCGGGTTCGGGACCCGTGAAGAACCCCTTGGCGATATCCAGGTACTCGTTGATCACGACCTTCGCCGGCGGCCCATCGGTCATCGACAGCTCCGCCGCACCGGCGCGCATCAACGCCCGCAGCACCGGATCGATCCGGGCCAATGGCCAGTCGTCCGGCAGAGCGTCCACCAGCATTGGATCGATCGCATCCTGACGCCGCACCGCCTCCCGCACGATCCGAGTGAACAGCGGGACTTCGGCATCGGGAATACGGCCATCCTCGAAACCATCCTGGCCTTCGAGGTTTCCCAGCCGGTGCCGAACGAACTGGTCGATCACTGTCTCGGGGCTGTCGCCCGCCTGTTCGCTCTGGAACAAAGCCTG
>JARLIN010000417.1 GCA_031291715.1 Rhodopila sp. | reverse complement strand
CGCGTATCGCTGCGTAACGATGATGTCCACGTCGTAGTCCAGGACGGATTTCGCGTCCGTCATCAGCACGCGGGCACCGGAACCGGCGGCGGGATGATCGAGAGGCTGAAGAAGCCTGATATAGGCGCAGGGCGTCGGAGAACCGATATCGTAACGCTCGGGCACCACCGCGATGGTGGGGTGGTCCGGCGTGCCGCGCATGCGGATTGGCCGTGTCGAGGGAAGGGCCGCCGCTGTCGCTTCGACCGGTCGCAAATACTCTGCTGCGTAGAAGTCGTTCACGGCCGAACGATGCCGGGACGGTCCCGTACCTGCGTCGCGCGCCAGGGTGGCCCGAATGTTTTCGAACAAGGCGATCAGCGCCTGTGGGGATGTGTTCCCCTCGACCAGCCATGTGAAAGGGCGACCGGCCAACCGCTCCGGAAAAGCGCCGATAGCAGTTGCCACGATCGGAATGCCCGATGCGATGGCGGCACTCAGCGTGTAGCTGAATGTCTCCGGCCACGCGGCCGGAAACCAGATGACATGGGGCGCGGCCTTCCGGATCAGCTCCGGCAGGTCCGGGTCATCATATTCCCCGGTAATTTTCAACCGCTTCAGCGCCTGCTTCGGGAAATTGCTTTCAGCGTAGCCGATCAGGTGAATTTCGGTGGATTTCGGATCGACCGCCTCGGCGACCGAGGCAACGCTCCGGGCACCCTTGTGGTCTGCCAGAACGCCGAGCACCGCGATCCGGAGCTTACCGTTACGCGGCCGCGAAACACGCGCCGGCCATGGTCCCGCCTCGACCGGCTCGTGCGGCGCGAGCACGGCCCTGGCGCCGAGACCGAACCGCCGCAGCCGGGACATCACGTCGGCGCTTGGGCAAAGCACGCGATCCGCTTCCAGGAACTGCCAGGAATGCTCAGCGCGCCAGGTAAGAATGTCGCGCGCGCCGTGCGACGGCCGGGTGGCGATGCAGGCGTTGCACGCGGCCGTGTCCGGTTCGCCGCAGTAAAGACTGTCCGGCCGGGGCAGCATGTTCATCTGGGGGCAGATCGCGAAGTAGTCGTGCACCGTCACGTCGAACGGCAGACCCAGGCGATGAACCAGACCGCGAATGTCCATATCCATGCCGACAAGGTGATGAATATGGACGCGGGACACATTCATCGACCGCAATATCAGGATCAGATCTTCGATCCGCTCTGCCGGCAACGCCAGCACGGGATGGTTGGGCAGGGACGGAACCGATAGCGCGGCACCGCGGTCTGTTGCCTCCAGCAGAAGAAAGCGCACCTTGTCCCGATAGCGCTGGATCAGGGTATCGATATGGTGCCGCACGCCACCGCCAAGGTTGTGCGAGATCATCAGTACCACCGGCAGCTTCGCCTGCCGGAAGAGTGCCGCTGTCGCCGCGAAACGGGCTGGACCGACCGCATCCAGGCTGACATGCCGCGCGACGCTGTGCGCATAATGCGGGTGGCGTTCCAGCAGCAGATTCATGGCGCGCGCGGCCAGCCTTTTGGCCCTGGCGCCGAAGCTGACGGAGCCTTTGTGATAGACGAACGTATCGCACGCCAGGCGATGCTTCCAGCCAAGGGCTGTGGCGCGAAGACAGAAATCGTTCTCCTCGCCGTAGCCGACTGTGAAGCGTTCGGCGTCGAACAGGCCGACCTCCTGCAACGCCGCGCGACGGATGTACATGCAGAAGCCGACAGTCGTCGGAACGTCCACCCAGCGGGCGGCATTCACCTCCCGGCACACCGCGTCGATTTCCGCCAGGGATCTTTCGAAGACGATTGGGCCGCCTTCGTTGTCCGGATAGCTGCATATGGTCGCGTTGTTTGAAAATGGTGACACCGTTGCGATGCGTGGCTGGGCGTACGCCTGGGCGGCCAGCCGGCCCAGCCAGCCAGCCGGCACTTCGGTGTCGCTGTTCAGCAGCACGACGTCGTGGTTGCCGGCGGCCTCCATGCCCTGATTGACCGAGGCGACGAACCCGACGTTGCGTGGGTTCCGCACCAGAAGAATCTCGCGCTTCGCTGCCAGTTCCTGGAGCCATGCGACCAGTTCCGGCTCCGGCGACCGGTCTTCGACGACAATCACCCGTCCCAGCGGCGGGCTTGGATCCGCCAGCACGGATTCGATGCAGCGCCGGGTTTCCTCGAAGCCCCGATAGACCGGAATGACGACGTCGGCGCGCACCTTGCGCGGCGGCTGTGGCAAGGCCGGACGTTCGGACGGAAGGTAGTCGCGGATATCGATCGGCTTCTCGGTCAGATAGCCGAGCGCCAGACCCGTCCTGATGTGGTACACCAACGGATTGGCCGCGGCCTCCGGATGCTCATCGGCGTAGTAAACCGCATCGAACCTGGGATGCGGGTTGCGTAACTCCGCGGCCCCCTTCTGCAAATAATGCAGCAGGGGATGCAGTCCGCTGGCGCTGACGTCGGGGTAGTGTTCAGTATACCAGGCGCTGTCGAAGAACCGGTTGGGATCACGTCTTTCCGCGATTCCGTGACGGATGAAATGAAGCAGCGGTTCAAGATTGCCCGCGACGATGTCGGGATAGCGCGCCTGATACCAGTCGGGATCGAAGAACCCGGCCATGGATCGCATGAGCGCGGTTTCCCGCGGGTCCGGCTGAGCTTCAGGCGGCGTCGGCTGCGCCATGGGCTAGGTCCGGCGGAAGAGGCGGGAGAACATGCCGCGTCCACCCGGTTGACCCTGGGGCACACGGGCTTCCCGCGGCGTGAGGTGGAACCGCTCGGGTCCATCGCTCATCGCGCTTTCCGTTTCGGCACGGAACTGGCGCAACTGCCGGTCGTCGAGCCATGGGGCGCGGTAGCCCTGGGTCGCCATGAGCCTGCGAGCGAGATCGAGATTCCTTTCGACTCCGGCCGGGTCGCCATGGCTGACACTGCTCACGATCGTTACGTCGCCGCTGATCAGCTTGAAGACGACCTGTTCGGCGCCGTCATGCTGCTCCTCGGTGCCACCATATCCGATCCGGATCAGCCGGCGGGTGTGTTCGACGTGCTCATGTCCGTAGCCGGTGAAATGGGGATCGAAATAGCCGCCGTAGGTCAGGGCCGCACGGGAATAGGCGGCGCATTGCGCGGTGACCATCCTGGATCGGATCGGATCGTCAGCCGTGCCCGTGCCGGATATAAAATGCTCCCGCATCCATTCGCCGGCGTAATTGACGTGCCCCCAGCGCTGCGCGGCTTTCACCCATTCGGTTTCCCACCCGGCGAGGGACGGCTGGGTGTCATCTTCCAGCAGGATCACCGTCTCGCAGCCCAGCATTTGTGAAAGCAGAAAAAGGGCGCGGTTCTTGTTCCAGGCGATCCCCATGTTGACGCCGGTTATGACCGGCACCTGCTTATCGCGCAGCATCTCCAGCGTGCCGTCGCTGGACCCGTCATCGGCGACCACCAGCGCGGCACCCGGTTGGCGCGTAAATGCCCGCACCCGGTCTATCGTGTCGCTGACTATCTCCCTGCGGTTATAGGTGACGATTCCAATACCAACCGGAAAAGACATTGTTCGCTCTCGGCAATCTACGGTTGCCCTATACGGCGCCCGCTTATGGCCCAACAAGCAGCAAAGCGCCGGCACCCAGTCCGAGCAGCAGGATCGGGTTGATTTCGGTCAGGCTGAACAAGGCGGTGCTGATGATCGTTACGCCCCAGGGCAGCCAGCCATGCTCGGTCCCGCGCATCAGAGACAGGCCGCTGGCGAAGGTCAGGCCGACGGCGACCGGGGCCAGGGCGCGCTCGACCACCGCGCGCCAGGCGGAACGGGCGGCCCGGTGCCAGTAGCGGGCCACCAGATGCACCGCGAGGCAGGATGGCGCGAACATCGCGGCGAACGACACCGCGGCCCCCGCCATGCCGGCGGCTTTCAGTCCGATCAGCACCACGATCAGCGATCCAGGGCCGGGTGCGGCGCGGGAGATCGCGAACATGTCCAGGAACTCCCTGGCGGTCAGCCAATGGTAGTGATCGACGGTGGCGCGTTGCATGTCCGGGATCACGCCGGCGCCGCCGCCGAAGGCCAGCATCGACAACCCGGCGAACAGGCCGATGAGCTGGAGCAGGACCAGACTCATCGGGTCAGCCAGGCGGCCAGCAGGCTGACCGGCATCATCACCAGCAGCACATGCACCAGGGAGAAGCCGAACACGCCGATGGACAGCGTGACGATGGCGGTGATGACGATCGGGATCACGCCGGTGATATTGCGCCGCGCCAGACGGACGCCGGTGCCGAGGTTCAGGCCGATCGCCACCGCGCCCATGCCGCCGAGCGCGCCGCTGATCCAGGCGGCCCCGGCCTGGGTCTGGCTGTGGAGGTAGAGGAAACCGGCCAGCACGACGATGGCGAGGGGCAGGGCGGTCAGGCCGCAGAAACAGGCGATCGCGCCGGCGGTGCCGCGCATCTGGGTGCCGATGAAGACCGCGAGGTTGACGTTTGTGGCGCCTGGCACAAGCTGGGACAGCGCGTATCCGGACAGGAATTGCTTGTCGTCGAGCCAGCCGCGCTTCTGCACGACTTCACGGCGCGTCCAGGCAGCCAGGCCGCCGCCGAAGCTCATCATGCCGATGCTGACGAAGCTGGTGAACAGCGACGCCAGGGACGGCTGGCCTGTTGGTCGAGTCCCCATCCAACTATTCAACCCTGTCCGCGATCGGCTGGACAGAGGCAGTGGCGTCCCCGACAAATATCCCGGCGGCGGCGCCTCACGCGCCGGTCACCGGGATATCGTCTCCGCTTCGAGACGGGGCAGTCAGCGCAGGCAACGAACCGCCGATCCGTTGCCTGCCTTGCACGCTTACAGCGGGCAGATCCTGAAGATCACGCCGGTGCCGGGAATCTGCACCAGCGGCCCGTTGCCGGCACCGACGAATTTGGAATCCACGCCGGACTGACCGAAATCCCTCACCGCCCCAAAGTCAACGATCCACGCACACCCATCGGGGCCCATCCGAACGTTGGTGGGGCGATTCATGCCGTGGATACCGCTGACGAACGCCTGATCGTACGTGTTGTTGTTTGCGAAGAGGGAGATCTCCAGTGCCAAAGGTTCGCCTGGCTTGCTGAAGTTGATCAGTTTGACTTCATGCCCCACCTCATGAGCAGGGCTGGTCGCGTTTGACGCCGAGAAGCCGAAGTCGCCTTCCAGGACGTAAAGCGCTGCCCCCGGTTCGACTGGCGATCGCACGAACGAACTGGGGACAAAATCGATGCCGGTGAAGGACGAATCGGCGGCTTCGGTCGCGATTGGCGTGGTCACGTCCTGCGGTGGGCCTGCAAGGACATCCTTAATCGGCACGTCCTCGCTCAAAATAGCCGCCAGACTTGCAGGCGTGCATGTGCTCGGCAGATTTGTCGGGTCCGGGACACACAGATCATCGCCCGGGCCGCCGACAGGGTTGTAGACGGCCTGGCTTGTCGAGAGGAACCCATATCGGTCCGGCCAACCATGGTAGTCGGGACCGCCATCGTCGGCCTTGCGTGCCACCTGGAGGTTGTCGGGCGCATTGTTCGACGGCCTGGCACCACGCTCATCGGCACCGTCTTCGCCAACCAGGAGTTCGCCGGCGAGGGCGTGATTGAGCGGAGAGAACCGGATCGCATAGCCATTCCGATAGCCCCAGGAGTAGGGTTCGATGGTGTTTTCCGGATGGGCCGCGTTAAGGCGGGCGCGCAGGATCGCGCCGTCGCAGACACCATGGTGGGACGCACTTTCGAACGCACTCACCACCGCGTTCGGACGTTGGGTGCCGAAGGGCGAATATCCGCTGGTCTTGATGCCGTTCCCGGAGTCGAACACGTTGTCGCTCAGCAGGATGTCGCGGCAGGGAATATCGTGCTGATTCGTGCCGCTGCCGTTATCCAGGCCGACGACGCCGCTGTTGGTGGTCGATCCCTGCGACCAGTAGATCCAACCGCCCCTGAAAGCCAGCTGCTCGGACGGATGATCGCCGGTCGGCAGGTTGGTGATGAAGGGCGTCACATCGCCGGTATCGGGATCTATCGTGACGATCCGCGAACTGTTGTTCTGGCCGGCGGCATGGGTCGCTTGATTCGAGTCGGTCGCAAACAGACGGCCCCCCTTCAGCCCTTTCTCGAACGCCAGATCGACCGCTGGTCCGGCAGCTTGCAGGCCGCCGGTGGCGACAGGCTTCGCCAAGGGGCCACGGAGGAGGTTAGCGTTCTGATCGAATACAAGGACGTCCGGCGTGAACGGGTTCTTCGGATCGAATTCACCCGACCCGAACGATCCCTGCTCATTGCAGACGCTGGGCAGGCCGTGACCTGACTCCAGCACATAGACCTCGAAGTTCGAACTGTCGCCTCGAAATGCTATTCCCGTCGGGAAATTCAGGCCTGCCTTGAAGACGGAGACGCTGTAACCGTCTGGCACCACGATGTCTTCACCATTTCCGGGATCGAACAGCGCAGTGTTATCGGGGCATATTGGGTTGGCCACGGTGGTTGCCGCGAACGCCTGGGACGCGCACAACAGCGCACAGGAGGCCGCGGATGTCAGCAAAATCGTCCTGAACATTTTTTCCTCCAGCTTATTTGATAATCCTTGCGGAAGACTGTCGCCCAAAGTACACGATCAATCGGATATGGCCTGATGCCAGTATCCTTTGAAAGTTGCCCAGGGCGGGTAGCATTGGAACGAGAGCAAGCGCTATTATACAAAGACCAAACGCCTGGGATGGCAGCACATACACAGTACATACTACAACAGGCATAGTCACGCAGCGCGATTGACTGCCGGACGAGGATCGCCTTCTTGCTAAACAATAGGTAATTCGATGGTCAGGCTCTGTCCACAAAAATCATGAAGAAAATCGAGGAGCACCAAACTAACCACGAAATTCTGAAGATTATGACAACACCATGTTTCCTTAAGACAATATCAAGAAATTTTCTGACCAAACAAACTGGCAATCGGTAGAAGTGCTTTGTCTCGACGAAACGGTGTGGCCGGCGCCCCGACTTCAGCCATGGCAGATGCCAGGCAAGGCGTCGCCATTTGAACAAGGGCCGATCATCCCCGAAACGACGCACCGTGACGAGGCGATGGCTGTCCGGTGTAAGGTGGACGAACGAAATGCAAGTGGGAGGCGACGAATGGAATATCGCTCTTTGGGTCGAAGCGGACTGAAGGTCTCGCCGCTGTGCCTGGGCACGATGATGTTCGGCGGTGCCACGGATGACGCGACGGCGCAACGGATCGTGGCGCGGGCGAGGGACCAGGGGGTGAATTTCATCGACTCGGCCGACGGCTACAATGGCGGTAAATCGGAGGAGGTGGTCGGGCGGGCGATCCGGGAGCATCGGTCGTGGTGGGTGCTGGCGACGAAATGCGCCAACCCCACGGGGCAGGGGCCGAATGCGCGCGGGTTGTCCCGTCGCCATGTGCAGCACGCCGTGGAAGCCAGCCTGCGGCGGATGGGCGTGGACGTGATCGATGTTCTGTATCTGCACAAGGAAGATCACGGGACCCCGTTGGCGGAGACGGTGCGTGCCCTGGCCGATCTGATCCGTGCGGGCAAGATCCGGTATTTTGGCGTGTCGAACTACCGGAGTTGGCGCGTCG
>JARLIN010000416.1 GCA_031291715.1 Rhodopila sp. | reverse complement strand
TGGCCGGCAGTTTCGCTGCTTCCTCGACCAGCATCGCGGCTTGCATGTAAGTCGAGGGGCGCAACCGGAAGCAGGTTCGGTTGCCTTTTTCCCAGACGAGCGCATCGGACAGCGGCTCTCCGGCGACGTAAAGGCGCTTCCGCTGCTGGGCATAGTCGGACAGTGCAAGGCCGACATTCGACAAATAGCCGCCCGCCAGGATGTCCACCTTCTGTGCGTCCAGCAGTTCGCCCGCGAGCCTGATCGCATCCTGCGGTTTGCCCGCGTCGTCGCGGCTGATGACCTCCAGCTTCCGCCCCAGGATGCCACCGCGCGCGTTGACCTCATCTGTCGCGAGTTGCCATCCGTTGCGGTACGGCAGGGTAAAGGACGGAATGGCGGAGTAGGAATTGATCTCACCGATCCGGATCGACGCCGGTTGCGCGCGCACAAGGGCTGGAGCGGCCAGCGCCGCGGTGGTTCCCAACAGGGTTCGACGCGTGAGCATAAGAGAGTTCCTGGCTATCTGCTGCGTGCCTCGTGCTTATGGGCGCGGACCGTTTCGCGCAAGGCGTCAGGTCTTTTCAATGTTCCAGAAGACGGCCGACGGTCCTTTCAGGATGCCGCGCACATTGTCCCGCCAGGCGGATGTCTGCAGATAGCGGCCCAGGGGAATGAATGGCAGGAACGCGAACGCCTGCAATCGTGCAAAAGAGCGACCAACCACCATTTTCCAACGGCTCGCGGCTGGTCCGGCGGGATTGCACCGTGGCCCCGTCCATGACCTGGTCATCGATGTTGTAGCCGCATTCGGAGAGATATGGTCGTTTGGGTGAAGCAGCACCAACCGCTGTCGGCCGCACCGGCCAGAAGGCTGCGTCTCTATCATTGTGTCCTCCCGTTTTGATGGGGAGGCTACCCGCCGGATCGGTTGGAAGTCGATAGAGGGCGCGCGGTCGCATCGCGCACTTCTTCCTCGATAATGTCCAGTAATCGGGTGACGAAATACCGAGGAACACCTTTCGTGATGAACACGATACGGGTCGTCTCGTCGGCACCTGGCCAGTGGTCGAGAAAATCGGGCGGGCTGACCACATGGCGAACGCCATGGATGACCGCGGGGCGCCCAGGCATTTCCTCGATCGCGACAAGACCTTTCAGGCGCAGCAGGCGTGATCCGCAATGTTCCGCTATCGCCTGCAGCAGCATCGTCAACGCCAGTGCCGGAAGGGGCCGATCGCGTACGACCGTGAACGTCTCGATGTCGCGATGGCCCGGCTGGCGCACCATATCCGCGAGACGTTTCGCAATCGCCTCGATAGATGTACCGCCAAACAGCGTTGCGGGATCTGCCTCCATCGCTGGCATCCGCGCCGCCGCAGGGTTCAAAGTATCCAGCATGGCCAGCAGCGCATCCGAAGGCGGCCGCAGATCGGTCTTGCTGATGAGCAGCCTGTCCGCGAGGGCGACCTGGTGTCGTGCCTCGGCGTGTTCGTCCAGCGTCGCCTCACCATGAACTGTATCGACCAACGTGATGACGGCGGCGATCTGATGCGTGGCGGAAACACCGCTGTCAGTCATCATGGACTGCAACATAGGCGCAGGATCGGCGAGACCTGACGTTTCGATCAGGACTCGGTCGTAATTCGCTGAACCGGCTTCCCGGCGGTCCCGCAGATCCATCAGCGTCCGCGCAAGATCGGTCTGGATCGCGCAACACAGACAGCCGGTGTTCATCGTCAGAACCGAGTCATCGCTGCTGGCGATCAACGCGTGATCGAGCCCGACTTCGCCGAATTCATTGACGATGACCGCCGTCTGTCCGAACGCCGGATCGCGCAGAACCCGGCCGATCAGGGTCGTCTTCCCACTTCCCAGGAAGCCGGTGACGACCGAAACCGGGATCAAGCGTTCGGCACCGCTAAAGCGGGCGGGCTCAAACCGAGGGAGCGAGCGGTATCGCAAATCGCTGCCCAGGTTTCGACCTGGAGCGGAATGCCGTTCCGCAGGCGCTCCTGCCGGTTGCGTGTCTCGGGTTCGCCAGGGATCAGCACCTCGCCCCCAGCTTCGGCCGGCCGCGAAGCCTTCACGTAATGCGCGTATTCAAGCACGGCCTCGGAAAATCCGTCGGTGCCGAAGCTGCCCGGAGAGAGGTAGATCGACAGCATTCCGTTGGCGATCCTGCCGCGCTTTCCACCTGGAATCGGACCCGACGTGCCACCCCCGGTCAGGCATCCCGCCAGCAATTCGCACATGAACGCCAACCCCGAGCCCTTGTGGTCCCCGAACGTCCGCAACGCCCCCTCGCCATTCGCGGAATTGCGGATGTGCGTGCCCTCGATTGGCCCGTACAACGTCCGCGGATCGGAGGACAACTGCCCCGATGGTTCGATCAGCGCGCCATGCGGGACCGGCTTCCCGCCATTCGACGCGACCAGCACCTTGCCCTCCGCGACCAGTGAGGTCGCGAAATCCAGAATGATCGGACCCTTGTTCGTCGGGACGCCGATGCAGATCGGGTTGGTGGAGAACCGCCGGTCAACACCGCCATAGGGTGCGACCAACTCGCCGGCCTGGACGTTGACGAAATGGATCGAGATCAACCCGGCTTCGGCTGCCCTTTCACCCCAGTCCCCGATGCGCCCGATATGGCCGGAATTGCGCAATCCAATCGCCGCCATGCCGGTCTGCTTCGCTTTGGCGATGCCGAAATCGACCGCGAGCGGGCCGATCGTCTGACCGAAGCCGTAATTGCCGTCCAATATCGCCTGCGTGGGCGTTTCATGCACGACAGTCAGCGTCTGCCCGGCCCGGACTTTGCCCTCTTGCAGCCAGATGATGTAGCGCGGCGTCCGGATGACCCCGTGGCTGTCATGGCCCGTCAGGTTGGCGGACAGCAGATGATGCGCGATCTGCTCGCTTTCCGTCCTTTCG
>JARLIN010000415.1 GCA_031291715.1 Rhodopila sp. | reverse complement strand
TTTTCGCGCGCTGGCAGCTTCCGGTCATCCTTTGTGCACGAACCGGTCTCGGAACGATCAACCACACGCTGCTGTCGCTGGAGGCGATGCGGCAACGCCAGATTCCAATTCTGGGTGTCGCTTTCACTGGCGACGACCATCCTGATTCAGAACAAATCATCGTGGAGATGGGTGGTGTCCGCAGCCTCGGCCGGCTGCCCCGGCTCGATCCATTGACACCTGATGCGCTGCGCCAGAGCTTCCACGCGCATTTCAACATTTCTCTTTTCCAGCAGGTGAGTGCGTGATGCGCCCTTCCCCATCATCGCCGGTCTGGCATCCCTTTACCCAGCATGCGCTGGAACCGGTGATGAAAAGGATCGTCAAAACGGACGGCGCGTATCTTATCGATGAAGATGGCCGCTTGATTCTCGATGCGATCTCGTCCTGGTGGGTGATCACCCATCGCCATCGCCATCCCGTCATCATGGACGCCGTTCGGACAGCTTCCGAGACATTCGATCAGATCATCTTCGCCGAATATACGCATGAACCGGCGGAAGAACTGGCGAAAGGATTGATCCGGGTTGCTCCGCCTGGACTGGCTCATGTCTTCTATTCCGACAGCGGTTCAACCGCGGTCGAAGTCGCCCTGAAGATGGCCCTCGGCTTCTTCCACAACAGGGGTACGCCGCGCGCGCGCATCGTCGTGATGGAACATGGCTATCATGGCGACACCATCGGCACGATGTCGACCGGTGAGCGCGGCGTTTTCAACGCGGCGTACGAACCGCTGCTCTTCGGCGTTGACACTATTCCTTTTCCCCATCCAGGCCGCGAACAGGATACGCTCGACGCGTTCGAGCTGCTTTGCCGCGGCGGGCACGTCGCCGCCCTGCTGGTCGAGCCGTTGGTGCTCGGTGCCGGCGGTATGCGGATGTATCCGCCGCATCTGCTCGCCCAATTGAAACGCATCGCCGAGGCGCATGAAACCCTGCTGATCGCCGATGAGGTCATGACCGGCTGGGGTCGTACCGGCACTCTCTTTGCTTGCGAACAGGCCGATATCACGCCGGATATTCTGTGCGCATCCAAAGGCATCACCGGCGGCGCACTGCCGCTGGCGGTCACGCTTTGCTCGGCCGAAATCTTCGACGCGCACCTGTCGACCGATCGCAGCCGCACGTTCTTTCACTCAAGCTCCTACACCGCCAATCCGATCGCCTGCGCGGCGGCACTCGCCAATCTTGGCGTCTGGCAAAGCGAACCGGTGGCCGCGCGCATCAAATCGCTGGAGAGCATGCATCGCAAAAAACTTGCGCGGTTCCGATCCGATCCGCGTTTCACCAATGTCCGCCAAACCGGCACCATCGCCGCGCTCGACCTCAACGCTGCCACCGTGGGATATCTCTCCGATGTCGGGCCGAAGCTGCGGGCATTCTTCCGTGAAAGAAACCTTCTCATTCGCCCGCTCGGCAATGTGATTTATCTGATGACGCCTTACTGCGTGACATCAGGCGATCTGGACCGGGCGTATGCCGCGATCGATGAGGCCGCCGATCTGATCGCCGCGGCCAAGATCTGAGACGAGGACAATCCGCCAGGTTCGGTCACTATGTTCCGAAAAGAGCGGTTGGCGGCATGCGGGGCGTTCACCTTCGCAGATAGCCGCCAACCCGGAATTATACGCCGTCGTTACTTAACTGAAAAATATCAGCGCCGCCGCAGCGACTGAACGTCACGCACCGCACCGCGTGCCGCACTGGTCGCCATCGCGGCATAGGCGCGTAGTGCGGTCGAGACCTGCCGCTGGCGCGGGGCCGCGGGTTGCCAGGCAGAGTCGCCCTTGGCCTCCATCGCGGCGCGGCGGCTGGCCAGCACAGCGTCAGACACCGCGAGGTTCAGCGACCGGCCGGGGATGTCGATCTCGATGATGTCGCCTTCTTCGACCAGCCCGATCGTACCGCCCTCGGCCGCTTCCGGCGAGCAGTGGCCGATCGACAGGCCAGAGGATCCGCCGGAGAACCGCCCGTCCGTCACCAGCGCGCACAGTTTCCCCAACCCCTTCGACTTCAGGTAGCTGGTGGGATACAGCATTTCCTGCATGCCCGGCCCGCCGCGCGGCCCCTCATAGCGCACCAGCACCACGTCGCCGGGCTTCACCGTGCCGCCCAGGATACCGCTCACCGCCGCGTCCTGGCTTTCGAACACCCGCGCGGGACCGGAGAACTTCAGGATGCTGGCATCCACGCCAGCCGTCTTCACGATGCAGCCTTCCTCGGCGAGGTTGCCGTACAGCACCGCCAGCCCGCCATCGGCGGAGAACGCGTGCGCCTTGTCGCGGATCACGCCCTTCTCGCGGTCGGTGTCGACCTTGTCCCAACGCTGCGCCTGGCTGAAGGCCTCGGTGGTCGGGATGCCGCCGGGGGCGGCCCGGTAGAAGGTTTTCACCGATTCATCGGCCGTGCGCTGCACATCCCAACGCTGGAGCGCCTCGGACAGCGTCTCGGCATGGATAGTGGGGACCGAGGTGTCGATCAGGCCGGCACGATCGAGTTCACCCAGGATGGCCATGACGCCGCCGGCGGCATGCACATCCTCCACATGGACGTCGGGCACGGACGGCGCGACCTTGCACAGCACCGGCACGCGGCGAGACAGCCGGTCGATGTCGAGCATGGTGAACGGCACCTCACCTTCCTGCGCGGCGGCCAGCAGATGCAGCACGGTGTTGGTGGAACCGCCCATGGCGATGTCCAGCGTCATCGCGTTCTCGAACGCGGCGAAGGTCGCGACGTTGCGCGGCAGTACCGAGAAGTCGTCGGTTTCGTAGTGGCGGCGGGTGATCTCCACGATCTTGCGGCCGGCCTCCAGGAACAGTTCCTTGCGATCGGCATGGGTCGCGACGACGGTGCCATTGCCGGGCAGGCCGAGGCCCAGCGCCTCCACCAGGCAGTTCATGGAATTGGCGGTGAACATGCCGGAGCAGGAGCCGCAGGTCGGGCAGGCAGAGCGTTCCATGACCTGGACTTCTTCGTCCGTCACGGCGCTGTCGGCGGCGGCGATCATGGCGTCGATCAGGTCCACCGAGCGGGATTTGCCCTTGTGAAGCACCTTCCCGGCCTCCATCGGGCCGCCGGAGACGAAGATCGTCGGGATGTTGAGGCGCATCGCGGCCATCAGCATGCCCGGGGTGATCTTGTCGCAGTTGGAGATGCAGACCATCGCGTCGGCGCAATGCGCGTTGACCATGTATTCGACGCTGTCGGCGATCAGCTCACGCGAGGGCAGGCTATACAGCATGCCGTCATGCCCCATCGCGATACCGTCATCCACCGCGATGGTGTTGAATTCCTTGGCAATGCCGCCGGCCGCCTCGATTTCCCGGGCGACAAGCTGGCCGAGGTCCTTCAGGTGGACGTGCCCGGGGACGAACTGGGTGAAGCTGTTGGCGACGGCGATGATGGGTTTGCCGAAGTCGCCGTCCTTCATGCCGGTCGCGCGCCACAGGCCGCGGGCGCCGGCCATGTTGCGGCCGTGGGTGGTGGTGCGGGAACGGTAGGCAGGCATGGGCGGTTGTCCTTGGTTGTCGAGCCGTGCGGGGACGTCCCCGGATGATCCTGTCTAGCGCCGTCCGCCGCGATCGGCCAGTCATGCGTGCCGCCGAAGGACGACAGGGCACGCGACCCATGCCGCCGCCGAGCGATACGCCTGGCTACCGGGACAACCGTCCACTCCCTTCCGCCGTCACGAACGCCACCTGCCCACCCACAAACGTCGCCACCGCCCGGCACGTCGCCGGATCAACCACCACCAAATCCGCCCGCTTTCCGGCCGCGATCACCCCCCGATCCGTCAGCCCTCCCGCCCGCGCCGGATTCTCGGAAATCAACGCCCACGCCTGCGCCAAATCCAGGACCCCGCGCGCCGCCAAAACGAACGCCGCCCGCATCATCGCCGGATAGAAATAATCGGACGTCAGCACAGAGCAAATTCCCGCCTCCGCCAGCCGCGCCGCCGAGGCCCACCCGAGATGCGACCCGCCCCGCACCACGTTCGGACATCCCATGGCAACAAAATCCCCAGCCTCGACCGCGGCCCGCCCGACGTCCTCCGCCATCGGAAATTCGCAAATCCGCGCCCCGCGCGCCCGGAATTCATCCCGCACGGTGATGCTGTCATCGTCATGGCTCGCCATCGGCAGACCGGTTGCGCGGGCAGCGGCCGCGATACGATCCAGCGCGTCGGGAACAGCGTCGGCACGAGCGGCGATCTCATCCGCCATCGCACGGAACGCGTCGATCTTCATCCCCGCACGGTCGCTGTATTTGGCCCCGGTCACCGGGTCCTCCAGTTTCTTCAGGATCGACGGCGTGTGGTCGTTGAATGCCAGCAGATGCACCCGTCCGGCCTCGATATCAGCCACGGCGGTGTCCAGAGCTTCGAGGTTGTAAGCCTCCCACCGCAGATGCACCCGCATGTCGCAGGTCCACGAGCCGGCATCCAACGCGGCCAGCAGCGAACGCCACGCGGTCAGGCTGCGCAGTCCCGGCTCCCACGACAGGGTGACCCCGTGGAACGCCGTGGTGATGCCGTTGGCCAGAAGCTGAGACTCGGTATCCCGCAACGCCAGATCGGTCGGAAAATCCACGCCGGGACGCGGTTGCATCTGACGCTCGAACGCATCGCCGTGCAGATCCACGATGCCCGGCAGCACCAGCAATCCGGACGCATCCAACTGTGAGCCGGAACCGCCGCCGACCTTGTCGATCAGCCCATCCTTGAGGACCAGATCAACTGGTTGCAATCCGTCAGATCCCAGCAGCACCGTCCCGCCGGTAATACGCAAGTCATGCATTTTGTCAGCTTTCATGGTTCGAAAACGATTTGCACCCGCGGCGTCGGATAACACCCGGTCGCGTACTCCACGATCGTGCCAGCGCGGTCCACGTTGACATTCTCCGTGATCAGAACAGGCCTGTTCCGTGGCATGCGCAGCAGATCAGCCTCGGTCTGCGTAGGCAGCCGGGCGGTGACGCGCGTCTGCTGGCGAAGGTAGTCCTCGACGCCGACGGCACGCAGGGCTTCGGTGATGCGCGGGGTCGCCTGCAATGCCTGCAGCATGCCCTTCAGCCGAAGCGCCGGAAAATAATGCCGGGCCAGGGAGACCGGCCGGTCATCGGCGAAGCCGAGACGCTCCAGCAACACGACCCGACTACCGCCGCGCACATTCAAGCCGGTGGCGACACGCTGATCGGCCGGAATTTCCCGCAACTGGCGGACGACGCCCGATGGCTCCTTGTTGTGCTTTCGTATCCATTCGGAGAACCGCGTCCGCGGCTCCACATTATAGTCCAGCACATCCTCGGCCACGAACGAACCGCGCCCCTGCTCGATCCGCACCAGTCCGTCCCGCGACAATTCCTCCAGCGCCCGCCGCACCGTGTGGCGATTGACGCCGAACCGCGCGGACAATTCCGCCTCGGTTGGGAGTCGCGTGCCCGGCTTGTGCGCTCCGGAAGCGATATCCGCCTGCAGCTTGCCGACGATCTGGCGCCACAGCGCAATCCCATCCTGCCGGTGGACCGGATAGGTCGCGATATCATCCATATCCGCGGGAACGTTCATCGATGTTTCATCCAAAGCCAGCCCGTTCATTGGCATTTCGCGGTTGACGATAGCCCGGTCGGCGTCTAGCTGTCTAGACATCTACACAAACCAGGTGGCCATGAACGATAGCGTCTCTGCTGATCACCCCTGCCCCGCTCGCCGCCGCTGGATGTCTGTCGTGGCGCGGGCGCAACCGGACCGGATCGCCGCCCTGCTGGGCGCGTGCGGTGAAATGCCCGGACACACGGTACTCCGCGGGCCGGAGGGCGGCCTGGTCATGGTCCGGGGACGCGCCGGCGGCGGCGGAGCGGCCTTCAACCTGGGGGAAATGACGGTGACAAGGTGCACGGTGCGGACCGACAACGGCTATGTCGGCCACGCTTACGTCGCCGGCCGGGAAGCGCAACGCGCTGAATTGGCCGCTCTGGTGGATGCGCTGATGCAGGATCCCGACCGGAGCGACGGTATCGAGCGGCATGTGATCGTCCCGCTGGAAAAACAGCAGGCCGCCCGCAAAGCCGAACGCGCACAGAAAGCGGCGGCGACGCGCGTGCAGTTCTTCGCCATGCAGACGATGCGGACCTAGGGGGCGCACATGACCAGTACACTTTCCCCCGGCTTCGCCGATCCCGTCACCGACGCGCAATCCTGCTTCCGGGCCGTTCTGGACGCGATGGCTCGGCCGGGCCGGGTGCATACGGTGCGAGGCGTCTCGGCGCCCATGCCGCTCTGCGAGGCCGCGGGAGCGGTGTTGCTGACATTGGCCGATCACGAAACGCCGTTACGGCTGGACCCGGATGCCGCGCCGGCGCGCGCGTGGATTGCCTTTCATACGGGTGCTCCGATCGAAACGGACGCCCCGGCCATGTTCGCGATGGCACTGTCGCTGCCGGATCTGGACACGCTGCCGAACGGCACTGACGAAATGCCGGAGACTTCGGCCACCGTTATTTTGCAGGTAGCGTCCCTGACAGCCGGTCAGCGGTTCGTACTGGAAGGCCCCGGCCTGCGCGAACCCAAGGTGCTGACGGTCGCCGGACTGCCGCCGGATTTCGTCGCCATCTGGCAGCGCAACCATGCATTGTTCCCGCGTGGCATCGACCTGATCCTGTGCGCCCGCAACAAGCTGACCGCGCTGCCCCGCAGCGTCAGCATAAAGGAGGCTTGAGACATGGCCTATGTCGCCGTCAAAGGCGGTGAGCAGGCGATCGACAACGCCCACGCCTGGCTGGCCGAAGAACGTCGTGGCGACACCGCCACGCCGCCCCTGTCCGTCGCACAGATCGAGGAACAACTCGGTCGCTCGGTCGATCGTGTCATGGCCGAGGGTTCGCTCTACGACCGCGAACTGGCCGCCCTGGCGATCAAGCAGGCGCAGGGCGACCTGATCGAGGCGGCGTTCCTGCTGCGCGCCTATCGCACCACCCTGCCCCGCTTCGCGCATTCGAAGCCGGTCGAAACCGCGACGATGCGGATCGAGCGGCGTGTCTCTGCGATCTTCAAGGATCTGCCTGGCGGGCAGGTGCTCGGGCCGACCTACGACTACACGCACCGGCTTTTGGATTTCGCTTTGATGGCGGATGAAAAGGCCGCGTCCGGCGGCGTATCGATGGAAGCCGCGGACCTGACGACGATGCCGCGCGTGCCGGACATCCTGGGCCACGAGGGGCTGCTGGAAGCGGACGCGGCCTCGGATCGCGAACCCGGCGACCTGACGCGTGAACCACTCGCTTTCCCGGCGGCGCGTGACGTCCGCCTTCAGGCGCTGGCACGCGGCGATGAAGGGTTCCTGTTGGGGCTTGGCTATTCCACGCAGCGCGGTTACGGCGGGTCGCATCCCTTCGCCGGCGAAATCCGCATGGGTGAGGTTTCCGTTGAAATCGAACCGGCGGAGCTTGGATTTGCCATCGACATCGGCGACCTGGTGTTGACCGAGTGCCAGATGGTCAACCAGTTCAAGGGCTCGAAAACGGTGCCCCCACAGTTCACCCGCGGCTACGGGCTGGTGTTCGGCTTTGGTGAGCGCAAGGCGATGGCGATGGCTCTGGTGGATCGCGCCATGCGGGCGGGCGAACTCGGCGAAGACGTGACCGCCCCCGCGCAGAATGTCGAATTCGTGCTGTATCACTCGGACAATATCGAGGCGACCGGCTTCGTCGAGCACCTGAAGCTTCCGCATTACGTGGATTTCCAGAGTGAACTGCAGAACGTCCGGCGGATGCGGACGGAGGTGGCGGAATGAAAGGCTACAACTTCGCGTATCTGGATGAGCAGACGAAACGGATGATCCGGCGCGGCCTGCTGAAGGCTGTCGCGATACCGGGACATCAGGTGCCGTTCGGCTCGCGGGAAATGCCGCTGCCCTATGGCTGGGGCACGGGCGGCATCCAGGTCACTGCCTCGATCCTGGGTGGCGGCGACGTGCTGAAGGTGATCGACCAGGGTGCCGACGACACCACCAACGCGGTGTCCATCCGGCGCTTTTTCGCCCGCACCGCCGGCGTACGCACGACCACGGCGACGGCCGAGGCGACGGTGATCCAGACCCGGCACCGCATTCCCGAGAAGCAGCTCCGCGATGACCAGATCATCGTCTATCAGGTGCCGCAGCCGGAGCCGTTGTTCCGCCTGGAACCGAGCCGGGTGGAGACGAAGCGGATGCACGGGCTGGCCGATTACGGGTTGATGCATGTGAAGCTGTATGAGGATATTTCCCGGTTCGGGCAGATATCCATCAGCTACGACTATCCGGTGATGGTGAACGAACGTTACCTGATGTCGCCAAGCCCGATCCCCGCTTTCGACAATCCGAAGATGGACATGATGCCGGCCTTGCAACTGTTCGGCGCCGGACGGGAGAAGCGCATCTATGCCATCCCGCCCTGGACGCGGGTGAAATCGCTCGATTTCGACGACCACCCGTTCCGGGCGATCAACGCACCGCATCCCTGCGGCCTGTGTGGCGCAACCGACTCTTACCTGGATGAGGTCGTCACCGACGACCGCGGCGGGCGGCTGTTCGTGTGCTCGGACACCGACCATTGCGGCGAACGGCGGGCGGCCGGTCATATTGGCGCAGACGGGTTCCAGGAGGCCGCGGAATGAACACGCCGGCGTTACTCTGCGATGGAGGCCCGGGGCCGCTATTGCTTCAAGACTGGGCAAGCGAGCGCGCAAGCGCCGGGTGGCCTGCGAGCGCTACCGTAAAGGGATGGGGCACGGCTTTTTTCTTTTGTGTCATGGCCGGCGCAGGCCGGCCACCTACGACTTTGCCAGTACCAGCACCGCAAGACGTGGGTGGCCGGGCCAAGCCCGGCCATGACACAGTGTTTGCGTCCATGCCGACAACCCTCACTCGCGCGCTCATCCGCCCGTCCATGATGCCTAACGTCAACGGATCGAAAGGAGCAGCGGAATGACTGAACCGACCCTTCTCTCCGGTCGTGGCCTGGGCTTGACCTTCGGCGGCATTACCGCGCTGGCCGATGTGGACGTCGATCTCTGGCCCGGCGAAATGCTGGCGATCGTCGGCGAATCCGGTTCCGGCAAGACCACCCTGCTGAACGTCCTCTCGGGCCGTCTGGCGCCCGATCGGGGTGTCGTCTGGTATCGCGACCCGGATGACCATCTGCACGATGTGCATGCCATGCCGGCACCGGCGCTGCGGACGCTTCACCGCTCCGACTGGGGTTTCGTCCATCAGGACCCCCGCCAGAACCTGCGCATGGCCGTCAGCGCCGGCGGCAACGTCGGCGAGCGCCTGATGGCCCAGGGTGCGAGGCATTACGGCGATATCCGCGAGGCCGCGCTGGACTGGCTCGCGCAGGTGGAAATCGACGCCAGCCGCATCGACGACCTGCCGCGCACCTTCTCCGGCGGGATGCTGCAGCGGTTGCAGATCGCGCGGACCTTGGTGACGCATCCGCGCCTGGTGTTCATGGATGAGCCGACGGGCGGGCTTGACGTTTCTGTACAGGCACGACTTCTCGACCTGATCCGATCGCTGGTGACCCGTCTGCGGATCGCGGTGGTGCTCGTGACGCACGATATCGCGGTGGCCCGCCTGCTGGCACACCGCATCGCGGTGATGCAGCGCGGCCGGATCGTGGAGACCGGCCTGACAGATCAGGTGTTGGACGATCCGCGGCATCCCTACACGCAGTTGCTCGTCAGTTCGGTCTTAAATGCATGAGTATGCAATTAGAACAATGGCTTGCATTCATCCCCCTTCGTACGATATACCGGGTCCCGGAGAGCGTTCGTGCGCCCTCCGGGCCCCGGTGTCGGTCAGAAGCGAATCTTGATTTTGATCTCGATCCGCTTCGTTCCCCACCGGACGATCAATATGACATGTAGTGTCACAATCAATCTCCGACGGCGGCGTTGTCCTGGCAACAGGGCAACACGCTCGGTTTTCACCAGGGCAAGCCGCGACCGCGCCAGCACTGGTCAGACCAGCACGGTTTCGTTCTTCAGAACTCATCAGGCGGCGGGAAGAATACATCTGTGTTCAAGACTTCGTCGTGACTGGACGAGTGAACGACAGAAAGATGAATCCTTCGTTACCGAGGGGCGTTTTCAATGACCGTCATGTTGCGAACCCAGGCGCTGGCAAAAAGCTTCACGCTGCACTTGCGCGACGGCCTGCTTTTGCCCGTGCTGTCCGGCATCGATCTTGATGTGAACAAAGGCGAGTGCGTCGTTCTGTCCGGCCCATCCGGCGCCGGCAAATCCACGCTGCTGCGCAGCCTTTACGGCAACTACCGCGCCGAAAGCGGCACGATTCTGGTGCGGCACCGAGGCGAGATGATAAACATCGCGGCCGCCGATCCGCGCACGGTGCTGGCGGTACGCCACGAAACGCTTGGGTATGTCAGCCAGTTCCTCCGTGTCGTCCCCCGCGTCTCAGCGCTGGACGTGGTTGCCGAGGTGCTTCTGGCGCGCGGCGTGGACCAGGCGGCGGCACGGGACAAAGCGCGGACGCTTCTGCTCCGGCTTAACATCCCTGCCCGCTTGCACGCGATCCCGCCGGCCACGTTCTCCGGCGGGGAGCAGCAACGCGTGAATCTGGCGCGGGGCTTCATCGCCGGCCATCCGATCCTGCTGCTCGACGAGCCGACCGCGTCACTCGATGCCGAGAACCGGGCCGTTGTGATACGCATGGTCCAGGAGGCGAAAGCAAACGGCACCGCGATCGTGGCGATCTGCCACGACGCCGATGTCCGCGACGCGATCGCCGATCGGCTGTTCACCATGACCCCTTATCAGGATGCCGCATGAACCAGGAAACGATACTGACCGACGCGATTCTGGTCCTGCCGGATGAGACCCTGCGCGGCACCATCGTGCTGCACGGCCAGGTGATCGCCGATATCCAGGCGGGGCGGTCGCACGCCGCGGGCGCGATCGATGTCGGCGGCGATACGATCATTCCGGGCGTCGTCGATGTCCACACTGACAACCTGGAGCGTCAGGTGCAGCCGCGCAGCCTCGCGCGCTGGCCCTCCCGGTCAGCCATGGTCGCGCATGACGCACAATGCGCCGCAGCCGGCGTCACCACGGTGCTGGATGCGTTGTGCCTAGGCGATCTTGGGTTCGACAAGGAGCGCATCCGCACCTTCCAGGAAGGCGTCGTCGATCTGGATGCGCTGACCGAGGCCGGGTTGCTCAAGGCCGAGCACTTCCTGCATCTGCGCTGCGAGGTTCCCGCGCTGGACATGCTGGATTTGTTTGATCCGGTCGCCGATCATCCTCTGGTGCGCATGATCAGCCTGATGGATCACAGCCCTGGCGTCGGCCAGTACGCCGACATGGATTTCTACCGTAAATTGCGCCGCCAGGGTGGTCTGGACGAAGCCACGGTCGAACGCCGCATCAAGGAGATGCAGGACCAGCGCGCGCGCCTGCGCGATCCGAACCGCAAGGCGCTGCTCGACCGCGTGCGCGGCACCACGATCGCGCTGGCCAGCCACGACGACCGCACCGAGGAAGAAATCGCCGAGAATGCCGCCGACGGCATCCGCATCAGCGAGTTTCCCGTCACCATGGAAGCCGCGACGGCCGCGAAACGCGCCGGCATGCAGGTGATCGCCGGCGCCCCCAACATCGTCCGCGGCGGCTCGCATTCCGGCAACGTCAACGCCGTCGATCTCCTGCGGGCTGGGGCGGTGGACGCGTTCGCGTCAGACTACGTGCCGCCCAGCCTTGTCGAAGCCGCCTTCCAGTGCGCGCGCGAGGAGGGAATCAGCCTGTCGTCCGCGGTCGCGATGATCTCGGATCATCCCGCCCGCATGTCCGGCCTGCCCGATCGCGGCCGGCTGGAGACTGGCCTGCGCGGCGATCTGGTTCGCGTGCGCCTGCACGGGACGCTGCCGATCGTGCGTCAGGTCTGGCGCGCGGGAGAGAGGGTCATTTGATGGGTTCGGCCGCGCGGGTCGCGATCTACTATGCGCCGCTGCCCGATGATCCGCTGACCCGCCTCAGTTCCGCGTGGCTCGGCCGCGATCCGATTGCCAATGCCCCTGTCCCGCAGCCCAGTCTGGACGGCATCGCCGAAATCACCAGCGAACCGCGCAGCTATGGATTCCATGCGACGCTGAAACCGCCGATGCGGCTGGTGGATGGGACTCGCTGGACCGGCTTCATGGCGGCCGTACGTGCCGTCGCGGCCGGCATCGCCCCGTTCGCGTTGCCGCCGCTGGCGGTCACGGATCTGCGTGGCTTTCTGGCGCTACGGGAAACAAGCCGCTGCCCTGCGCTGGAGGCATTGGCCGATGCGTGCGTGGAACAGCTTGATTCATATCGTGCGCCGCCAACCGAGGACGAACTCGCGCGCCGGCGGCGGGCGAAACTGTCGGCCGAACAGGATGCGATGCTCCTCCGCTGGGGTTATCCGTACGTGTTCAGTGAATGGTTTTTCCACATGACGCTGACGCGGCGCTTGTCTGATGCGGAAAAAGCCGTTTTTCAACCAGCGGCGAAGACATGGTTCGCGCCGGCGCTCGCGGTGCCTCGCGTCGTGGAGGACATCTGTATCTTCACCCAGGCTGCGCCGGATGTGGCGTTCACGCTTGCTGAACGGATAAGGCTGCGCGGATAAGAATATTCGCGAAACGATCGGCTGCTGCGGCCGGGGTCGAGTCATTGACGATCACATCGACCGCGACGTGATCAGGAATCGGAACGTTGCGGGCCAGACGGTTCGCGACGTCATCCGCGGTTTCACGCCCGCGCGCGGCAAGGCGCTGTGCGAGGATCTCAGGCGGGGCCGTCACTTCGATCACCCGAGCCGGAAAGCGTTCCGCTGCCTCTTTGATTACGCCGCGCGAAACATTTGCGACCACCACGATGTCGCGGGAAAGATCATCGATCACGTCCAGGGGGATGCCATAGAACAGGCCATGTGCCTGCCATTGAAGGGCGAAGGATCGCTGGACGAAGACAGCCTCCGGCACAGCCTCATGATCCTCCCCGCCGGCATCGGCGGGGCGGGTAATGACCCGGCGTACGAAGCGGAAGCGCGGATCGCCGGCCAGCGCCTGGCGCGCCAGACCCAGCACGGTATCCTTGCCGGCACCGCTGGGTCCGACCACAAGAATCAGCATCGAATCCCCCTGCCATTGACCGCGCGCAACCTGACGGTAGCTTGCCTCCGGATCAACCCGTCAGGAGCGAAAATGGAGATGATTCGGTCGCTGCGACAGCCCGGTCCGGCGCATCCCAGCCGGATCGACTGCTTTCGTGGGGAGTTGCATGCGCTGCGGTTCGCGCTCACGCCCGGCGTGACATTGAACGCGGCGCTGACCGGCCCATTGGTCGAAGCCGGTTTCCAGTCGGGCGCCGTCACGCTCAAGGGCACCGCGCTCAACCCGTTCCGTTACGTGATGCCGGGGCCGGCCGACGACGACAGCCACGTCGCCTATTTCACCGCTCCGCTCGCGCCGCCGGGCACGACGCGGATCGAGCAGGCCAACGTGACTTTCGGCTGGGCGGACGGGAAGTCGTTCATCCATTGCCACGCCGCCTGGATTGAATCCGACGGCAGGCGGCGCGGCGGCCATATCCTTCCGCATGAAACCATCATCGCGGAACCGTCGGAAGCGATCGCCTGGGGGTTCCGCACCATCCGCACGGAGGCTCAACCGGACCCCGAAACCAATTTCACCCTGTTCCAGCCATCCGGCGGCGCCGCCGCGTCCGGCCGAGGGCTGATCGCACGGGTAAAGCCGAACGAGGATATCATCACGGCGCTCGAAACGATCGCCCGGACGCATGGGATCAGCAACGCCATCGTCCACGGCAGCGTCGGCAGCCTGATCGGCGCGCGCTTCACCCATGGCGGCCAGGTCGACGACCACGCCACCGAGGTTCTGATCCGCGAAGGCTATGTTCGCGACGGTAAGGCCGCGCTGGACCTGCTCGTCGTGGACATGAAAGGCGATGTCCACGAAGGCTGGCTTCAGCGCCGTCAGAACCCTGTCTGCATCACCTTCGACCTCGTGCTGGAGGCCATTTGAATACGGCCCTGCGGTCGTTCCCGTCATGGCCCGGCGCACTCCGGGCCACCCAAACGAGCACCCACCTATAACGACACAATAACGCCATCCATTACGGCATCAGCATAACCTTCGAAGCCGCCCGCTGACGTGACAACTCGAACCCCTCCAGTCCGCGATCGAGCGGCATCCGGTGCGTGATCATCGGCCGGAACCGCTCCGGCTCCCGTGCCAGGGTCGTCAGCACCTTGTCCCAGGTGAAACGATCGCAGCCGTGGGTCGCGCGAAGCTGGTGGCGCGCACGGACAAAATCCGTCAGCGGCAGGGAAACCGGACCGGGATGGATGCCGGCGATCACCAGCACGCCGGTGGTGCGCAGCACGCCGAGGCCGTCGGTGATGGTGGGCGGATGCCCGGTCGCCTCGATGACGATATCGACCTTGCGTCCGCCCGTCGCGGCCAGGACCAGTTCCGATAGCGGCGCCTCGGCAACGTCCAGGATATCGTTGAACCCAAGCTGACGCATGACATCGAACCGAGGCCCATCCGCCCTGCCCGCGATCAGCACCCGTCCGGCGCCGGCCGCCCGGGCGAACAGCGCGATGGCTTGACCGATCGTGCCGGGTCCCATGACCAGGACGGTATCGCCCAGCCCGACCTCGCCGGTCAGAACCGCTTCGCACCCCACGCCCAACGGTTCGGTCAACGCGCCAAGCTCGGTATCGACCTGAGGCGGCAACGGCAGACAATTCGCGGCCGGCACGGTGACGAAACGAGCGAAGCCGCCGTGCCGGGTCAGTCCGATGGCGCTACGTCGCAGGCAGTTCCGCTGGTCGCCTCGGGCGCAGTTGACGCAGGTACCGCAGGCGACGCCGGGCATCACCGTCACCGCCGTCCCCTCCGCCAGCGCAACGCCGTCGCCGACGGCGGCGATGCGGCCGGCGAATTCGTGACCCATGGTCACCGGCAGGTGTGGCACCATGAAGCCATAGCCATCGGTCCACTCATAGGCATGGACATCGGAGCCACAGATACCGGCGTTCTCCACGCGCACGGTGACGTGGCCGGCGGCGGGTCCGGGGGCCTCGGGGCCATCCGCCATGTCCAAGCCGAAGCCGGGTTTGGTCTTACGCAGCGTGAGCATCGACGTCTCCTTGGGGCTTGGTACCGACCGCGCAATGCATCGGGTTGGCCATGAACAGCAGACCGCTTTCCCGCGCCGCCCTGGTCGCCTCGCGCCAGATAGCGGTCTCGGCGCCGGAAAGCTGCGACAGCACATGGTCTTCGCGGTAGCGCCAGATCGGGCCGTCGGGGTTGTCGAACGTCACCAGACTGGGGAAGCAACGCACCGCGTGAAACCCTGCCTGCCACATGCGCGGATACAGCGAGGCATCGGCGACACCGCGCGAACCAACCGATTGCGGCGGGGTCTCGACCTTGCGTTTCAGGTCCGGCGGCAGGTCCAGGTTCCACCACTGCGGCAGGTCGATGGACCGCACGATCACGCCGACCCGCCCGCCGGGCTTCACCACCCGATACAATTCCCGCAGTGCCTGATCCGCGTCGCACTCCTCCAATACCGTGACCGTGAACGCCGCATCGAACGCGCCGTCCGCGAACGGCAACCGCTCGGCATTCGCCTCCTGGAACGCGATCCGGTCGCCCAGGCTTTCCGCTTCCGCCAGCGGCCGAGCCTCCCGCAACAGGAACCGGTTGAGGTCAGTGGCGACGATGCGGCCGTCGGTCAGACGTTGCGCCAGCAGCCGATCCAACGCGCCGGAGCCGCAGCCGACATCCAGCACGGTGTCGCTCGGCCCGATCGCCATGGTGTCCCACAGCGTCCGCGCCAGTGCCCGATAACTGGTGCCGGACGCCCGGTCCTCCAGCGCCGCGACGCCGCCCAGGTGACGGCCGCCAAGGACGATCACGGTGAACCGCTCCGCCAGTGCCGGAACGGCCGGTTCCCATTGCGAGGGTGCGAGGAAAAAGGGCAGCAGGACCAGCGGCGGTCCTTCACCTTGGATCGTGTAGCTGATGCCGGCATGCGTCCCTGTGCCGGGCGGCAGATGCACTGCCGGCAGCGGTGGCAGACTGGACAAAATGCCCAGAATGTCGCCGGTGCGATCGGCGACGACGTCCGCCCATCCCGGAGCGTCATACCCTGTCAGCACGTGGCGGGATGCACCCGGCAAGCGCGCCTCCGCCTGCGCGGTAACCGTCGCGGTCAGGCCGAATTCGCCGGCGATCAGCATGGTGCGGGCGGCAACGGATGCAAACGGCGCGGGGTCCAGGCGCGCGGGAACGCATAGGACCACGCCCCCGAGACGCTCCGGCGCGGACCGGGCGACACCGGCGATGTCGCCTGCCATCTGGGTAGCGACATGTGCGGCTTGCAGGCCCAGATGGTCCCAGAGCGCCAGCAGCCTCGGCCCCGGACCGGTATCGTGCGTCATTGGCGTTCCATCTCCCTCGCGCGTATGGAACAGGAGTCGCGGCGGCATGGAAAGGGCAAGCCGATGGAGGACGACGCGGTCATGCTGACACGGTTGCTGGCGGTGCTGGACACGCTGGGCGGCATCGCGCGGATGATGCACCCGCGCCGGTTGGACGAATTGGTCGCGACGCTCGGTGATCAGGATCTATCGTTGCGCACCGCGATCGAGACGTGGCCCGCGACGCTCGAACCGGTTCAAGAACAGATCCGCCTGGCGATGACGTTCACGTTGCAAGCCTGCACCGGTCTGCGCTCGGCCCCCAATGGCAGCAACCCGACCGTCG
>JARLIN010000414.1 GCA_031291715.1 Rhodopila sp. | reverse complement strand
TCGCTCGACACCATCGTGCCGGTGGATGTCTGGGTGCCGGGGTGTCCGCCGCGCCCGCAGCTCATCATCGAGGGCATCCGCCACGCCGCCGCGCTACTCGAAAGCGGGATGACCAAGAGCCAATCGGGTCGCCGCCCATGAGCGAACTGTGGCGCTATCTTCTCGCCATCGCGGTGTGGCCCGGCCTGCTGGTTGCAGCACCGCTCGGCTGGGTCGAGGTCTGGTTCGTCCGCAAGCTGGTCGCCCGGCTGCAAGGGCGCAGGGGTCCACCGTTCTTCCAGCCGTTCTTCGACTTCATGAAGCTGCTCGGCAAGGAAATGGTCATCCCGGTGGGCGCCTCGCGCGCCGCCTTCCTCGCCATGCCGCTGATTTCGCTGGCGTCGGTGACGGCGGCGCTGGCCATCGTGCCGCTGCCGGGCAACCCGATCCCATCGCTGCCGGGCGACGTCATCCTGCTGCTCTACCTGCTGGAAATGCCGGTGCTGTGCGAGGTTCTGGCCGGCTACGTCAGCGGCTCGATCTACGGCCAGGTGGCGGCGATGCGCGAAGCGATTCTCTCGCTGGCCTATAACCTGCCGTTCCTGGTGGCGATCATCGCGATGGCGCAGCACGTCGGCAGTTTTCAGATGCGCGCCCTGCAGGGTGCCGCGTTCAGCCCGATCACGGTGATCGCCGGCATCACCTTCCTGCTGGCGTTGCCGGCGCGGCTGAAAACCAATCCGTTCTCCATCGCCAACGCCGAACACGAGGTCGTCGGCGACGCGCTGGTGGAATACAGCGGTCCGGCGCTGGGCTTTTTCAAGCTGTCGCATGCGATCGAGCTCGTGCTGCTGACCCAGCTCTTCGCGGTGATATTCGTCCCGCCGACCGCCTGGGCGTTGCTGACGAACGTCGTTTATCTGGCGATCGGCTTTGCCCTGCTCGCCGGCATCACATTGCTGGCAACCACCACCGGGCGGTTGCGCCTGACGCAGGCTTTCCGGTTCTATTGGGTCTGGGGCGGTCTCGCCTCGGCCGCGACGTTGGCCGCGACACTGGTCTGGTAGGGAGAACTGCGGCCTTGGGCATGCTGACAACCGTCCTGCGCAACATGCTGCACCCCGCCCGCACCCGCGCGCCGGCCGACATGCCGGTTGCGCCGGCGACGTTCCGCGGCGCCTTGACGCATGACGCCAGCCTGTGCACGGCGTGCGGCACCTGCGCTTTCGTCTGCGCGCCGAAGGCCATCACGTTCGAGGAAGATCCGGGCAAGTCGGTGTCCTGGCTGTTTTATCTCGGCCGGTGTTCGTTTTGCGGCCTGTGCCTGCAGAATTGCCCAACCCAGGCGATCGGCAACACCGCGATGGTGCCCGCGACCATGAACAGCACCACCGGCGACGGCCTGCGGCTGGAAAGCGTCATCGCGCTGAAGCGCTGCCCGCGCTGTGGCCGCGCGCATATCCCGTTCCCGCAGAGTCTCATGGCGGATTCAGGCAGCGCCGCCAGGCCGGAAGAGAGCTATTGCCCGGATTGCCGGCAATGGGCCACCAGCGATCGGCTGCGTCGCGCCTTCCTGGCCGATGACGGCGTTCACCCGCGCCGCGAAGGCGCGCCCCCATGACCGCCGATCCGCCGCCGGCGCTGACCGAACGACTGGCATCGATCGACGGCGTGACGTCGGTGACCTTTCATAACCGCGGCCTGTGGGTCGACGGTCCGCTGTTGGACGTCGAGGCGATGGCCGACGCGATGGCGGGGCTCGGCATCCGCCTCGCCTCGATCACCGCCATCCCGCAGTCGGTGAAGGGCGAAACCACCATCATTTATCATTTCATAACGGAATCGACGATCGTCAGCTTCAAGACGCAAACCCGCAACGGGGCGCTCGCCTCGCTGGCGGGTCGGCTGCGCGCCGCGGCCTGGGCGGAGCGGGAGATCAGGGATCTGTTCGCGGTCGATTTCCCCGGCCACCCCAATCTGGTGCCGCTGCTGAAGCCCAGCGGTTTTGCCAGCGGCATGGTGCGCGAGGCGATGTGCGGGCCGGCCGTGCTGGCGAATTCGCCCACCTCTGCGCTGCGGGTAAAATAGGAGGCTCGCGATGGCATACACGTTCCCCCTCGGCCCGTATCACCCCGCGCTTGAGGAGCCCTTCAAGGTCAACGTGCAGTGCAAGGGCGAGATCATCGAATCCGCCACGATCGAGGTCGGGTTCAGTTATCGCGGCATCGAAATGCTGGCCCAGCAGCGCAACTGGATCGAAGTGGTCACGCTGATCGAGCGGGTCTGCGGCATCTGCTCCAACACCCATGCCAGCACCTTCTGCATGGCGGCGGAGTCGATCGCCGGCATCGAAATTCCGCGGCGTGCGGCCCATATCCGCACGATCGTCGCGGAGTTGGAGCGGCTACACTCGCACCTGCTGTGGGCCGGCGTCGGCGCCGAGGACATCGGCTTCCACTCCCTGTTCATGGAGGTGTTCAACCTGCGCGAACGGGTGATGGACATGCTGGAGGCGATTTCCGGCAACCGCGTCAACTACGGCATGAACTGCATCGGCGGCGTGCTGCGCGACATCGCCGACCCGCTGTCGCATCTGCCGGTGCTCGACGCGATGGAAAAGACCCTGACGACTGTCGTCATCCCGGTCTTCACCAAGAACCCGACGGTGCTGGCGCGCACCCGCAATGTCGGCCGCCTGACGCGTGAGCAGGCCCTCGAATGGGCGGTGGTGGGTCCGGTCGCCCGCGCGTCCGGTGTCGATATCGACGTGCGCAAGGATCAGCCGTACCTGGCCTATGCCGATCTCGGCTTTACCAGCATCACCCGGCCGGAGGGCGATGTGCTGGCGCGGGTCGTGGTGCGGGCGCTGGAAATGCTGGAGAGCATCCGGCTGGTGCGCGAGGCCCTCAAATCCATCCCGGACGGCAAGTTGCGGGCAACCGAAGGCATGCCGAACGTCCCCGCCGGCGAGGCCACCATGCGGACCGAAGCCCCACGCGGCGAAGCCTTCTATTATGTGGCGTCGGAAGGCGGCAACGGTCCGGCCCGCGTCAAGATCCGCACCCCGTCGTTCGTCAACATCCCGGCCATCCAGGCGATGATCACCGGCCTGCCGCTCGCCGACCTGTCGATCGTCCAGGCCTCGGTGGACCCCTGCATTTCCTGCACGGACCGCTGATTTAGAGCATCAACGCTTCTGATAGGCGAAGCGATCACGCTTTTAGGGTGAAAACCCAATCAGGATCGGCAGCAGCTATCGGACCCAAAGCTGACCTTCAGCCGCTACCTACGTAACCCGCACATACCAAGCGCCCTGACGCTATGGAGCTTGCCAGGAGTAATACCAGGCGCCCTACGTAGTGACCGTTTCTGCCCATTTGCGAGTTGCGATTGATCGGATGGTTTCGGGTGCTGCGGTGAGCTT
>JARLIN010000413.1 GCA_031291715.1 Rhodopila sp. | reverse complement strand
TTGGCGGCGGCTTCCGCGTCAAGCCGGTTCTGTAGCCATGTGCGTTGTTCCGCCGTCAGCCAACGCGCCTCGACCGGGCGATTGCACAAGGTCGCGAGTCCGTAGAATGCAAGCAAGACGGCGGGCAGGCCCTCGACCAGGAAAATCCATTGCCATCCCATGATACCCAGCACGCCGTTCAGCTTGAGCAGGCTGGCACCCAGCGGGCCGCCCAGCACGCCGGCGAAGGCCCCGAATGCATAAAAGATGCCCATCATCCGGCCGCGGTAAAGGGCCGGGAACCAGCACGTCATGAAGTAGGCGACGCCGGGAAAGAATCCCGCCTCGGCGACGCCAAGAAGGAACCGGACGGCGGCGAAGCTTGTTTCGCCCGTGATCAGGGCCGTACCTGCCGAGCAGATGCCCCATGTCGCCATTATGACGCTGATCCACACGCGCGCGCCAACGCGGGCGAGCGCCAGGTTGGCGGGGAACTGGAAGAGAATGTAACTCCAGAAGAACGCACCGGCGCCGAAGCCATATGCGCTCGCGCTCAGGCCGAGATCCTTGTTCATGGTCAGAGCCGCCATCGACACGTTAAAGCGGTCGAGCGCGTTGATCATGTAGCCGATGCTGAGAAAGGGGATCAGGCGCCATGCCACCTTGCGCATGACGGTATCGTCGAGATCAGGCGTCATCGTTTCCTCCAACGGACTCTATCGGTCCGATCTGACGCTAAACCGAATTTGCGGTGGCTGAAAACAGCTGGTTCGATCCGGCTGGATACGGACCATGTGCGGGCTGACCGTGCGGGCCACCTGCCGCGGTACGGGTGGATCAGATGGCCCGGACTGTCGCCGGGCCATGGCGGATGAAGGGCGTCGGGCCACGACGGATGGGCAATGGCTGTGGCTTAATCTTTCGGGCGCTTGGTATAGTACCAGCGTGCGCAAAGACTGACACACCGGCCACTGTCCTATGGTCGTCATGGCCGGACATGATCCGGCCATCCGTGCCAGACTAAATCATAGATGAATAACCACTTACAGAAGTGCAACGGGCGCCCGGATCAAGTCCGGACATGACGCGGAGGGAACCGGCGGAGGGTCGGTGTCAACGCGACATGGTATAATTCATGTCTTTAATCGCATGATTCACGCGCCTTGAACGTTCCGCTTGCCGCAACCTAAGCATCCGACGTCATGCCAACCTGGGCCTCGAACGCATCGTTGTTTGCCGTCGCCATCGCGTCCACCCTCAGAATCGCTTTGACCGGCAAATGATCCGAAGCCTCGCGGGCGAGGGGGGTTCGATGTACTTCCACTTCCGATATGAGATTGTGCGGCCATCCCATGATCCGGTCCAGCGACAACAAGGGCATCCGCGACGGAAAGCTCGGGCAACCCTGAGAGCGGCCGAAGAAAGGCTCGAACACCTTGAGCGGACCGCGCCAGGCACGCCACTCATTGAGATCGCCGAGTAGCACCGTCGGGATCGGGGGAAGGCGAGCCAGGGCCGACAGAATCGCCCCGGCTTGCTGGTAGCGGCAGTTTCGGAGCAGACCCATATGGGTCGCGATAAAGCGGATTGGGCCGAAGCCGAAGTCGATGTCCGCCATGACGGCGCCGCGGGCTTCCTTTCCCGGAAGCGCCAACCGGCTCCTGGAATAGGAAACCGGCTTGGTGCGGACCAGCAGGGTGTTCCCATGCCATCCATGACCGTTCGGCAAATCCGACTGCGACAACAGATGCATGCCGGTTGTTTCCAGCAGATGGTCGGGATCCAGCAGGCCGTTCCTCTTGCCCAATCGCTGGTCGGCTTCCTGAACCGCCACCAGATCGGCCTTCAACTCGGCGATGACGGCAGCCACCCGGTCCGGGCGATAGGCGCCGTCGGGACCGACACACTTATGCACATTGAAAGTTGCTACACGCACCTGCGATCCACTCCGTGCCCAGACAGGACGACACCAGGCTTACCGTACGGCCCGGCGGAAGACAGGGTGTCGTGTGTTGAAAGTCGGGAAGGCCAACTGGCCGCCGGTCCGGCGAAAGTATAGTCGATCCCCGCTATGCGGTCTCCCGGAAGCGAGATGGCAACAGCGTCGGTCTCCAGGCGGTGATCGAGGCGGACCATCAACGGAAAATCGTAGCAGGCAGCCAGGACTCGGGCGAAAATAAGGTCGGAGATCTCAAATTCAGATCGCACATCAGGAACCGTACCGCCAAATGATCTCATCTTCCAGATCGAAAAAGGGGGCCGCGGGAGATAGAACGCCCGCGGCCTGAGTTTGGAGGAGGAAACACCATCGTCTTACCTCCCGAAATCATGAGATAGCAACAGCAAGATCACAAACACGTGATCACAGTTTATGCATGAATATGAAACAATAGTCTGGGGACTGTAAACATTCATTCCATCTTGGGAGATTAAGAAAAGATATCGTCCTCAACCAAACCGGTTCGATTGATGTCAGGCATGATAAAGCTGAATCCTGTCCAGATTGAACGAAAAGCGCCCCTTCGGATTTGTTGATCAATAACCACTGCGAATTTGGCGCGGGCGCCCGAATCCATCATGGTGGGGGGCCTTCGGCCCGGCCCGCGGGGCCGCCATGACGGGAGAGATCGTCGAGCCATTGCTGGCGATTCGATTATTCTCTCACAGAGCCTCAGCTCGACGCCTCACGCCGCCAGCCGATCGGGGGCAACGCCAAACAGATAGTCGATATCTTCGGCATCCATCGCCGGCAGTGCCATGCCGTCTTCGCTCAGCGCGAGACTCGCCAGCGCGGCCTTGCGCTCCTGCAATTCCACGATGCGCTCCTCCACCGTGTCCGCCGCGATCAGCTTGTAAACGAACACCGACCTGGTCTGGCCGATCCGGTGGGCGCGGTCGGACGCCTGGTCCTCGACGGCCGGGTTCCACCACGGATCGTAGTGGATCACCGTGTCGGCCGACGTCAGGTTCAGCCCGCGCCCGCCGGCCTTCAGGCTGATCAGGAACAGCGGCACTTCACCCGCCTCGAAACGTCTCACCGGGTCGGCTCGGTCCGCCGTGTCCCCCCGCAGTTCCACGAAGGGAACACCGGCTGTAACAAGCGCCGCCTTGATCAGGTCGAGCATCGAGGTGAACTGCGAGAACAGCAGGATGCGCCGCCCTTCGGCGATCATTTCCGACATCATTTCCATCAGGTCGTCCAGCTTGCTGGAGGACCCGGTCAACGACGCCGATGGCAACTTCACCAGCCGCGGATCGCAACAGACCTGCCGCAGCTTCAGCAGCGCCTGCAACACCAGCACATGGCTTTGTGCCACCCCGCGCGCGGCGATCCCCTGCGTTACCTTCTCGTGCATCGTCGCGCGGATCGTCTCGTACAGCTCGCGCTGATCCGGGGCCATCGTGACGCGCCGCAGGATCGTGTGCTTCGGCGGCAACTCGGTCGCCACCGCCGACTTCGTGCGGCGCAGGATGAAGGGACGGATGCGTGTGGCCAGTTGCCCGCGGCGGACCGGTTCGCCGTCCTTCTCGATCGGCGCGCGGAAGCGGCGGTTGAAGCTTTTGCGCTGGCCGAGCAGGCCGGGCATCAGGAAGGCGAACTGGGACCATAGCTCGCCCAGGTTGTTCTCGATCGGCGTGCCGGAGAGGCACACCCGGTGGCGGGTATCGAGCCGGCATACCGCGTGCGTCGCCTTCGCCGTCGGGCTCTTGATCGCCTGCGCCTCGTCCAGCACCACCATGTGCCAGGGCAGGCTTGCCATGTCTTCGATGTCGCGTGCCAGCACGGTATAAGTCGTGACCACGACCTGCACGCCGGTCAGGTCGCGCCGCCGTTCGTGGCGGTCGAGCCCGTGCAGCACGACCACACGCAGGTGCGGCGCGAACCGCGCCAGTTCCGCCGTCCAGTTCGGTACCAGGCTGGTTGGCACGACCACCAACACCGGCCGATCGAGCCGGCCGGCATCTTCCTCGATGACAATGTGCGCGATGGTCTGTGCCGTCTTGCCGAGGCCCATGTCGTCGGCGAGCAGGCCGCCGAGGCCATTCTCTCGCAGATGCTGGAGCCAGTTGACGCCCTGCTGCTGATAGGGGCGGAGGCTGACGGTGAAGCTGGCCGGCACGGGTGCGTTGGGGATGTCGGCGACGGCACGGAAGCGCGCGACATGGGCGGCGATAACGGCGCCGTCGTGCCAGCGCGTGGTGACGAGGTCCTCCAGGTCGAGCACGCTGGGGGCCGCGGCGGCGTCCAGCACCATCGTCTCACCGGTCGTGCGTCCGGCCGCCTCGATCAGGTCCTCCATCACCGCGAGCAGGCGGGCGATGCGTTCGGCCGGCAGTTTCAGGATGCGGCCATCGTCCAGGCTGGTGACCACCTCGCCGCCGATGATTCGCGCCGCGGCCATGCCGCCGCGTTCGTGCATACGCATCAGGATCGGCAGCAGCGGATGGCGGGCGCCATCGATCTCGATGCCGAAATCGAGCGAGAACGCCCCTTGTGGCGCATCGGTGACCCGCATGTCGCAGAGGCCGACGTTTTCGACGAGGCGCGGACCGAAATCGGTATCGATCTGGTTTTGCCAGCCGAGTGCCTGCAGCGCGGGAAGGCGTTCGGCGACGAAACCCTGCCAGGCTTCGGCGGCGTCGCGGCCTCGGAAAACGAACACCAGCCGGCCCTTTTCCGCCTTTCCGGTGGCCATCCGCATCTGCACGAGGCCTTCCTGGCGGATGGCCTCCTGGGCGGCGGTTTCGGCCGCACGGTCGCGCCGGGCGAACACCGGGCCGCCCGGGGTGTTGATACGGACGAACTGCCGGTCGTCGTCGAAGGGGACGATTCCGCCGTCGTAGTCGAATTCCAGCAGCAGGGCGTCGAGCTGTCGCATGCGCCCGAACTCGTCCGGGCAGGGGAAGCGCGTCAGCCGCAGCACGGGTGTCATCGGCCGGTCGACGATGACCTGCTCGCTGATGGTCGCCGGTTCGAGGCGCCGCTTCGGCGGTTCGGCGGGGCCTCGGCTGACCGGGGGCGCGGGTTTCGGTGCCGCGACGGGCGCCTGGATGCGCACGCGGGCGACGGCGCCGGTGGTGGCATCGACGTACCATGGCCCGGAATCGGCGACGATGACGCCCGAACGGGGCGGCAGGGCGGCGGCCGAGGCAGACGCGAACACCCGCGTCTCGCCCTTGACGAGGCGGCGGCCGCCGGCATGCCAGCGCGCCTGGCCGCTGTCCACCAGCGCATGCAGCACGTCGGCGACCAGCCCCGAAGGCACGCCGGTGCGGGTTTCGTTGCCGTCGCCAATCAGGCGGGCGAGGTCGCGAATCTTCGGATCGGCCTGGTCATCACCGGCGATCTGGCGGGGCGTCGTCGGGGTGGAGATCCCGGTGCGCTCGCCAATCAGCAGCGTCGCGACGACACAGGCATGCGGCGGTTCGGCCGGGGCAAGCTCGAAGATGGTCCGCTGCCGCTCTGTCTCCGGCGCGGCGGTGGTCAGCGTGTCGAGGAAGGTCTGCTGTTCGGGCTTGCGCAGGGCCGGGAACCGGTCGAGCGCGGCAAACGCCGCCGCGGCGAGATGCGCGCAGCCGGTGGAACCACAGCTACAACGGTGGTCGAACACCACGCGGCGCCCGAGCAGCGAAGGGGTGATCCGCACGGTGCGAGGGGTGCCCCGGTCCTGCACGACGCCGGTGATCGTGTCGCCGTCGAGCTGCACCTCCACCCCGCCGGCCAGCCCAAGACTGCGACCGCGGGTAAGGATGCGCCCGTCGAAAATTCGACCGAGGTCCTGGGACGAGAACGGCGTCGGCATAGGCGTGGATCGACCTCGGGCGGTTGGCGGTGGAGAGGTATGCGCCGCGGCGGGCACCCGAGTCGGTCTGAACCGCCTGGGAATGACGAAACGCCTGAATCTGACGGTAAACGCAAGACCTCAAACGCCGCCTGGACGTGCGCCTGCGGGACGGCCCGAACCGGCGAAATTTATGCCAGCCGGCGCTGGCGCCGATTCGCTATAATCATGGTCCGGCTATTCTCGTCGTGGCCCGGCCATCCGCGTCATGGCCCGACTATTCTCGTCATGGCGCGACGACAGTCCGGGCCATCTGCCGCGGCACGGCACTGGATCAGATGGCCCGGACTGTCGTCGGGCCATGACGGATGAACGTTGCCGGGCCACGACGGATGGGCAATGGCTGTGGGCTAATCTTTCCGCAGCTTGGCAGTCCACCAACCAGCGTGGAGCCGAGTCAGCCTTACCGCAGCACCAATGCTTCGGTGAGGTCCCCCATCTTGGGCTGGTGGTGGGCCGCCAGCGCCCTGTCGCGCTCGGCGATTCCCGGCAGCACCGGCAGATTCCATTTATGGGTGATGAACCGAAGGATCGAGGTGGTGTCGTACTGCGTATGATCCACCGTACCCTTCTTAGCGTAAGGCGAGACGATGATCGCCGGAATCCGCGTCCCCGGCCCGAACCGGTCGGCCTTCGGCGGGGCGACATGATCCCACCAGCCGCCAAACTCGTCATACGTCACCACCACCAGCATATGCCGCCATTGCGGGCTGGCCCTCAGCGCGGCCAGCACGGCGGCGATATGGTGGTCGCCATCAGCGACGTTGGCATAGGCGGCGTGTTCGTTCATCGAGCCTTGCGGCTTGTAGAATGTCACCGGCGGCAGTTTGCCGGCGCGGATATCGCTCAGGAAACGGGAGTCGGGCAACACGGCGGGATCGGTGACCACGCCGGCGTCCAGCAGATGCGCCGCCCGGTTCGCCTTGCCCTCCGGGGTCGCGGGATCGAACGCGGCGAAATAGTTGAACGGCTGGTGGTGATACTGGAAGTTGGGGCTGGCCTTGGACGAGCCGGCCGCGAAGGGCGGATGGGACAGCGCGAAATCCCAGGCA
>JARLIN010000412.1 GCA_031291715.1 Rhodopila sp. | reverse complement strand
TGAACACCTCGCCCGCGCCCAGCGCGATCTGGCCGGCCGCGATGTGGATCGATTGCATGGAGGAACCGCAGAAGCGGTTTACCGTGACGCCGGCGACCGACAGCGGCAGATCGGCCAGAAGCCCGATCAGGCGGCCGACGTTCAGGCCCTGCTCACCCTCGGGGAAAGCGCAGCCCATGATGATGTCCTCGATGTCCGCCGGATTGACGCCAGTGCGGCTGATCAGCCCGCGAACGACCTGTGCCGCGAGATCGTCGGGACGGACCCGTGCGAGGCCGCCCTTGCCGGCGAAATGGAAGGGCGAACGTGCGTAGCCCGCGATCACCGCATTGGTCATGGCCGTCTCCTTTGTTTCAACCGCTCGCCGTGCGCCGGGCGCGCGGGGCGGGGATTTTCAGCGCCGCCTCGGTCTGGGCGGTGATGTCGGCGAGTTCGGACAGCGCTTCGTCGATCGCCTGGCGCTGCGCCAGAAGCTGGTGGCGGCGTTTGGAAGCCGAGGCCAGCAGAAGCTTCAGCTGTGCGTGCTGCGTGACGTCCGTGTCGTAAAGATCAAGATATTCCTTGATGGTACTGAGCGAAAAGCCCAGCCGCTTGCCGCGGAGAATAAGGATCATGCGCGCGCGGTCGCGGGCGGAATATACGCGGGTGGTCCCGGCACGCTGGGGCGTGATCAGACCTTTATCCTCGTAGAAACGGATGGCGCGCGCGGTCATCCCGAGCTCCTTCGCCAGTTCCGTCACGGTGTAGAGCCGGCCTTGTGTCATGCACGCCCCGATATCGCAGGTTAACCTATACGTCAACTATCTCACGCAAAGTTATACCAGGCGGCGGGCCCGGCCGCCCCACTTTCGTCGTGGCCCGGTCACCCCACTCGCGTCATGACCCGGCCGTCCCACTCGCGTCCTCGCCCGGTCGTCCCGTTGCGTCATGGCCCGGCGCAGTCCGGGCCATCTGCTCCAACACCTGCCGCGACAGGGTGTCCCGAACCAGCACTGGGCCATGTCAACATGAACAGCCAGACACCACAGGTCTAAATTACATTTTCGAAACGGCCTCCTCTACCAGTTCCTTACGGGAAAGTTTGCCGATTGCCGTCTTGGGTAAGCTGGTCCTGATCTCGACCCGCACCGGCAGTTCGATGGGGGAGATCCGGTCGCGCAGGAAATCACGAAGCTCTTCGCCGGTTCTGAATTCTCCGGCGCGCAGCGTTACGAAGGCGAGGGGCGCCTGGCCGCGGTAGGAGTCGGGGATGCCGATGACGACCGCCTCGGCGACCGCCGGATGTTCGTAAAGCGCGTCCTCGATCACCCGCGGATAGACGTTGTAGCCGCTGCAGATGATCAGGTCCTTTATCCTGTCGGTGACGAACAGATATCCGTCGACATCGAGGTAGCCGACATCGCCAGTGCGCAGTGCGCCGTCGATGAACACATCGCGGGTTTCCGCGTCGCGGTTCAGATACCCTTTCATGACCTGCGGCCCGCGTACGCAGATCTCACCGCGTTCGCCTGGCGCCAGGATGCGGGACATGTCATCGAGGGCGCGGATCTCCACGATTGTGTCCTGCAACGCGATCCCGACCGAATCAGCTCGGACCTCCCCGTCCGGCGGGTTCGACGTCACCGCGGGGGACGCTTCGGTGAGGCCGTAGCCCTCGATGATCCGGCATCCGGTCAGTTTCTGGAATCGCTCGCGGATTTCGGCTGGCAGCGGCGCACCGCCGGAGACACAGACGCGCAGGCTGGAGATGTCGATGCGGTTCTTCTCCGCCGCCGCCGCGATCGCGTTATAGATCGTCGGCACGGCGTGCATGATCGTGGGCTTGTCGCGCACCAGCGACTTCATCATCGCCCCAATCTCGAACCGTGGATGCAAGATAAGCTCGGCACCGGTCGAGATGCCGCCGTTCAGCACCGACGTCATGGCGAAGACGTGGAAGAAGGGCAGCACGCCGATCGTTCGCTCTTCGCCAGGACGCATGCTTGGCATGTGGTGCGTGGTCTGCTGCGCATTGATCGAGAGATTGGCGTGGGTGAGCATGGCACCCTTGGGCCGGCCGGTCGTTCCCCCGGTATATTGCAGCACCGCGAGATCGGACGGATCGATGTGAACCGGCGTCGGCGGCATGCCTGGGCCGATGACCTGGCTGTAGGGAATGATGCGCTCGCACCAGATCGGGCGTGCAAGTGCTTTGCGCTTCAGAGCAGTGAAGGCGACGCGCTTGAGCGCCGGCAGGGCCTCGGCGAACGGGCAGACGACGATCCGTTCCAGTTCCGCGATTTCGGCGACTTTGTCGTGGATCGCGGCGAGGTCGGGCACGATCATCGTCTTGGTCGCGGAGTCCGCGATCTGCTGGCGAAGTTCGCGCGTCACGTATAGCGGGTTGTAGTTGACAACCACGAGGCCGGCCTTCAGCGCCGCATAGTAGAAGATCACAAAATGCGGCGTGTTCGGGAGGCACAGTCCCACCCGGTCGCCCGGCTTCAGGCCGAGACGCTGAAGCCCCGCGGTGGCGCGATCGACCAGGGCGGCGAGTTCGCCGTAAGTCCAGCGTCTTCCTTCAAATGATATAGCCGGCCGGCCGGCGAACGCGGTGGCCGACCGGTCGAGCAGCGCGGGAACTGCCAACGCCTCCAGCGGTTTATGCGAAAGGGTATCCATGGTGTCCTTTCGTTCAAGGCGGCTGACGCTTCTTGCGTCAGAAACGGTATTTCACGCCGAGGCTGGCAGTATTGGCGGCGCTGCTGTATTTGCCGCTCAAAATGCCGGACGTCGCCGACGCTTGCGTCGTCACGGGAGCCTCTTCGAAGAAGACGTGCGCGTATGCCACCTGCAGCGTCAGGTTCGGCAGGATGTCGTATTGTGCGCCGATGCCGATCAGATAGCGATTGCTGTCGGGAATACGGGAGGTGCGGTTCGAATCCGTGACCGGACTTTCATCGAATCCGAAACCGCCTTGCAGCATCAGCTCTTTTGACAGCTGATAGTTGGCGCCCACCGAGACGGCGACGGTGTTGCGCCAGTTCTCGACAATGGTCGTTGGTGCCGCGCTGGGATTTGTCGGCACGATGTTTATGTTTTTAAGCAATGACCAATCGGTCCAGCTGATGTCGCTCAGTATGGCGAGTTGCGGTGTCGCCTGCCAGTAAAAGCCGAGCGTCACGCTGTCGGGCAGGGTGATCTTGGTGCCGGCGTTCGAATACTGGGCCGCGAGCAAGGCCGCGGTCGGGGGAGAAAGCAGGCCAAGAAGCGGCGGGACATAGATCGACTGCGTGCCGGAGATGTCATGCTGGATACGGCTGCGATAGTCGAGGCCGACTCTCATGTCGGGCGTGATCTGGTAGAGGACGCCAAGATTGAACCCGGCGCTGGTGTCGTCGCCATGCAGGTCCGCGTTCGGATCGCCGGTGATCGCCGATACCGGGCCGATGTTGATTGCCTGTGTCAGGCGGGCGCTGAAGAAGTCGATGACCGGACCACCGCCGATCGACCATTGCTCGTTGATCTTGTAGGCGGCCGAGATGGTGAATTGTTCATCGGTGATGGAGGACACGAGGCTCTGATACCGGCCGACGAAGTCGCCGGGGTTGGCGACGCGCTGGCCGAAGGGTGCGTCAGCGCCAAAGCCGAGCTTGAAATCAGGGGTGATGCTCCAGAGCGCATAGACACCGCCGGTGGCGGCCGACTGGATCAGGTTGCCGCCGGTCGTGCCTGGCGTGGTCGAGGTTGGGCCGACAAAGTTGGCGCCGGAGAAGTTGATGCTTGGGAAGATGCCGTTGATCGAGCCGTCGATCTCGCTCTGGTTCAACCGGACCATGCCAGCGGGGTTCGACCAGATGGTGGAGGCATCGTATGCCTTGGCGGTATCGCCGGCGAAAGCATTCGCCATCCAATCGGCGCTGCCTTCCCTAAGGCCAAAGCCAGATGCCTCGGCCTTGTTCGTTACTCCGGCCATAGAAACAGCCACGGCGCCGAAAGCCGCCGCGCTCACGATACCGCGAAAGTTCGCTGTCCGCATCCGATCCTTCTCCCTATTCGAGGTCATTTCGGACAGTGTCCTTGACCTATTCGTTTTACAGTTAACGTATGCGGCAACCACAGTGCCTAATCGGTCATCGAATTGCAAGCGGCTTGTCGCGGACGCGCGGTCCAACACAAAGTTATTTGGGACCAACAGGAAAAACGAGTGACCGGCGGCCTTCCGTCCACCATCAGCCCGTGGCGTCCGGCGGCCGCCTCCCTCGGGGCACCACGGCCCTCCAGCACCGCGCGGCGGATGCGCCGCGTCCACGTCAATGCCGCCGCGAAACAGTCCGCCGGCCACGGAACCAAATCCGGTCTGAGACCTTTATCCCCTCGCATGGAGGCATTGGATGGCGGTATCGTGCTGATTGTGCGGTCTCAGGCTTCGAAGCGCGTTCAGTGCGAGCGTTGCACGGCCGCCCCAACCCGTCTTGCCGCGAAGAGGTCGGTTCGCAGGCCCTGGCGATGCGGCTGTTTCACCGCGATGCGGTAACGTTGTTTCGCCCGTTTACCCTCGACGCCCTCAACTTCCTCCTCGCCGACGTCCGCGGGGCGCTTGGCCCCTATCTGAACGTCTTCCTTATCACTCAGGAGCATTGGAGCCAGTCCGCTGTCGGCATGGTCACCACGGTCAGCGGCCTGTTGAGCCTGGTCGTGCAAACCCCGGTCGGCGCGGCTATCGACGCCACCCGCGCCAAGCGCGCGCTGATCGTGGCCGCTTTGGCGCTGCTGGCCGTGGGAGCGGTGGCGATCTACGCCTTCCCGCGTTTCTGGCCGGTGTTGGCCGCCAACACGGTGATCGCGCTGGTGGGCGACGTGTTCGGGCCGGCGGTCGCCGCGCTGACGTTGGGGCTCTATAAGCGGGAGGCGCTGGCGCGGCGGCTTGGACGCAACTCGGCGTTCGACCACGCCGGCAACGTGGCGATCGCTGCGGCGGCCGGTGGGGTCGGTTGGCTTTTCTCGCAGCGCGCGGTGTTCCTGCTGGTGCCGGTGTTCGCCGTGCTGGCGACGGTGGCGACACTGTCGATCCCAGGGAACGCGATCGACCATGACCGGGCGAGGGGCGGGGATATGCCGGACGACGGAGGCCGCGCCGCCGGCCGGGGCGTGCTGCTGACATGCCGGCCGCTGCTGGTCTATGCGATGTGCGCGCTGCTGTTTCATTTCGCCAACGCGCCGTTGCTGCCACTGGTCGGGCAGAAGCTGGCAAGCGCACACCATGATCTGGCGACGGCCATGATGTCCGCCTGCATCATCGCGGCGCAACTGATCATGCTGCCGATCGCGCTGGCCGTGGGGGCGTATGCCGACCGGATCGGGCGTAAGCCGATCCTGCTGCTGGGGTTCGGGATACTGCCGGTTCGGGCGCTGCTCTACACGCTGTCGGACAACACCGCTTGGCTGATCGGCGTGCAGCTTCTGGATGGGGTCGGGGCGGGGATCTTCGGCGCGATCACGCCCCTGGTGATCGCCGACCTGATGCGAGGCACCGGTCGTTTCAACGTCGCTCAAGGGGCGGTCGCAACGGCGCAGGGGGTGGGCGCGTCAATGAGCGGCTTGGCGGCCGGCGTGGTGGTCGATCGGCTGGGTTATGCGGCTGCGTTCGTTGGCGCCGCGGTGATGGCGTCGGTAGCGCTGGCGGGGCTGGCGCTGGCGATGCCGGAGACAGCTTCAAACGGCCGTGACGGTCGGCTCGCAGGTGATCGGGAAATTCACTGAGTTGGCGATGAAACAATAGGCGTGCGCCTCGTGATGCAAGCGGTACGCGCGTTCGATGTCGCCGCCGGCCTGTATGGCGATCTTCGGCCGGGGGACGGCATGCACGAACCGGCCGGTGCCGTCGCGGTCTTCGGCCATCGTGGCTTCGGCGTCGTCCCCGTAGCTGATGACAGAGATGCCGGCCTTGGCGCAGCACCCCGCAGCAGAATGGCAACAATTACAACTGGATGGCTGGCGGCGGCGGCTAATCCGCGCCCCTGGCGGCTATCGCAAAAGGCCGGGTTCGTCCCGGCCTTTTTGCTGTCTGGCACTCGATCACAGAAACGTTCTTTGCGGAAAAATACCTAATCCGATAGGCGGACGACTTCGCTCTTCATTCGCGAGGGAATCAAATCATGTCGGCTGGGAGACCTATTCTGATCGTCGAGGATGACGATGCGCTCCGGCAGGTTCTGGCAGACCAGGTTGCGTCCAGTGGCGTCTTCCAGTCGATCGAGGCGGCTACGCTGGACGAAGCGAACCGGTATCTGGGCGCGGCGGAAGCACGGTTCGATTCGATCATTCTGGACATCAATCTGCCAGACGGCGACGGCCGCGATTTCTGCGCGCGGGTCCGCCGGCAGGGGCACACCATGCCCATCATCATGCTCACAGGCGCGACGGGCGAAGACGATGTCGTGAGCGGCCTGGGCGCGGGTGCGAACGATTATATCGCCAAACCGTTTCGTGTGAACGAACTGCTCGCCCGTCTGCAGGCGCAACTTCGGCTGTTCGACACCAGCGAGGACGCGGTCTTCACGATCGGACCCTATACATTCCGTCCCGCGGCGAAAATATTGATCGGCCCTGACAAAAAGCAGCGCATTCGTCTAACTGCCAAGGAAGTCGATATCCTCAAGTTCCTCTATCGGCATGCCAACCGTGTGATTTCGCGCCAGGTCCTTCTGGACGAAGTCTGGGGCTACAACGCCGGTGTAACGACTCACACGCTGGAGACGCATGTCTATCGCTTGCGGCAGAAGATCGAGAACGATCCGTCCAATTGCCGCATATTGATGACGGCGCCTGGCGGGTACCGGCTTGACCCCACGGCGCCTTGATCTCGCCAGCGCATGATCGCATGGCTTCGTGCGATCATGCTCTACGCGCGCGCCGACAGCAGCCAGATCGAGCCGGACAAGGTGATGCCGTCCGGGCCGTCGTAAGCCTTCAGCGCCTCCGCGACGGCCTGCCGGGCCCGTGACCGCACATCGGGATCGGCGTCGGCCAGGATGCGCGCCAGCATGCCGACACGGGTCGCGAATTCGGCCGCCTGATCAATGTGCCCGGCGTCGGCGAAATGCATCGGAACGTCGTGTCGTGTCAGCGTCGCATCACGCCAGCCGCCTTGCGTCAGGATGCGGCGCGTACGATCGGCATTGGCGAAGGCGAAGGGGCCTGGTTCGTCCGGGCCGATGGGCGGTTGCGGCGGCAGCAGGGGGCGCGCGGCCTGCAGCGGGACATCGAACCAGGGATTGTCCGCCAGCGAACGCCAGGCCGCGCATAGCAGGCGTCCGCCGGGACGCATCGACTGGCGCAGGTTGGCGAAGGCGGCGACCGGATCAGCGAAGAACATGACACCGAAGCGGGAGAACAGCAGATCCGCGTCCTTGGACGGGAAGACGTGGGTTGCGGCGTCGGACAAGATGACCTGGGCGTTCGTCAGGCCCGCCGCTTCGATCCGTTCCCGTGCCCGGGCCGACATGGGCTCGGAGACGTCCAGGCCCACGACCCGGCCGGTCGGCCCGATACGGGATGCCAAGGCCAGCACGGTCGCGCCGCAGCCGCAGCCGATGTCGATCACATGCTCTCCAGGGGCGGGCGCAGCGGCGTCGATCGCCAGAGCGGTGATCGGTTCGAACAGGGTGTCAAGCCGCTCCTGGAACGCGGTCCAGGTCACCGCGGCCTTGTCGTTCCAATAGGCGATCTGGGCGGCGTTATCCTGGACGTCGGCGGATGTTGGGTCGGGCATGGCGTGCCTCCGGGGCTGAACCGCTTCCATCCTGGCACAAGCCCTCGGCCGTGTCGTCTGGAACGCACCTTGTACACGGCGCGTGCGCGTGCTATTCTGACTCCGCACGCGGCGCGAGAGGTGTCATGGCCAAAATTCACTACCGGATCGTCGAGCACGACGGTGGCTGGGCATACAAGCTCAACGACGTTTTCTCGGAACCGTTCCTCAACAAGGCGGCCGCATTGGCGGCGGCAAGGAGAGTCGCCGCGGAGCAGCATGTTCCGGGCGACACGACGCATATCGAATATCAGGATGAGACCGGCAGGTGGCGCACGGAATTATCTGAAGCGCTCGACCGGCCCGACGCCGACGTGATTCCTTGAAGGCTGGCCCAGACAGCGAAAAGCCGGCGTGACGCCGGCCTTCGTCTGCTCTCGATGAAAGCGGGAGGGGTTTAGCCGCCGCCGCCCGCCGTCCAGTTGTAATTGTTGCCCTGCTGTTGCCCGCCGTTCGTCTCCGGCTGGGCGTTGGCAACGCCGGCACCCAGGCTGATCGCGGCCAGCGCTACTAAGATCCAGGTCTTCATCGAAGTACTCCATCTTGTGTCGGGCGGAATGTCCGGCTTCGATGGGCGTCAGATGGACCCGGCATTAAGGAATGATAATGAACGTTTTGCGTATTAGATTTATGCGCGAAACAGAGAAGTCCCTCCTACGAAGGCCCGAACAAAGGGATAGGCTTGATAAAATCGGCCTCATCCTGCGCGTCTAAAGCGGGCGGTCCCTTGGGGCTCATACCGCTGACCAGCACCACGCTGTCCGGGCCGCGGTCCCAAAGCGGATGAGGTGCTGAATCATCCCTTGGATCAGGTGCGGCGGTATCGAACCGGGGCGAGGTAACCAGATCGATCAGCACCGCCACCGCGACCTCTCGGGCGATGCCGTTCGCCACCGCTTCATCGACCAGCGCGGTCAGGCGCGGCAGCAGGAAATCATGGGCGGGTGCGTTGCTGGTCATGCCGGCCTCCTTTCTCTCATGGCGTAGTTTGCGCGCTTCCTTGGACCCTTGGAAGCGCGCGTTGCCCAAGCCGATCGCGGTCAATAGCCGGCGGCGCGGTCCACGACTTCCTTCATCGGCTGGCCTTCCAGGAACCGTCCCAGGTTCTCGACGAACAACCGTGCGACGATGCTGTCGCGCTGGGGATGCGGGCCGCCGATATGGGGCAGAACGGTGATACCCTCGGAGGTCCAGAACTTGTGCTCCTTCGGGAGCGGTTCCTGGCGGAACACGTCAAGGATGGCGCCGGTGATCGTCCTGGCCTTCACCGCAGCGATCAGGTCGTCGTCCTTGATCAGATGGCCCCGGCCGAAATTTAGCAGCCACGCCCCCGGCTTCATCTGCGCCAGGCGTTCGGCGTCGATGAAATTATCCGTCTCGGGCGTGGCGGGCAGCAGCAGCAGGACGAAGTCGGATTGTGCCAGGGCCTCGTTGGTCCGCTCGGGCGGGAGAACCTCGGCGAGACCGGGCAGGGGGGTGGGACGGCGCTTCGTGCCGATGACGCGCATGCCGAGTGCGGTGGCGAGGCGCGCGACCTCCTGCCCGATGGCGCCCAGGCCGAGGATGCCGAGCGTCTTGCCGTTGAGCGGGGTGGCGACCCGGTGGCGCCAGAGGCTTTGCTTCTGGTCCTCCACGATCGCGGCGTAGGGTTTCGTGATGTGGAACAGCGCCCCGAGGATGTTTTCCGGCATGGACTCGCGGTGCGTGCCGCGGGCGCAGGTCAGCGTCAGGCCGGGCGGCAGGTCGGGCAGGGCGAGCCAGCCCTCCACCCCGGCGGTGAGCGATTGCGCCCATTTTAGGTTCGGCATGGTCGGCAGCAGGCCGGGCGGGACCCCGGCGGCGAGGAGGACGTGAGTCTCCAGGCGCTGGGCGTCGGAGGGTTTGTCCTTGCGGCCCAGCGTGTCGATCGTCACGCGGTCGGCCAGACCGGCCTTGGCGATGGCGTCAATGTAGGGGCCGGGAGAGTCGGTCCAGAGCAGCAGGCGGGGGAGGTTTCGCACGGTGGAGGCTCCTCAGAGGCACCGGACAGCTTAGATGGGCTGGGGCGGAAGGGCTATGGTGGCGGTGGTTACGTCCAGCGCGAGACGGTGGGTCCCGACTGCTGAGTGGGGCTTGATGTTGCCCCCGATGCCCATAGGAGGCGCCGCCCCTCTATCCTCGTCGTGGCCCGGCGACAGCCCGGGCCATCTGCCACGGCACGGTGCTGGATCAGTTGACCCGGGCCGTCGTCGGGCCATGACGGCGGGGAGTGCCGGTGGGTTAATCTTTCCGCCGCTTGGCATAAGCCGCGCCTGGCGCTGAAAACCGCGTTCAACTTCGAGTTCTACGCTGCTGGCCGGCTGACTTGAGTGCTGGCCGCCGCGTGGAGGTGGGCGGTTTCGCTGGCGTGCTGGGCCTGGTTTTTCTTCAGGTTTTCAGCGATGCGCCTGGCGGTCTGGCGCTTCTGAAACGATTGCGACCAGCTTTTGCCGCCGTCTTTGCCGATGATCTGCTTCGCCGGCCGCTCGGCTTCGATGAGGCCAAGTGCGTTGTCGATCCTGGGGCGGGCTGGGGTGGGTTCGGGTTGCGGGGCTGGGGTTTCGGGTTGCGTCGGGGTGCCGGCGCGGCGTTGGCGCTGAAGCTGGTCCAGTTTGCGCTGGGCTTTGTGGGACTCTCGGCTGAGGCTGACGGCGCTGCCGCGGAGGCGGCATATTTTGTTCAACGACAGATCGGGGTCGGAGGCGTAGCTGAGGGCTTCGAGGGTGTGGAAGCCGAAGCAGATGATTTCGGCGGCGAGGCGGAGTTCTTCCTCGGTTTCGACATTGTACGCGGCTAGCATCTGGCTGGCGGCGTGGCGCGCGACGGTCGGGTCGCCGGCGGCACCGGTGAGGAAAAGGAGGGCGAGGCGGCCGAGGACTGTGTCCAGGATGGCTTGGGGGATGGTGGTCGGGAGGGACATGGTGCTGGGCCTCGGGGGCAGGGCGTTCGGTTTATGTTCTGGGGTTAGTAGGCTATTAAACCTACGATTGCAAGTATATTTTCTCTTAATGGTGTCGGCGGGAAGGGGTGCGTTCCGTTGGGATGCGGCGGCGGTATTTGGCTTGCTGGGCGAACCTGGGCGCTGCATGGGCCGGTGGGACGGGCGGGGCGGCGGTGTGGGGTTCGTCTACCGGTTTTACCACGGAGAACACGGAGCACCACGGAGGGGTGTTAACGGGTCAGACGATGAAACGGCGCAGTCCGTCCCTCAGGCGGATGGCGTGGAAATTCATTAGTAGGCCGACGCGGATTCGGCTCATGCGGAGGTAGGTCAGGATTTGGGCATCGTGCGTCGGCAGCAACGCGGCGACGGCTTTGATTTCCAGGATAACGGCGTTCGCGACCAGGTTGTCGGCGCGGAAGCCGAGGGGGAGGGTTTTGGCTTTGTACGTGACGGGGACCATGACCTCGCGTTGGAAGGGAATGCCGGCTTGTTCCAGTTCGTCGGACAAGCATTCGGTATAGACGGATTCGAGAAGGCCGGGGCCAGTGGTTCGATGCACCTCGATCGCCAGACCGATGATGCGGTCGGTTAAGTCCCGATGTTGCAGCATGTTTGATCTCCGTGGTCCTCCGTGGTCCACCGTGTTCTCCGTGGTAAATCTTTCCAAAGAATGAACGCGCACGAACTTTTCCGTAGACACGTGGAGATGGCGGCCTGAGGTCCCTCCAATATCAAGGTGCAAAGCGTCTGATTGGGGCCGGGTCGATGGCGTAGATGATATCCTTCAGTCAGTGGCGTGTATCGGTTGGAGGGTCAGGAGGCATCGATGACATCGGCGCGGCGGCAGGCGCATGTAAGACTGAGGTCCTCCCGATCGACGATATTGACCGGGTCGCCGAACAGGCTGGCGATGGTGTCCCTAAGGACGACTTAGTCCTAACCGGTGACAGGCGCTTCGGGATCGATGATGGCCGTGTCGCCGTTGGCCTGCGCGTCGCCCCGTGCGTGAGCCAAACTGCGCCGCACGCGCTGGCGCCGCGTGCCCGTAGCGCCATTCCGGCCTGCCGGAACCGGGCGATGATGTCCTGGCAGCTCATGGCCATTGACAGCACGGAAGTGGACGCATTCCAGATAATTACATGAATGAATCGCTGAAGGTATGGCAGTGTTGGCGCGTGGTGCTATATGGATCCCTCGCGCCATCTTGCCTACTCAAACGTCGAAGCCATCGGTGAGAGCCTTGGAAGCAAACCCTTATCCATCTGACGCTAATTTTGTGACACTTCTAAACTGGCATCTTGCGTTTGGAACACGGCCCCGAGGAGGCACCGATCATGGGGGCGCCCGCTGGACCAACGTGGAGTTTGCAAGGGCTTGTGACGTCAGCGCAAGGACCGTTCACAGTTGGCGAAAGGGGGAAAGTAGACCTCATAATCTTCGGACCCTTGAGCGAGCTCTATTTGGGTCCAATTCCGATTTTGCACGATGGTATCTTGATCTCCGACATGCTTATCATGTGGTTCCTTCCCCACCCGCGGCGCAATCAAATGATATCGACCGCATACGAAAATTAGTTGAGGAAATAAAGGAAAAAATTGAAGAAGTACCGCGTAATACTGAAGAGGAAGGCAACGCGGCTGAACAACGGCCAGCTGCTTTCCAATTTTCCATACAAGGCCCAACAATCGACTTGTTGGCGGAACCGCTTGAGGCCCAAGATCCGGACTTCGCACGCGATACTTATAAAGAGTTACTTGCAAAAGCGCGAGATCTACGCGAGCGGTTGCGAAAGACAAATTCCGCCGACCGGGCAGGCAAGAGCATCGACCGGCTTTTAGCCGCGCTGACTGGAGGCTTTGATGCACTGCGTCCCGGTGTACTATTGTCGCGACTAAGAAGCATCGAAGCTGATCGAAAGGCGTTCGGCACAGTAGAAGCGCGGAATGAGCTGTTTGCCGATGCGTTTGCAATGATAGACGACATGTTGGAGACAGCGCGCGATCTAGTGTCTGTGTTCCCGATCGTGCGACGCATCGAGGCCGAGCGGCTAGCGTTGGACCTCGATCGAAACGCCGAAGCATTACCCTTGATCCGGCAGCAAATTGCCATGATCGCTGAGGCGGCGGAGACATCCGGTCGAGCGTCCAGAGCTGCCCTTGAAGCCCTGTCACAAAATGATTTGGCGATTGAAGAAGCGACCGATCCGCTGCTTCGGACTAGTTTGGTTGCCGATACGCTCCTAGTTGTTAGAAATTTCGCAGGAGCGGTCGCGAAGAAGGTGACGGTGGAGCTTGCTGAGCTCGGCAACAGGACTTGGCAATCCGTTAAAGACCAACTTCCGGAGGGTGTCGGATTGGTTGCCCGCGTTGCCCCATTCATGTTCTTAACCAGTGCGATCGCTGGGCCTGCTGGCACTATTGCCCTTGCCCTAGCTGCATTTAAGCCGCTTGCCGCATTGCTTAATCGAATGAATGGGTCCGGCCTGCAGAAGACATCGAATGCGCAGGGACAGATCAGAGGCAACTATGGTTCGCCGGCTCAGGACAAGATCAGTCATAACGATCAGAAGGGCGCAAGATGAACGGTCGGCAAGGCCCGAGGTTTATTCAAATGACCGCGGGTACGCTAGGCTATAAAGTCGGGGGCTATCCTCGTCAGTAAGCGAGGCGTTCGCCTTTTGCTCTTGCAACTCCCCTTACTTCGCGGTCTCTCCTGTCAGTGCCCCCTAAGTATCTGGCTCAGAAACAACTTCAACCGATCCGTCTGCGGGTTCTCGAACAACTGCGTCGGCGGCCCGCTCTCTACGATTTCCCCCCGATCCATGAACACCACGCGGTGCGCGACCTGCCGGGCAAACCCCATCTCGTGCGTCACGCAAACCATGGTCATCCCGGTGTCGGCCAAGCCGATCATGGTATCCAGCACCTCCTTGATCATCTCCGGATCGAGCGCCGAGGTTGGCTCATCGAACAGCATGATCTTCGGCTTCATGCACAGCGCCCGGGCAATCGCCACGCGCTGCTGCTGGCCGCCGGACAACTGGCCGGGGTATTTCTTCGCCTGCTCGGGGATCTTGACCCGTTCCAGGTAGTTCATGGCGAGTTCTTCCGCCTCGGCCTTGGGCATCTTGCGCACCCAGATCGGCGCCAGCGTGCAGTTCTCCAGGATCGTCAGATGCGGGAACAGGTTGAACGACTGGAACACCATCCCGACCTCCCGCCGGATCGTGTCCAGGGCGCGCAGGTCGTCGGTCAGCTCGGTGCCATCGACGACGATGCGGCCTTCCTGGTGCGTCTCCAGCCGGTTGATGCAGCGGATCATGGTGGACTTGCCGGACCCGGACGGGCCGCAGACCACCACGCGCTCCTTCTCCGCCACCGACAGCGAAACGTCCCGCAGCACGTGCATCGTGCCGTACCACTTGTTCACCTTGTCCAGCACGATCGCCGGCGGTCCGGACAATCCGCTCTGCATGGCCTGGCTCATCGTAAAACTCCCCGTCAGCGCACGCGGGAGCGGTTGAGGTCACGCTCCAGGCTTCGGCTGTATTTCGACATGGCAAAACAGAAGGCGATGTAGATGACCGCGAGGCCCAGATAGACCTCGGTCGAGAAGCTCTGCCAGGGCGGGTCGCTCAAAGCGACCTTGCCCATGGTCAGCAGCTCGAACAGGCCGATGATCAGCACCAGGCTGGTGTCCTTGAAGAAGCCGATGAAGGTGTTGACCAGCGGCGGGATCACCAGGCGGAGCGCCTGCGGCAGGATGATGAAGGCGGTCTTCTTCCAGTAGCTCAAACCCAACGCGTCGGCCGCCTCCGCCTGGCCTTTCGGCAGGGCTTGCAGGCCGCCACGCACGACCTCGGCCAGGTAGGCGCCGGCGAACAGGATGAAGGCGATCTGCGCGCGCAGCAGCTTGTCCACGTTGACGCCGGCCGGCATGAACAGTGGGAACATAACGCTGGCCATGAACAGCACGGAGATCAGCGGCACGCCGCGGATGATCTCCACATACAGCACGCACAGCATCTTCACCGCCGGCAACTTGGTGGCACGCCGGCCGAGCGCGACCAGCACCGCCAGCGGGAAGGCGAACGCCAACCCGAACGTCGCCAGGATCAGGGTGATCGGCAGGCCGCCCCAGTAGTCCTCGGTCACCAACGACAGCCCGAACACGCCGCCCCACATGAGCACGCCGACGGCGGCCAGCGTGGCGATCCAGATCAGCACCAGTTCCTTCCGCCAGAAGCGCCGCATGCCGGAGACAATGAACAGGCCGATGAACAGCAGCACGACGATCGCTGGCCGCCACTGCTCGTCATAGGGATAGCGCCCGAACAGGATCAGCCGGTATTTGTCCACCAGCACCGCCCAGCAGGCGCCGACGCCTTTGACGTTCTGGCAGACCGAGGTGTCGGCGATGCCGTTGGCGCTGTAGGGCACGGTCCAGATCGCGTTGACCAGGCCCCACTCGATCAGGCTGAACAAGACGCGGACGATGACGTAACCCAGCAGCAGTGTGACCGCGGTGGACCACCAGGAACCGAGCAGGTTGGCGCGCAGCCAGGCCCAGGGGCCGACGGTGCCGGCGGGCGGCTGGTCGCGGGCGGCGGTTGGCACGTGTTCAACGGTGGCGGTGGCTTGGCTCATGACTTAGCGCTCCACCAGCGCGAGGTGCGCGTTGTACCAGTTCATGAACAGGCTGATCGACAGGCTGATGGTCAGATAGACCGCCATGATCACGGCGATGCCCTCGATCGCCTGACCGGTCTGGTTCAGCGTGGTGTTGGCGATCGAGACGATGTCCTGAAAGCCGATCGCCACCGCCAGGGAGCTGTTCTTGGTCAGGTTCAGGTATTGGCTGGTCATGGGCGGGATGATGACCCGCAGCGCCTGCGGCAGCACGATCCGGCGCAGCACCTGGCCAGGGTACAACCCGAGCGCGGCGGCGGCCTCCCACTGGCCTTGCGGGATCGCCTGGATGCCGGACCGCACGATCTCGGCGATGTATGACGCGGTGTAGATCACCAGGCCGAGCAACAGGGCGAAGTATTCGGGGCTGAGCGTGCCGCCGCCCTGGAAGTTGAAGCCGCGCAGTTCCGGCAATTCGATCTGGAACGGCGCGCCGAGCGCGGCCCAGACGATCACCGGAAGGCCGATCAACAGCGCGAATGCGACCGGCCAGACCGCGGGCCGGATGCCGGTGGCGTCCTGCTGTTTGCGGGCACGGCGGTTCCACAGAACGGTGCCGATAAAGCCGAGCGCGAATGCCAGCAGCGCCCAGCTGTGCGCCGGCTGCCAGTCCAGCAGCGGCAGCTTCATGCCTCGGTTCGACAGGAAGGCCACATGGCCCAGGTGCAGGGCCTGCTTCGGTCCCGGCAGGCCTTGCAGGATGGTGTACCAGAACAGCAGCTGCAGCAGTATCGGGATGTCGCGCAGGGTCTCCACATAGAACGCGGTCAGCTTTGCCAGCAGCCAGTTCTTCGACAGCCGCCCGATGCCGATCAGCGTGCCCAGGATCGTCGCAAGCACGACGCCGATCACCGCGACCTTCAGCGTGTTCAGCACGCCGATCAGCAGCGCCCGGCCGTACGTGTTGACCGCCGGGTTATAGGGGATCATCGATTCACCGATCGGGATGCCGGCGACGCGGTCGAGGAACCCGAAGCCGGTGGCGATGTGGCGGGCGGCCAGGTTCTCGCTGGTGTTGCGGACCAGATACCAGCCGATCACGAGGACGATGCCGACGATGATGATCTGCCACACGATTGAGCGGAAAACCGGGTCGGTCCACGACAAACGTATCCGTCTCTTCGGGGCGACCCGGGCGGCGATGAGCCTTGGATCGGCGGTAGCTTGGGACATCAGGTGGCGGCCTCCCTCGCGCTTCGGCTCAATGTTGGTTAAGCAAGATCAAGGCCATGTGCAATGCGTCGTTCGCAAACCTGTATCGGTGCGACTGTGCGTCCATTATGGGGTGCGAATCAACCGTCCCGCCAATCTGGTGACTTGCCGACTGAACAATGCCAGAAACAGCGCGGGCTGAAATCGCCAGGAGGACCTCATGAACGCGCCAATCGCAGCGATCACGCCGCTGGCTCCGCCCGAGGCGCGGCGCGTGCACATCCTGAAGCAGCTGGAACGCAAGCTGCTGTGGCTGTCGGCGTGGATGATCCACAACGCCAACCATATCCGCCCCAACCGGGACGGGCTGAAGGTCGGCGGCCACCAGGCGTCGTGCGCGTCCTGCATCTCCATCATGGCGGCTTTGTATCTGGAGGTCGCGCGTCCGCAGGACCGCATCGCGGTGAAGCCGCACGCCGGTCCGGTGTTTCATGCGCTGAACTATCTGTTCGGCCGCCAGACCAAGGAGAAGATGGAGGGCCTGCGCCAGTTCGGCGGCATCCAGCCTTATCCGTCGCGGGTGAAGGACGGCGGCGAGGTGGATTTCTCCACTGGTTCCGTCGGCCTGGGCGTGGCGATGACCAGTTTCTCCGCGTTGATGGCGGATTACACACGGCTGCACGGGCTGGGGCGGACGGATTTGCCGCCCGGCCGGCACATCGCCATCTGCGGCGACGCCGAACTGGACGAGGGCAACATCTACGAAGCCCTGCTGGAAGGCTGGAAGCACGACGTCCGCAATGTCTGGTGGATCGTGGACTACAACCGCCAGAGCCTGGACTCGGTCGTGCCGGACCGGCTGTTCGGCCGGATCGAGGGCCTGTTCCGCGACATGGGCTGGAACTGCGTCACCATCAAATACGGCCGCAAGCTGGAGGCGGCGTTCGCGCGGGAGGGCGGTGAGGCGCTGCGGGCCTGGATCGATGACTGCCCGAACAGCCTGTACGCGGCCTTGACGTTCCAGGGCGGCGCGGCATGGCGGCAGACGCTGTTGGCCGATCTGGGGCGGTCTAAGGCGCGGGCGATCATCGATGAGCTGAGTGATGAGGAACTAGGCGCCCTGATGACCAATCTGGGCGGTCATGACATCGAAACGGTCATCGAGAACCTGCGCACCGCGGCGGCCGAGGGCGACCAGCCGACATGCTTCATCGCCTACACCATCAAGGGCATGGGGCTGCCCTTCGCCGGCCACAAGGACAACCACGCCGGGCTGATGACCAAGGAGCAGATGGAGCAGTTCCGGCGGGACATGAACATCCGCCCCGGCCACGAATGGGACCCGTTCGAGGGGCTGGATGTCCCGGAAGCCGAACTGCGCGCCTTCCTGACGGATTGCCCCTTCGGCACACCGCTGACTCCCGAGGGACGCCTGTTGTCCGCCCCGGCGGTGCACGTGCCGCCCGTGTTGCCGACGCCGAAGCTGGCTGGACGGAAGATGTCCACGCAAGGCGGGTTCGGCGACATCCTGGCGGAGATCGGACGCGGGCAGGGGGAGCTGAAGGACCTCGCCGCGCATATCATGACGACGTCGCCGGACGTGACGGTGTCCACCAACCTGGGACCGTGGGTAAACCGGCGCGGGATCTTCGACCGGCATACACGGAACGACGTGTTCCGGGATTCGAAGCTGGCGTCGGCTCAGCGCTGGGGCATGTCCCCGAAGGGGCAGCATATCGAGCTGGGGATAGCGGAGCAGAACCTATTCCTGCTGCTGGGTGCGGCGGGGTTGGCGCCAGGGATGACGGGTGCGAGGGTTTTGCCGGTGGGGACGGTGTACGATCCGTTCGTCAACCGCGGACTGGATGCGCTGATCTACGCTTGTTACCAGGATGCGCGGTTCCTGCTGATCTCCACCCCGTCCGGACTGACCTTGGCGCCGGAGGGCGGGCAGCACCAGTCGGTGAACACCCCGCTGATCGGGTTGGCCGCCGATCGGCTGGCGAGCTTCGAACCCACGCATGTCGATGAGCTGGCGATCCTGCTGCGGCACGCGTTCGATTTCATGCAGCGGCCGGATGGGTCTGCGGTGTGGCTGCGCCTGTCCACGCGGGCGCTGGAGCAGAAGGAGCGCGCACTGGACCCCGCCGCGGTGATCGCCGGGGCGCATTGGGTGGTGCCGCCGGCGGAGGGGGCGCGGATCGCTCTGGCCTATCAGGGGCCGGTGGCGCCGGAGGCTGAGGCGGCTTTTGCCGAGCTGGTGACGGAGGAGCTGGGGGCGGGGTTGCTGGCGATTACCTCGCCCGACCGTCTGCACGCCGGATGGCTGGCGGCGCAGAGGGCTCGGCGGACCGGGGACCGGGGGGCGGTGTCGCATATCGAGACGGTGCTGGCGCCGCTGGCACGTGGGGCGGCTCTGGTGAGCGTGCTGGATGGGCATCCGGCGACCCATGCCTGGCTGGGTTCGGTGCGCGGGCAGAGGGTGGTGCCGCTAGGGCCGGACCGGTTCGGGCAAAGCGGGGATATTCCGGATTTGTACCGGGAGTATGGGTTGGATACGGACTCGATCCTGGATGCGTGCGCGCAGGCGATGCTGGGGTAGTGGGTGGGGCTGGAACGTCTCCTGCATATTCGGTGGGAGAGGTGAAAGCCGTTCGAGGCGCTGTATCTCGAACCCGCCGACGCGCGATTGTCGAACCAATTTTGGGCAGCTGTTGTTGTTTCGGGGTGGGTCCAGCGATGGCGAGACCACTAGCGAATACTGCCGTCCGTCCCGGAATCTGTTCAAAAATGTATTGTTGTGATACCATATGTTCGGCCCAACGTTGTAGTGTTCTAAAAAATTGAGTGATTGACGATGACCATAACCAAAATCGAAGAGATGACGCTGCCGATGCTTCGAAGAGTATCCGAACGCACATCTACAACGACCGACCTAGTCGAGGCAATGGCCCAGGAATTCAATGTCACCGAGGAAGAGCGCTCGGAGAGGAGTGCGAACAGGGAGGGGCAGAAGAAATTCGATAATCGCGTCCATTGGGCACTCAGTTGGTTGGTGGGGGCCAAATTGATAGCGCGCTTGTCACCCGAATCTCAGGAAGGGCTTTACGAGATTTCAGATCGCGGGCGCGAACTTATGTTAGACCCGCCGAGCACCATAACCTTTAAATATTTAAAAAGCCGCTATCCGGACTTCGGGCGCAAGGCAGCCAACGTCACCCCCAATCACCCAGATAGCTGGCCGACGTTGGGTGTACGTACGGCGGCAGAGACACCTGGCGCCGCGTCTGCTGCGGATGACGTCGGTGTGAAAATCTCCGAACCCACGAATCTGATCCTTTATGGGCCGCCTGGAACGGGCAAGACATTCAGCACGATACTGGAGGCAGTGCGCCTCTGCGGCCGACCAGTGACAGGGGATCGACTGGAAGTTAAGCGCTCCTACGATGCTTTGGTTGAAGCGGGCCAGATCGCCTTCGTTACATTCCACCAAAGCTACTCGTATGAGGATTTTGTCGAAGGGCTAAGGCCACCGACAGGGGATGAGGACGGAGAAGATCAATCGAGCCTTCGGCTCAGGCCTCGGCGTGGCATTTTTCGCGAAATCTCGGCCCTCGCCGAGCAAGCGCGGAAGACGGCCGGACGTGTTGGTGGTTTCGACCTCGGCCGCAGGCAGGTGTTTAAGATGTCGCTCGGGCGTGCTGGTGTCGAGGACTATATCTTCGACGCGGCTATTGAAGGTAATTACGTCGTGCTGGGTTGGGGCGGGGACGTTGATTGGTCGGATCCGCGCTATGACGGCGATGTTGGCTATTACGCGATTCTCGATACCTGGAACCAGGTGGAGCCGGGCACGAGCGGCTACAGTGGCAACATCTCGCAACTTTGGCGCTTTCGAAGTTCAATGCGCGAGGGCGATCTCGTGATTGTCTCTTGGGGCAATTCGCATTTTCGGGCGATAGGAGAAATTACGAGTTCCTACAGATACGAGCCGACTGAAACACGAGAATACAACCATCGCCGATCTGTGCGTTGGCTGCTGGTGCCCGATGAGCCTTTGCCAGTTGACTCTATTTACAACAAACCTTTTACAATGCGATCTTGTTATCCGCTGAATGACGCGCTTCTGAAGCGCGAGGCACTTGCTCGATTGCTGCCCGGAGATGCAGTCGAAAAGCATGCGGGACCTGACCAGTTTGTACTGATAATTGACGAGATTAATCGCGCCAATATCTCTAAAGTATTCGGGGAACTCATCACGCTCCTGGAGCCAGACAAGCGGATCGGCGCAAAGAACGAGCTCAAAGTAAAGCTGCCATATTCGGGCGATACGTTCGGGGTGCCTTTCAACCTCCACATCGTTGGCACCATGAACACCGCGGATCGCTCGATTGCATTGCTGGATACCGCACTCAGACGACGCTTTGCGTTCCGTGAGCTTACGCCTGATCCTAAATTCTTGCCTGAAGAAGTGAATAACGTGCCGCTGCGAGCGATGCTCGATTATATCAACGAGCGTATCGAATACCTTTTTGATCGAGAACACCAAATTGGTCACGCATATTTCATCGAGTGTCAAGATAAAGAAGCGATCGACTTTGTCATGCGCACCAAGATAATTCCACTGCTGACGGAATATTTTTACGAAGATTGGGCCAAGGTTGCTCTTGTGCTGGGCGATACTGATGGCCAAGGCGGCTTCCTTTGCAGAACGGTCCTGAAAGCGCCCGACGGCTTTGCGGCTGGAGAGGCAACCGAGCGCTACCGTTGGACCGTGCGCGCCGAATTTGCGGATGACGCCTACGAGCAGTTCCGGTGATTCGCCGCACCGTTTTGGAATGGCAGAGCATTCCTTATGGTGAGGGCGAAAGCCAAATCCCCGAGTGGGCGGCAGATCGGCTAGCCGCCGTGGCGCGGTCGTCTCCGTTGGGCGGCGAAAGCGGCGCGCGCATCTTAGTTCACGGCCGGCACGCGCTTCGTGCCGGCCAGATTGTTGGCGTCGTCGCGGGCCAAGATTGTGCACTCGAGATTCTGCCCAAAATCGACAGTCGGGGTGGTGGCACGAGTGATGCCCTTCGAGGTGATATTCGCCGCCGACTCGTTCATATGCTCGCGGTAGCACTCGATATTGAGGTCGGCGGCGGACGCCTTACCGATCTAAGTTGGCAAGGTGAGAACCTTTTGGAAATTCTTATCGGGATGTTTGCCCGGAAGCTCATCGATGCAGTACGGCTCGGCCTACCTCGCCGTTATGTAGGCACTGAGGGTGATTTGTCTGTGCTCCGCGGTCGGCTAAACGTAACCCGTCAATTTACGACGCTCGCAGGGATGCCCCAACGCGTCGCCTGCCGCTACGACGTGCTGTCCACTGACGTCGACATCAACTGGATTATGAGAGCGGCGGTAGACAGGCTGGCTCGTCTGTCCCGGTCGCAGGACAACCAACGGATGCTGCGTGAACTTACCTCCGCCTATTCGGACATCGCTTTGATGCCGGTCGCCACATTGCGCCTGGGTGAGGTGGTATTGGATCGCACCAACCGGCGGTGGCGCGAGCTGATCAGCCTAGCCAAGCTATTGCTCGGCCAACGCTTCCAAACGACGACGGTAGGCAATACGCAGGGCTTCTCGCTGTTGTTCGAGATGAACACGTTGTTCGAAGAATATGTAGCGCGAATGCTGGGCCGGGCTATGGTACCGGAAGGTCTTCAAGTCTACCGACAGAACGGCCGGCTCTACTGCCTCGAAGAACTAGATGGAGAGAGCCGCCCGCGCTTTCAAACCATTCCCGACATTATCGTGAAACGGGGATCGCAGATATTGCTGATTATCGATACCAAGTGGAAACGGCTAAGTCCGCGTATCGATGACGCGAAGCATGGCGTATCGCAAACGGACGTCTATCAAATGCTAGCCTATAGTCGAGTTTATAAGTGTCCGCGCCTGATGCTACTATATCCGCACCATTACGATCTTGGCGGCGCGGACCACTACACCGTCCGATACCGCGTGACTGGCTCAGACGACAAACTCGCGATCGCGACCATCGATGTCGGACTAACAACCGATTTTGCCGACCGGTTGGGGGCGCTTGTTAGGCGCTATCTTAGCGACAGTCTCGGTGAGCAGGCCGCATAGCCAACTCCGGTCCGCCCCCGGTCGCTTCGCACCGCAAACTTATTCGTCGGCAGGGATATCCAACAGAAAGTTCCCCCGCAAACGCTGCCACGCCCACGGCCTCGATCCCGCGGGAAAGGGGGGCGGGGAAATCTGCACAGGGCGATTCGGTTATTTCGCTTTGAAGCCCCAACCAGAGACTACCGGCCTTGACCCCGAGGATGGCGAAAGACGGGATGCGAACGAACACCCCGGCCAGAACGCTACATCGCGATCGAGAACCCGCCATCCACCGGGATCGCCGTCCCAGTAACGAAATCCGAGGCCGAACTCGCCAGGAATGCAGCAATCCCCGCCATATCCTCCGGCGTGCCCCATCGGCCATGCGGCGTGCGCTTCTCCACGCTGTCGTGCAACCCCTGCACCTGCTGCCGGGCGCGCTTGGTCAAATCGGTATCGATCCATCCAGGCAGCACCGCGTTGACCTGGATATTGTCCTTCGCCCAGGCGGTCGCCATCGCCCGGGTCATCTGCACGATGCCGCCCTTGCTGGCGCAGTAGGCCGTCGCATAAGGCGCGCCGAACAGCGACATCATCGAGCCGATATTGATCATCTTGCCGCCGCCGGCCTTCACCACCGCCGGGTAGGCCGCCTGGGAGCACAAGAACGCACTGGTCACGTTGGTATCCAGAACGTGGTGCCATTCATCCTCGGACAAGTCCTGCGGCATCTTGCGGACCGAGGTGCCGGCGTTGTTCACCAGGATATCGACGCGCCCATGCTTCTGGATCGCGCTGGCGATCAACGCCTGACACTCGGCCTTCTTCGTTACGTCGGCGGCGATGAAGCTCGCCTCGGCGCCCATGTCGCGCAGGGCTTTCAGCGCGTCCGCTGCCTTTTCCTCGTTTCGTCCGGCAATGACGATGGCGGCGCCCAGCGAAGCGATCCCCTGAGCCATGCCAAGCCCGATGCCGCCGTTGCCGCCGGTGATGACGGCGACTTTTCCCTTTAGATCGAAAAGGTTCATCGGGCTCTTTCTCGCTTTGGACGTTGCGCGCAGCATGATGGGTCACATCATGCCGCGCAAGGCGTCACGGGACCGCGCGTGTCTCCGCCAGGTGGTCGAACCGCCTCCGGTATGTGCCCAGCCCCAATGTCTGGGAGCGCAGCTCGATGATCAGGTCGTGTATCTCGGCCTCCGGCACCAGCGCCTCCACGTCATCCCAGCCGGGCCAATCAGACCGTTCGGCAAAGCCAAGGATCTGGCCGCGCCGTCCCGTCAGCAGGCGCTGCGCCCGCGCCGTGTAGTCGTTCGGCACGCTGACCGTGACATGATCCACCGGTTCCAGCAGCACAGGATCGGCCTTCGCCAATCCCTCCTTCATCGCGATCTGTGTCGCGGTCTTGAACGCCATGTCGGAGCTGTCCACCGAGTGGAACCCGCCATCCACCAGCGTCACCGAGACGTCCACCACGGGAAAACCGAACGGACCCTTGCGCGTGGCCTCCTCGGCGGCATCGCCTACAGCCGGGATGAAGTTGCGCGGCACGGCGCCGCCGACGACCTTGTCGATGAACTGGAAACCCTCGCCACGCGCCCGCGGGGCGATTTCGATCTTGACGTCGGCGAACTGGCCGTGGCCGCCGGTCTGGCGTTTCAGGCGCCCATGCTCGTGCACCCGCTTACGGATCGTTTCCTTATAGGCGACGGCCGGCTTCCTGGTCGCCAGCTTCAGACCGTAGTCGCGCGCCAGATGCTCCACCGTGGTCTGCAGATGCATCTCGCCCTGGCCGTGCAGCACGGTCTCGCCGTCCTGGGTGATGAACAGCGAGGCATCTTCCTCCGCCAGCTTATGCAGGGCACCGGATAGTTTCACATCGTCCTTCCGGTCGGTGGTCGTGACAGCCATCGCGTAAACCGGCGGTGTCGGCTGGGGGAAGGGCAGGGCATCGGGTTGGCCGCCGGGAGATACCGTGGCGCCTGTCGGCACCCCGTCCAGGCGGCCGAACGCGACGATGTCGCCTTCCTTCGCTTCCGGAATCTTGATCAGGTCGCCATTCACGAAGTGATTGATGCCGCCGAGACGCGTGCCGCCGAGTTGCGCCCCGTCCGGGATCGTGCCGCTCCAGATCCGCGCGTAGGACAGTTTGCCGGTATGGCCGGCGTAAGCGGTCCGGAACACCTGGGCGAGTGCCGGCCCACGCTGGTCGATCGCCTTGCGGGCGGCGGTTTCGGCGGGGGCGGGGGTGTCGTGCCGCAGCGCCTTCCACAGCCGCCGCACGCCATGGGTGGCTTCGGCAGCGCCGACCAGAACCTCGATCACAGCGCCGTCCAGCAGGTCCTTGCGCATGTCGCGGTAGAGCTCATCGGGAGTCGGCTTCACATCCTCCAGCACTTTTTCCAGCAGCGTATCGTCGCGGTCGGCCAGGGTCTCGACCAGACGGCCAAGCGCGGCTTGCTCGTCGGCCAGCATGGCGGGGGGGATTTGCATGAGCTCCGAGGCCTCGCCCTTGCGGTAGCGGTAGGCGCGCTCGCTCATGAGATCGACATAGCCGCTGACAGTCTGGCCCTCGAAGATCGGCATCTGCCGGAGCACCAGCGGGCTTGAGGCATAGGCCTGCAAGCTGGCCAGCGTGTCGGCGATGCTGCCGTCGAGCGTATCGATTTTGTTGATGAAGATGATATGCGGAACGCCCTCGTCCCTCAGCGTCTTCAGCAACGGCGCCACCATCGCGGCCTTGGCCGGTGCGGGCTCGCAGACCACGACGGCGATATCGACGACCGCGAGCGCGGACCATGTCTGGTACGCGAACTCGATGGAGCCTGGGCAGTCCAGGATGGACCACGCGTCACCCAGGTAGTTGCAATGTCCGAGCCGGATCTCGGTGGTCATCGGGCGGTTGCGCGGATCGGCCGGTCGCTTGACGGGGGCACCCGCTGCATCGAGCAGGGCTTCGAAAAGCGTGGATTTTCCACTGCTGTAAGGGCCCACCAGAGCCACCGAGCGAGGACTTCTGCCGTTCTTGGTTCCTGACATAGCCGCACCTCCTTCGTTTCCGAAGGCGCCCTCCGAGACGCGGGCCCGTGCGGAACGGGCACTCGGTGCGCCCTCGCCCGGGGATGCTAGCGCAATTCCGGCAGTTGGCGAATCCGGCTAGGTGCGGAATCCCTGGAATGTGCTGGGGATGCGTCGGATCGCTTCGATGGTTGCGCGGCGCGTAGCGGCGCTGGTGCCGGGGGCGAAGTCGATCGAGACGGTATCGACGATCCCGCCGTAGCGTTTTTCGATCGCCGCTGGCAGTTCGTCGTACGTGGCGCGGGCGACGAACAGCTCCAGCACGTCGTCGGGGACCTGCGCGGCCATCTGGCTCCACTGCCCTTGCTTGGACATCTCGGTCAGCTTCACGCCCAGGTCGCTGACACCATGCAAATCGAAGACTCCGCGATAGGCGGGGGTGGAGCCGTAGAAGGCGACGCGGTAGCGGACTTTCTCCGCGGCCGCTTTCACCGCGGCGGCGTCCGGTCCCGTGGCGACGAACCCGCCGCCGGTGATCTCGAAGTTTTCGAACGATTTGCCGGCTGCTTCGAGTTCCTGGGCGAGCAGCGGCCGCACGACCTTTTCCAGGTAGTCGCGGGTGGCGAAGCTGTGCAGCCGGACGCTGTCGGCGACACGCGCGGCGGTCTTCAGCATCAAAGGACCCACGGCGGCCATCGCGATCGGCGGCAGCGGCAGCCCCTGCGGTCCGGGTGAGAACTCTGGCGTCATCAAGGTAAAATTATAGTATTTCCCCTGATAGTTGAGTTTCCCGCCGGTTTCCCAGCACCGGAAGATGGCGCGCAATGACTCGACATACTCGCCAAGGCGGGCGGCCGGTGCGACCCAGGGCACGCTGAATCGCCGCTCGTTATGCGCCTTCACCTGGCTGCCGAGGCCGACGACGAAGCGGCCCTTGGAGTGGCGGTTCAGGTCCCATGCCTGGTTCGCCACGACCATCGGACTGCGCGGGAAGGCGATGGCGACGGATGGCACCAGCGCCACCCGCTCGGTCGCCAGGGCGGCGAAGGCCAGAGGCGCGAACGGGTCGTGCCGTAGTTCGCTCGCGGTCACGGCGTCCGCGCCATCCTCTTCCGCCTGCCTCGCGGCGGCGGCGCAGGCCCGCCAATCCTCGACCGGCAATCCTACCGAAACCCGCATGGTCTTCTCCCTTTCGTGTTCGGCACAAATTTGCGGCAAGCGGCTGCCGGCGGCAAATCCCGGCCGCCCGCGGTCATGGTCGCGCCGTGCTCCACGAGGGATTTGTTGATGCGAGGGATTTGCTGACCAGTATCCCAGCCCGCGCAAAGACTGGCACGCTAGCCGCTAGCCGCTGTCCCATGGTCGTGCGGCGATCCGCTCTATCGAGGGGCAGGGGCCGTTGGTGCTATGGGAGGTGGTGGGATAACCAAATCTGGCTCTTCGCTTCTCCCCGTTACGATCTATCGGGACGAGTCCCTAGTTCATGCAGGATACCGTAAACATCTTCAATATGGGCAGTGAGGGCGGTCAGGCTTAAAATATCTTCACGCGGTACAAGCCGAATTCGGGGTGATCTTGGGTCCGTCCTCCTCGCCCCAGGCACACGACCCACGTCCGCTAACTCTACATCTGCCTCAGCATAGTCTCCCTGGACGTATGCGTGATGGATGATGGAGCCAAGGATTAGGAGCGCGCTATCAGTCGGGCTATCAAGCCGAGGCTGCGGAAATTGAAATATCAACCTCTGACCCCGTGTCACATAGAAATCCAAACCGATATAAACGATCTGCTTCAATGCCACGCGGAGCACTTGGGTTTCGCATTCAGTCGCTTCGTATCCTTCTGGCCTTACTAAATCAAATAGATGCCGCGATGCTTCTAAATTCATATCGAGTAAGTTGGGGTCAGTCGTGGCCTTTAGGTGCTTCTCAACTGCCGCCCATGGTTCGGCCGGCGTCTCAAAGAGTGGCTTCTGAACCCCATAGATCATGGCGGCGGCTTGACGGGTCGGCACATAGCTAAGAGTCGTGAAGGTATCGATGAATTGTTTCAGAAATGACTGTCGATTGAACCCTGTCAAAGAAACGGCACGGGCAAGGTCAGTGACCGGGAATCGCAAAAGGAGGCTTTGAGCCTTATTGCCTTTGCGCTTACGACCCGGTCCATCCGCCATTAAGCAACCTGTTGTTGTCCGTTCTGTCTGATGGCGCCTCGGGCGGGCCCTTCAAACACATCCACGATCAGAGCGTCGGAAATTTTCATTCCCACGTTCACCCGTCCTTCTGACATCTCGACAGTTCTGGACCAAGGGGTACCGGAACTATGAGTGAGCTCTACCAGAGACCACGTTGCCATGTCGAGATAGAAGCCCAAAACGTCGTCTATGAGTTCTAGGGCGTCTTTATCCTCTAAAGCCGGCAACTCATGGGTAATGCGGCGAATGGGGTCAAAGGCAGTTGCCCGGCCGTCAATCGGAGTATCATTGTAAACCTTAAAGGAATCGTACATCACACGATGCACCGGCCCATAGGGCCACGCCTCAAATTCGCCACGCACAAGTGGCCGATTGTGACGGCGGAGAAAGTGTCCGTGCAAGAAATATACGATCTTTTGCAGATCCAAATTAGTGAGCGGCCGCCCCTTCGCGTCGGCACGATCAAGAACTTCGTTCCCAATGATTCTAGGATCGATCATGTCGCGGGCTCCCGATGGTAATTTGCTTCTATTCTGGCGCGTGTCCCCTTCCGGCGGACTCCCGACGATACGAGAACACACCAAGAAAATCAAGCGTCGGCTGCGCACTGAATCATCAGGAATGCTGTCCACGCTGCCAATACCCTGCCCCATCCGGCGGCTTCGTCTGCGTGGGCGATGGCGCCCGGCATTACGTGATCCCGAATAGTGGGAATCGCTGCGGGCTCACTCGCGGCAACCGTGGTGAAGGTCCGGCCGCGCCCACGCGCCACAACCACGGACTAGCGCTTGCCTGTCTGTTCCTCGGCCAGGCGGCGATCCACCCGCTCGGCCTTGACGTTCTTCTCCTTGGATTTGCCGCCGAAATAGGCGCCGTCGGGCTCGACCGTACCGGTTAGGAAGATGCTGTTCCGATCCGCGCCGATGGCTTCGCGATCTTGCGCGCCAGCACGAAGGCCATCTTGTATCGGACATCCAGGTCGCGGCCGCGTTGTAGGGCGGAGATGCCTTTAACCGCGTTCACGAAAATGGCGATGGCGGCGAGGTAATCGCGGATCGGCAGCTTCCGGCTCGCGAATTTCGTCCCGCTGGTGACGCTGAACTGGCGCAGGCAAGCGGCACACTTCCAGATTTTGTGCGCGCGGTAGGTGTAGACCTTCGTGCATTCACAGGAGCGGTAGAAGGCCGCGCCGCCGTTCTCGGCGAACCGGATCGCCTCAAATTTTGCGTGAGCCTCATCGTCCGACATCGGCATAATGCTCTTCAGGCTCAGCGTGTGGGCATTGGTGGAGAGCAGGAAGTGCTCGGACATAGGGAGTAACCTCAACGATGTTCGTTGGGGGGAGCTATATACACAAATATCCGATGTCAACGATAAGCGTTGGCATACATGGCTTTATCTGCTATATGAGCGCCATGATATCACCGGAGCAAAGCCGCGCGGCGCGCGGGTGGCTAGCCTGGAGTCAGGAAGACCTGGCTATCCGAGCCAACACGTCGATGTCCACGATTAGGGATTTCGAGAAGGGACGCCGCGTACCGATCAAGAACAACCTCGAAGCGATCCGACTGTCGTTCGAGATCGCGGGAATTTCATTCCTTTTCAGGGGCGATGTCCCGCTTGGGATTCAAGCCTCGCCGCGCGACGGTATGGGCTAGAACGGAATTTCGTCGTCCAAATCTCCGCCCTTCGGCGCGTCCCAAGAGGGACCGCCAGCGCGAGTGGCCGGCCGAGCGGTCACCGGTTTTGGATAGGGCGTCCAATTGACATCATACCCCTCGCGATAGCCGAGGAAGGCTTTGCCGCCCTTATCAATTTTTCCCATCGAATCGTCTTTGAACTGGAACCAAACGCCGTCGTCATCAAAATTAACGCTCGTTACCAGAGTATGATTTATCAGCACGTCCCTAGCTAGAACGCGGATATCCTTTTCCTCCATATATCGGTCTATCAACTTCCGAAGAATATCAGGCACCGTGTCCCGCAGCTGGAGCGCCGAATCTAGCAACCGCCGCGCGGCCTCAACCTCGGACGCAATGCCCTGCGAAGTCTGATAAGCCCTGATGCGCTCGCTCAGCTCGGCCGGCAACAACCAGACCTTCCGCTCCACGCCATCCTTGTCAGCCATGCCCGAAATCCCGCTGTTAACATCAGGTGCATCATACGATTTGTGCATCTATGCACATCAGCATGTCACTCATAGAGGCCGTTGACAAGCCGCATGGGAGACTCATACGATGTAGTGCCTGTTGTAGCATGGAGAATCGCAGATGGACGGTCGGGTCGCTGGATATGCCCGCAGGGCAAGCCCCGAAACGTTAACTCGGTTGATAGCTGCGATACCCAAGCAAGAGGTCGAGCGCCTCGATGCGTGGGGCATCGCTGCTGGCATGCCCAGCAGAACGGCGACTATCCGGTTCCTGATCTCTAAGGGATTGGAGGCTGCTGGGACTACGGCGACGAAACAGGCTGGATAGAGCCTTGTTCCGCCGCCGCGTATGCGATCCCCGTTACCAGCGGGGAGGCTTCATCACGTCTCGAAAGGTCTAATGAAACATGACTGACGACAGGATAACACCGTTTCTCTTTGATGGCGACATCATAGTTCGGGTGATTGGGATAAACGGCATCCCATGGTTTGTGGCTTCCGATGTCTGCCGGGCGCTCGGTCTCACCAACCCGACCGAAACCGTAAGTAGCCTGGATGAGGACGAAAAGGGTATTAGTAGGGCTGATACCCTTGGTGGCCAGCAGGAGGTGATCATCATCTCCGAATCCGGCGTCTATGTCCTCATCTTCAAAAGCCGGGAGCCGCATGCGGTAAGGTTCCGAAAATGGGTGACTTCGGAGGTTCTGCCAGCGCTTCGGGAGCGTGGGCATTATGTGGCTGGCGAGGTCACTGCGGTCAGAAAGCCTTATGCGGAATGGTCGCTCGAAGAGCGACGCACCGCGTTGGCTGAGGTCGATACCGCCCGGAAGTCTCTGGGTCGCGGGTCGGCGGCTTGGATGTGGGAGTTTCTCGGCTTCCCTATTCCGCCCCGCCATTTACTTCCCGGCTGGTGGCAGGGCGACATGCTTGGCTAGGCTTGCGCCATCGCCTGACTGATTGCCAGGGTATCCTCGGTAGCGTGTTGGCGATTTCCACCAACATCAACGATATTGGTGTATCTGCTACGTAATACCGGAGGAAACCAGCGGAGGGTCGATGTCAATGACCTCGTGTCCTGCCCCGGAGGTTCGTCGCATCATGCGGCGGGCTTCGAATCCGTTATGCCAGGTGGCCGCCGACCCCGGCCGAACCTTGGCCCGAATGGAATTGATGCTCTAACCTCACGGCCTTGAACGAGGGGGAAACCATGAGCAGTCTGGACCGCAAGGTCATCATCGTGACAGGAGCCAGCCGCGGCATCGGGGCGGCAGCCTCGGCGGCCTTGGCGAAAGCGGGCGCGACGGTCGTGCTGACGGCCCGCGACGCCAAGCTGACGGAAGAGGTGGCACGGTCCATCGGCGGTTCCGCGTCCGCGCGGGCGTGCGACGTGTCGGATTACGCGGCGTTCGAGGCGCTGGTCGCGGAAACGAAAGCCCGCTTCGGGCGGCTGGACGCACTGATCAACAACGCGGGTGTAATCGAGCCGATCGCCTCGATCGCCGAGAGCGATCCGGCTGCCTGGGCACGTAACGTCGATATCAACCTGACCGGCGCTTATCACGCGATCCGCGCGGTGCTGCCAGGGATGCTGGCGGCCGGTGGCGGAACGATCGTGAACGTTTCCTCCGGCGCGGCGATTCGTCCCCTGGAAGGGTGGAGCGCCTATTGCAGCGCCAAGGCCGGGCTGCACATGCTGACCCGTGCCATCGCGCTGGAGACCGCCGGCAAGGGTATAAGGGTGTTCGGCTTCCAGCCGGGCACGACGGATACCGACATGCAGGTGCTGATCCGGGCGTCGGGGGTCAATCCGATCAGCCAGATTCCGCGCGGCAACCTGACACCGGTGGCGCATCCGGCTGCGGCGATCGTGTATCTGTGCACGTCTGCGGCTGACGACCTGAATGGGCAGGAGTTCAGCCTGCGCGACGACTCGTTCCGCTCTCGCCTGGGTCTGGCCTGATGGCCGGGCCGCTGGACGGCGTCAAAGTCGTCGAGATCGGCCAGGCGCTGGCCGGCCCGCTCGCCGGGGTAATCCTGGCTGACATGGGTGCCGACGTCATCAAGGTCGAAAAACCTGATGGGGGCGACGATGCCCGTCTGTGGGGGCCGCCGTTCGTCGGTGGCGATTCCGTCAGCTTCCACACCAACAATCGCGGCAAGCGGTCGGTCACGCTGGATATCAAGAGCGCTGCGGACGTCGAGAGGCTGAAGACGCTGGTGCGGGACGCCGACATCCTGATCCAGAACCTGCGGCCGGGGATCGTGGATGATTTCGGCATCGGGCCGGATGCCATGATGGCGGTGAACCCGAGGCTGATCTACTGCTCGATCTGGGCGTTCGGCTATACGGGGCCGCTGAAGCTGGCGCCGGGGTTCGATCCGTTGCTGCAGTGCTACGGGGCGGTGGTGACGCTGACGGGGCGGCCGGAGGATCCGCCGACATTCTGCGCGCCGGCGATCAACGATACCGCGACGGGGATGTGGTGTGTGATCGGCGCTCTGGCGGCGTTGAAGCAGCGGGACCGGACCGGTCTCGGCTGCGTGGTGGATGCGTCATTGTTCGAGAGTGCGGTGGCCTGGGTGCAGGGTCCGTTGAACGCGTTCAACGTGACCGGAAACCTGCCGCAACGGCACGGTGCGGCCAGTGCGACGTTGGCTCCCTACCAGATCTTCGAAACAGCCGACCGTCCGATCTGCATCGCCGCCGGCAATGATCGGCTGTTCGTGAAGCTGGCAAGGGCGATGGGGCATCCGGAGTGGTGTGAGCATCCGCTGCTGTCGGATGGCCGCAAGCGCGCGGCGAACCGGCAGGCGTTGGTGGACGTGATGCAGCCGGTGCTGCTGGCGCGGACGCGGCAGGATTGGATGGGGATCATCGGCGAGGCGGGGGTGCCCTGCGCGCCGGTGAACGATATCGCCGAACTGGCGGAAACCGAGCAGTTGCAGGCGATGGATATGATGCGGACCTTGCCGGGGACTGAGCTGAAGATCGTTGGGCTACCGATCACCTTCGACCGGCAGCGGCCGCATCCGCGGAGTGATTCCCCGAAGTTGGGGGAACATAACGACGTGGTGTTCCCGGCATCGAGCTAGTGTCCTGCCCCCGAAGTTCGTCGCATCATGCGGCGGACTCCGGGGATAAGCAGGCCACTGAAGATAAAGAGCTAGTGTCTCGGATCTGAGGGTCGCCCACTATGGCGAACTTCAGATTCGGGACACTAGCCTGAATGCCCTTTCTCCGGTCAATGACGAGCGAAGCATCCTCATGATCGAGCGCGCCGATCAGAGGACTGCTTCGCCGCGCTCGTAACGACGGCTGGCTTTGGACGGTGCGTCAGCAAGCATCAAACCGACGCGGCGGTGATACGAGCCAGGGATTCGTCCCGGCCCAACGCCGCCAGCGTCGCGTCGATGCCGGGACTGACAGTGCTGCCGGTCAGTGCCGCGCGCAGCGGCTGCGCGACCTGACCCAGCTTCAACCCGCTCCGTTCCGCGAAGCCACGTAACGCGGCATCGATCGCCGGCACCGAAAAATCCGTCTCGGCCAGGGCCGCCCCAACTTCCCGCAGCATCAACCGGGCCTCGGCCGTCAGCGCGGCGGCGGCCTTCGGCTCCATCGGCAGCGGCACGACCCGGGCGAGGAACGCGGCTGAATCGGCCAGCTCCACCAGCGTCTTCGCCCGCTCCTTCAGGGCCGGCATCAATGCCCGGATACGCGCCGCCGCGTGGCTGCCGAGCGAGAGATCGTGCCGATGGGCCAGCCTCTCCAGCACGTCCCTGGTCAGCCGGTCATCGTCGGCCTGGCGGATATAGATGCCGTTCAGGTTCATCAGCTTGGCGTAGTCCATCCGGGACGGACCGCGATTGACATCGACGATGTCAAACAGCCGGATCGCCTCTTCCCGCCCGACGACTTCCAGATCCCCGTGCGACCAACCCAGCCGCAGCAGGTAGTTGCACAAGGCCTCCGGCAGGAATCCCTGGTCGCGGAACTCCAGCGCGAACTGGGCGCCGTGCCGCTTCGACAGTTTTGCTCCGTCGGCGCCGTGAATCAGGGGGATGTGCGCGAACCGCGGCGCCTCCCAGCCCATCCCGCGATAGACCTGGAGTTGCCGGAATGTGTTGGTCAGGTGGTCGTCTCCGCGGATCACGTGGGTGATCCCCATGTCGTGGTCGTCCACCACCACCGAGTGGTTGTAGGTCGGCGTGCCGTCGCTGCGCAGGATGATCATGTCATCCAGTTCGGCGTTCGCGACGCGGACCGGGCCTTGCACCAGATCTTCCAGGACGGTGTCGCCGTCGCGCTGGGTTTTCAAACGGATCACCGGCGTTACGCCGGCAGGTGCCTCCGACGGGTCGCGATCGCGCCAGCGGCCGTCGTAACGCCATACGCGCTTCTCAGCGCGGGCCTGCTCGCGTTCCTGGTTCAATTCCTCCGGCGTGCAATAACAGTAGTAGGCGTTGCCGGCGGCCAGCAGTTCGCGCGCCACCTCGGCGTGCCGCGCCATGCGCGTGGACTGGAACACGGTCTGCCCGTCGCGCGCGAGGCCAAGCCAGTCGAGGCTGTCGATGATGCCCTGTGTGGCGGCATCGGTGCTGCGCTCGCGGTCGGTATCCTCGATCCGCAGCAGGAATTCGCCGCCGTGGTGGCGGCTGTAGAGGTAGTTGAACAACGCGGTGCGGACCCCGCCGATATGCAGCGGGCCGGTCGGGCTTGGGGCGAAGCGGGTGCGGACGGTCATCCGCGTCGTCTAGCACGGACGTTCACTCTTTGTAGACAGTTGCACGTCTAATCTGCCCCGCATGAGATTGGTCGCCGCCCTGAACGCCGCGTTGGACACCTGGCTCGACGCCGAGCGGGAGAGGCTGGCGGTATGGCTGCCGGTCTTCATGGGGGCCGGCGTGCTGGGATATTACGCGCTCCGGTCAGAGCCACCCGTCTGGCTGGGGATGGCGCTCGCGGTGCCGGCGGTGGCCCTGGCGGTGGGGCTGCCGATGGTGCGTTGGCTGATTGGCCCACTCGCCGCGGCGGCACTGGGTTTCGCGGCGGCGCAGATGGCGACGGCCCGGGCGCCGCCGATCGAGGTGGACCTGCCCAACCACGCCACCGTCGTCACCGGTACCATTCTGGCGGTGGAGGCGCTGCCGGACGGACGCCGGATCACCATCCAGCCAGCATGGCTGGATGGTGCGGTGGAGCCGTTACGGCGTTCGGTGCGGGTGCGGCTGCAAAAGAAGGACGATGGCGCGCTGGCAAGCGGCGACTCGCTCCGCATCCGCGCCCTGATCCGTCCCCCTGCGCCGCCCTCCTATCCGGGGGGCTGGGACCTTCAACGCGACGCGTTCTACGCCGGTCTCGGTGCGTCGGGCTATGCGCTGGGCAAAGCTGAGCGGACGGCCGAGGCGGTTCCGTCGGCACCGATGCGTTTCGTGCAATGGCTGCGGGAAACCATCGCTCGTCGGGTCGTGGCGGCGATCCCTGGTTCGGCAGGCGCCGTGTCGGTGACGTTGCTGACGGGGGCCTCGATGGCGATCCCCGAAGCGGATCACGCGGCATTCCGCGATTCCGGACTGGCGCATCTGTTGGCCGTGGCGGGGCTGCATATCGGCATCGTGATGGGGTTCGCCCTGATGCTGTCGCGCCTGGGCTTCGCGTTGAGCGAGCGTGCCAGCCTGTTCTGGCCGACCAAGAAGCTGGCAGCGCTCTGCGCGTTGGCGGCTGGGGGCGTTTACATGGTGCTGACCGGCATGCACGTGCCGATCATCCGAAGTTTCGTCATGGCCTGTCTTTTCACCGTCGCGTTGATGGCGGATCGCCGGCCGTTCTCGCTGCGCGGGTTGGGCCTGGCCGGCGCGGTGCTGATGCTGATCGCCCCGCAGGAAGTGCCGGGTGTGTCGTTCCAGATGAGCTTTTCCGCAGTCCTGGCGCTGATCGCCGGATACGAAGCGCTGCGTCCCTGGCTCCGTCGCCTGCATGGCACAAGCTGGCAGCGGCGGCTGGCTTCGCACATCGCCGCACTGGCGCTGACCAGCGCGCTGGCCGGTTCCGCGTCCGCCCCTTACGGCGCCTATCATTTCGGTCACGTGCAGATCTATTTCGTGCTGGCCAACATGATCGCCGTGCCGTTGACCGCTATGTGGGTGATGCCAGCCGGCCTGATCGCCCTGTTCCTGATGCCGGTGCACCTGGAAGCGCTGGCGCTGGTGCCGATGGGTTGGGGGGCGGAGGCGGTGCTGTGGATCGCGCGAACCACGTCCGCGCTGCCGGCCGCGACGTTCGATGTGCCGCACATCCCAGCCTGGGGCCTGTGCGTTTTCTCGCTGGGTCTGGCCTGGCTTGGCCTGTGGCGAACGCCGCGGCGGCTGATCGGGATCGGGCTCATGCTGGCGGGAGTGGCGTCCCCGCTGTTGGACCATCCGCCCGATCTGCTTGTATCGGCCGACGCCAGGCTGATCGCGGTCAGGACGCGACACGGCGCCTTCTTGCAGCAGATACAGGGCGGGTCGAAATTCACCCGCGACGCCTGGGCGCAATACTGGGCGGTTGGCTCGTTTCGCTCAATACAGGAGGCGGACGAAACCGCCATACGCTGCGAGAAGGACGCTTGCTTGCTGCGCCCATACGCGGGCCGCCCGGCTGCGCTGCTGGTGCGGGGCGCCCGTCACCCGCAGGGCTGCGACCAGGCCTCGGTCATCGTATCGGCCGAGCCGGCGCGGGGCTTATGCCCGCGTCCGTGGCCGAAGCTGGTGGATCGCTTTACGGTCTGGCGGTACGGCAGCACGGCGATCTGGTTGGACCCGGACGGCGCCCGCTTCGTGACCGACCGATCTGAACGTGGCGACCGTCCTTGGGTGCCGCCACCGCCCCAGCCGCGTAAAGCTGTGCCTCCGACCTTGCCGCCGGCTTCCGTCGATCGAGAGGAGCAATCCGAAGCCCTGCCGGACGCTCCTTCTCCGGACCCCACCAGTGGGGAGTAGAAAGGCCAGGCCGTGACGATAACAACCAAGCCATAACCGCGATTGAAGCTCCGCGGCTTCCGTGACTGAACCACGATCCAGACAAACGAAACAGGCCGCACCCTTTCAGGTGCGGCCCGCTTTTCGTCGGAAGCGTAGGGATGTGGATTAGAAATCCATATCGCCCATGCCGCCCATTCCGCCACCACCCGGCGGCATCGGCGGGCCCTTCTTCTCCGGACGCTCAGCCACCATCGCCTCGGTGGTGATCAGCAGCCCGGAAACGGAAGCCGCATCCTGCAGCGCCGTGCGCACGACCTTCGTCGGGTCGATGATGCCGGCCTTGACCAGGTCCTTGAACTCGCCGGTCTGCGCGTCGAAGCCGAAGTTGTATTCGTCCTTCTCCAGCGTCTTGCCGGCGATCACCGCACCGTCTTCACCGGCATTCTCGGCGATCTGGCGCAGCGGGGTCTGGATCGCCTTGCGGATGATCTCGATCCCGAAGCGCTGGTCGTCGTTGTCGGCCTTCAGCTTGCCCAGGATCAGGGACGCACGCGCCAGGGCAACACCGCCGCCCGGAACGATACCTTCCTCGACCGCTGCGCGCGTGGCGTGCAGGCTGTCGTCAACGCGATCCTTGCGCTCCTTCACTTCCACTTCGGTGCTGCCACCGACGCGGATGACGGCGACGCCGCCAGCCAGCTTCGCCAGACGCTCTTGCAGCTTCTCGCGGTCGTAGTCCGAGGTGGTTTCCTCGATCTGCGCCCGGATCTGACCGCAACGGCCCTGGATGTCGTTCTTCTTGCCAGCGCCTTCGACGATCGTGGTGTTT
>JARLIN010000004.1 GCA_031291715.1 Rhodopila sp. | reverse complement strand
CGGAAAGCGGCTTCATCACCGGCGCGGAGTTCGTGGTGGATGGCGGCGTGACCCGGAAGATGATCTATCCGGAGTAGCCGGCCGTTTATACCAACGGCCCGAAGTATCGACTCTTCAGTCGAATGACGGGCCGCTGGTATCTTATTGATTTCGCGCGCGGCCGCCCCACCAACCCCGCGCGCATACCAGTCGACCCTTCGGGCCGCTGGTATTACCCCTTCGTGTTCGCCTGCACCTTCGCCCAGGTGTCGCGCAGCCCCACCGTCCGGTTGAACACCGGCCGTCCCGGCTGCGAGTCCGGATCGAGGGCGAAATACCCGGTGCGCTCGAACTGCACCGCTTCCCCGACCGGGGCCTGCGACAGGCTCGGTTCCACCAGGCAACCGGTCAGCACTTCCAGCGAGTCCGGGTTCAGATCGGCCAGCACATCGCCGTCAGCGCCGGGGTCGGGTCGGTTGAACAGATGCGAATACAGCCGGATTTCGGCCGGGACCGCGTCCGCGGCGGCAACCCAATGCAGGGTCGCCTGAACCTTGCGCCCATCCGGCGCATTGCCGCCCTTCGACGCCGGATCGTAGGTGCAACGCAGCGCCACGACCGCGCCGGATTCGTCTTTCACCACCTCCTGGCAGGTGACGAAGTAGCCATAGCGGAGCCGGACCTCCTTGCCCGGCGACAGGCGGTAGAACTTCTTCGGCGGGTTCTCCATGAAGTCGTCCTGCTCGACATAGAGTTCCCGGCCGAAGGTCACCGAACGGCTGCCCGCTTCCGGATTATCCGGATGATTGCGCGCTTCCAGCGCCTCGGTCTGGCCTTCCGGGTAGTTGTCGATGATCAGCTTCAGCGGGCGCAGCACGGCCATGCGGCGGGGGGCGACCGGGTTGAGGGTGTCGCGGATCGCCGAATCCAGCATGGCGACATCGACCGTGCTGTAAGCGCGGGCGACGCCGACGCGACCGATGAATTCGCGCACCGCCGCGGCCGGCACACCGCGGCGCCGGATGCCGGCGATCGTCGGCATGCGCGGGTCGTCCCAGCCGGTGACATGCTTGTCTGTCACCAGCCGGGTCAGGTGGCGCTTCGACAGCACGGTGTAGCTGAGGTTCAGGCGCGCGAACTCGTATTGCCGGGGATGCGACGGAACCGGCAGGTTGTCGAGCAGCCAGTCATACAGCGGCCGGTGGTCCTCGAACTCCAGCGTGCAGACCGAATGGGTAATGTGTTCGATCGCATCCGACTGCCCGTGGGCGAAGTCATAGGTCGGATAGATGGACCAGGCGTTTCCGGTGCGGGGGTGATCCGTGTGCAGGATGCGGTACAACACCGGGTCACGCAGGTTCATGTTGCCCGACGTCATGTCGATCTTCGCACGCAGGACGCGGGCGCCGTTGGGGAACTCGCCGGCGCGCATGCGGCGGAACAGGTCCAGGTTCTCCTCGACCGACCGGTAGCGGAATGGGCTGTTCTGACCGGGTTCCGTCAATGTCCCGCGCTGGGTGCGCATCGCGTCGGGCGGGGTGTCATCGACATACGCCTTGCCGGTACGGACGAGATGCTCCGCCCATTCGTAAAGCTGCTCGAAATAGTCGGAGGCGTAATAGAGATGTTCGCCCCAGTCGCAGCCGAGCCAGCGAACATCGCGCTGAATGGCGTCGATGAAAAGCTGCTCTTCCTTGATCGGGTTGGTGTCGTCGAAGCGCAGGTGGCAGGTGCCGCCGAATTCGCGCGCGATGCCGAAATTCAGGCAGATCGACTTCGCGTGGCCGAGATGCAGGAAGCCGTTGGGCTCCGGCGGGAACCGCGTGACCACACTTTGCGTGCGCCCGGCATCCAGATCGGCCTGCACGATGTCGCGGATGAAATCACGTCCCGCTTCGGTCGCTGTCGTTTCGGTGTCCACCATGCCTCCGGCTCCAGACTCCCTCGCCTTATGGGCGAGCGGTGTGGTCTTCCATATATGCGGCCCGTCCGGCAAACCCATATGCCGGGGTCGCATCGCGGGCACTCACTACACAACCGGGCGGGGTTTGGCGACCGACTTGGCGTCTTCACGGACCAGGCGGGCGCGGATCCGTTCGCGGTGCGCGGTATACAGGCCGCTGGCGATGATGATGCCGGCCCCGGTCAGCGTCCAGGCATCCGGCAGGTTGCCGAACACCAGGAACCCCAGGCCGGCCACCCAGAGCAACTGGCTGTAGAAGAACGGCGCAAGCAGGGAGGCCGGGGCCAGGCGGTGGGCCAGGATGACCAGCCACTGGCCAATCGAGGCGAGGACTCCCAGAACCAGCGACAGCCCCATTTGCCACGTATTCGGCCAAACTGCCTCGAACGGCAGCAGCAGGGTCAGGATGGCTGCACCAATCGCGGCGGACCAAAGGACTGTGGTCTGTGCTGCGTCCGTGGTGGCGATCTTGCGGGTGATGATGAGCGCCAGGGCCCAGCAGAACGCGCCGGCGATCCCGAACAGGGCGGCTGGCTGAAAGCCGCCCATGCCCGGCCGGACGACGACCAGCATGCCCAGCGTGCCGGCGGCGACCGCGGCCCAGCGGCGGGGGCCGACCGTTTCGCCCAGCAGCGGGATCGAGAGGATGGTGACCAGGATCGGTGACAGAAAGCTGATGGTCGTCGCCTGCGCCATGGTCATCCGCCTGACGCCGTAAACGAACAGAACCGACGAGCCGACGACGCAGAGGCCGCGTATGACCTGAAGGCCGGGATTGCGGGGGCGCACCGAACGGCGCGGCCGGCGGCCCGCCAGGATCATCGCCATCATCAGGAACAGAACGTAGCGGATCCAGATGAACTCGACGATCGGCAGGCTACCGCTGAGATATTTCGAGATCGTGTCGGCGGAGCCAAACAGCACGGTCGCGCTGACCGCCAGCACAATGGCTCGGAGTGGATCGTCGGAGGACATGCGGACTTATATCGAAACCGTTTCGGGGGTGCGAGCCGAGCTGGCATCGACACCCCGTATCCGTATTCGGCCCGCAGCCCTGACGCAAATCGGCCACCCCGAGCGACGCGGCGGCTACGCCCGATTAGGCAAGGCCGTAGCCGCCTCCGCCCGGCGTTTCGATGACGAACACATCTCCCGGACGCAACTCCGCCCGGTCGGTCCCGGTCAAGGTTTCCCGCGAGCCATCCGCCCGTTCCACCCATTGCAGGCCGGGGGCAGCGTCCGCGCCGCCGGCCAGGCCGAACGGGGCGACGTTGCGGCGCGATGAAACGATTACCGCTGTCATCGGCTCCAGGAACCGGATGCGGCGCACCGCCCCGTCGCCGCCACGCCACTTGCCGCCACCGCCGGAACCGCGGCGGATGGCGAACAGGTCCTGGCGGACGGGGTAGCGCAGTTCCAGAACCTAGGGGTCGGTCATGCGGGTATTCGTCATGTGCGTCTGGATGGCGGAGGTGCCGTCGAAGCCAGGACCGGCGCCGGTGCCACCGCAGATCGTTTCGTAGTACTGGCGGGTCGCGTCGCCGAACAGGAAATTGTTCATCGTCGCCTGGGAGCAGGCGATGACGCCCAGCGCGCCGAAGATGGCGTTGCAGGTGGCCTGGGAGACTTCGGTATTGCCGGCGACGACGGCGGCGCCTGGGTGTGGCGAGAGGAACGTTCCCGGCGGGATGACCAGGGTCAGCGGCTTCATGCAGCCATCGTTCAGCGGGATGTCGTCGCCGACGAGGCAACGGAACACGTACAGCACGACCGCGCGGGTCACCGCTGGTGGAGAGTTGAAATTGCCCTCGTGCTGCGGACCGGTGCCGGTGAAATCCACCGTGGCGCTGCGCGTTTCACGATCGACGCTGACCGAGACGCAGAGGTCGCGGCCATTGTCCATCTTGTATTTGAAACGGCCGGAGCCGAGGCGGTCAATGACGCGGCGGACGGCTTCCTCCGCGTTGTCCATGACGTGGCGCATATAGGCGCTGACGACCGGCCAGCCGAACTGGGAGACGACGCGCCGCAGTTCCTGCACGCCCTTCTCGTTGGCGGCGACCTGGGCCTTGATGTCGGCGACGTTCACGTCCGGGCTGCGGGCCGGGTAGCGGGCGCCGGCCAGCAGGGCGCGAAATTCGGTTTCGCGGAAGTGGCCGCCATCGACCAGCAGGAAATCGTCGATGACGACGCCTTCCTCCTCCAGCGTATGCGACATCGGCGGGGTCGAGCCGGGGGTGATGCCACCGATATCGGCGTGATGACCGCGGCTGCCGACGAAGAACAGGATGTCGCGGCCGTTCGTGTCGAAGACGGGGGTAATCACGGTGATGTCGGGCAGGTGCGTGCCGCCGTTGAACGGGTTGTTCAGGGCGACGACGTCACCGGGTTTCAACGTATCGCGCCGGTTGTTCAGCACGGTGCGGACGCTTTCGCCCATCGCGCCGAGGTGGACCGGCACATGCGGCGCGTTCGCCACGAGGTTTCCCTCGGCATCGAAGATCGCGCAGGAGAAATCCAGGCGCTCCTTGATGTTCACGCTCATGGAGGTGTTTTGCAGCACCGCGCCGGTCTGTTCGGCGACATTCATGAACAGGTTGTTGAAAAGCTCGAGCAAGACCGGATCGGGACGCTCGCTGCCGGCGGGAACGCGGGTAGGGAGGGTTTCGGTGCGCCGCAGGATCATATGATCGAGGGCAGTGACCTCGGCGGTCCAGCCAGGCTCGATGACGGTTGTGGCGTTGGCTTCGCGAATGAGCGCGGGACCGGCGATGCGGTCGCCGGCGAGCAGGGATGTGCGTTCCAGCACCGGGGCCTGGACGTCCTGGCCGCCGGTGAAGATGCGGACATGGTCGATCGCCGCGGGGACGCCGGCTGTGCGCGATGGCAGGGTTGCCTCGGCCACGATCGTGCCGGGCAGCGTGGCTTCGGCGGCGACGGTTTCCACGACCACCGGACGTTCGGGGGTGGCGAAGCCGAAGCGGGCACGATGGGCGGCGGTGAAATCGGCGCGGATCGTGTCCAGGTCGCGCAGCGGAACGATCAACGCCGCCTCGGTGCCCGCATAGCGCAGGTGCAGCGAGCGGGCGGTCGTCACGTCCTCGGGCCGCGCGCCCTGCGCGGTCAGTGCCGTCACCGCGTCGGCGGCCAGCCTGTCGGCCAGCGCCTCAAGATCGGGCAGGGTATCGGCGCCGAGGGGAATTTCGACCGCCTGTTCCTTCATCGTCGTCTGGTCTGCGAGACCCATGCCATAGGCGGACAACACGCCGGCATACGGGTGGATGAACACCGTCTCCATCCCCAGCGCATCGGCGACGAGGCAGGCGTGCTGGCCGCCGGCACCGCCGAAGCATTGCAGGGCAAAGCGGCTCACGTCGTGGCCTTTCTGCACCGAGACCTGCTTGATCGCGTTGGCCATATTGGCGACGGCGATCTGCAGGAATCCTTCGGCGACCTGTTGCGCGGTCCGGCCGCCGCCGATCTCTTGCGCCAGCGCCGCGAATTTCTGCGCGACCACCTCGGCGTCCAGAGGCTGATCCGCGCGCGGCCCGAAGATCGACGGGAAGTGGGCAGGCTGGATCTTGCCGACACAGACATTCGCGTCCGTCACGGTCAGCGGGCCGCCGCGGCGGTAGCACGCCGGTCCGGGATTGGCTCCCGCGGAATCCGGCCCGACCCGCATGCGGGCGCCGTCGAAATGCAGAATGGAACCGCCGCCGGCCGCGACCGTGTTGATCGCCATCATCGGCGCACGCATCCGCACGCCGGCGACCTCGGTTTCGAAGGCACGCTCGAACGCGCCGGCATAGAGCGCGACATCGGTGGATGTCCCGCCCATGTCGAAGCCGATGATCTGGTCCAGGCCGGCCATCCCGGCGGTGCGCGCCGCACCGACGATGCCGCCCGCGGGGCCGGAGAGAATGGCGTCCTTGCCCTGGAAGCTGTGCGCCTCGGTCAGGCCGCCGTTGGATTGCATGAAATAGAGGCGGGTGCCGGTCAGTTCCGCCGCCACCTGATCGACGTAGCGGCGCAGGATCGGCGAGAGGTAGGCGTCCACGACCGTGGTGTCGCCGCGCGGCACCAGCCGCAGCAGCGGGCTGACCGCGTGGCTGGCGGAAACCTGGGTAAAGCCGGCTTCGCGGGCGAGGGCAGCGAGGCGCTGTTCGTGGGCGGGGTATTTCCAGGCGTGCATCAGCACGATGGCGCAGGCGTTGATGCCGTCTGCGCGGGCCTTGGCCAGGATGTCGCGGGCGACGGCTTCATCGAGCGGTTCGATCTCGGTGCCATCCACGCCGACGCGGCCACCGACTTCCTCGACGCGCTCATACAGCATCGTCGGCAGGGTGATGGCGAGGTCGAACAGGCGGGGGCGGGCCTGGTTGCCGATGCGCAGCGCGTCCGCGAAACCGTTGTTCACCAGCAGCAAGGTGCGGTCGCCCTTACGCTCCAACAGCGCGTTGGTGGCGACGGTGGTTCCCATCTTGACCGCATCGATGAGGCCCGGCGGGATGGGGGCGTCGAGGGCTATGCCGAGGATCGACTTGATGCCGGCAATCGCGGCGTCCTTGTAGCGCTCCGGGTTTTCCGACAGCAGCTTGTGGGTCGAGAGTTTGCCGTCCGGGTCACGCGCGACGATATCTGTAAAAGTGCCGCCGCGGTCGATCCAAAATTGCCAGGTGCTCACAACTTTGACTCCTCATCCAGGCTAAGCAGCGCCTGGCCGCTGGTTTCCGGCAGCGTCAGGGCGGCGATAATGACCAGGGCATAGGCGCCACCGGCGAAAATTCCGACCGCGACGCCGAGGCCGAGCTTGGCGGACGCGGCACCCACGAGCGTCGGGAACAGGGCTGCGAGACCGCGCCCGAAATTGTAGCAAAAGCCCTGGCCAGAGCCGCGTAGTTCCGTCGGAAACAGCTCGGTGAACAAGGGGCCCATCCCGCTGAAGATGCCAGAGGCAAAGAAGCCGAGAGGGAAGCCCAGCACAAGCATCGAACTGTCGGAAATCGGGAACTGGGTGTAGCCGAGGACCACGGCCATCGACCCGATCGCAAAGGTCAGAAACGTATTGCGACGGCCAAACGCGTCATTGAGATACGCGCTGGTGATGTAGCCGCAGAATGATCCGGCGATGATGACGCCGAGATAGCTGCCGGTGCCGAGCACCGAGAGATGCCGTTCGGTGCGCAGGAAGGTCGGCAGCCAGGTCGTGATGGCGTAATAGCCGCCCTGTGCGCCCAAAGCGAGCAGACAGCCGCGCGCCGTGATGCTGAGGAAGCGCGGTGAAAAAATCGCCAGCAGGGACGGGTGCGCCTTGGCCTTTGTATAGACGATCGGCTCGGGGACCACCCGCCGGATGACGAAGATGGTGAAGGCGGGCAGCAGCCCGAGAAAAAACAGGACCCGCCAGGCATATTCCTTGGGCAGCAACAACGAGGAGGCGGTCGCGGCCAGCGCCGCGGCGGCCCATCCGACCGACCAGGAGCTTTGCACGACGCCGACGGCCTTGCCGCGATGGCGGGCGGCGATGACTTCCCCCATCAGCACCGAGCCGGCGGCCCATTCCCCACCGAAACCCAGGCCTTGCAAGCCGCGCGTCACAAGCAGTTGGTCGAAACTGCTGGTAAAGCCGGACAGGAAGGTGAAGACGGCAAACCAGGCGATGGTGATCTGCAAGGTGCGAACGCGGCCGATGCGGTCGGCGAGCAGCCCGGCGATCCAGCCGCCGAACGCGGACAGGATCAGAGTGACGGTGGCCAGGAGTCCCGCCTGGGTGTTGGTCATGCCCCAAAGGCCGATCAGTACAGGCACGACAAAGGAGTAGATCTGCACGTCCATCGCATCCAGGGCATAGCCGCCGAAGCAGGCCCAGAACGTGCGTCGCCCGTCGCGGTTAAGGCCGCGGTACCATTCGAACATGACAGATCCTTGTGGGTAGCGAGCTAAACCTCGCGGTGGCGGATGATGGTCATGCAAGTGACAACTATGTTAATGAAGAACGCGTGGATAATTGAGTGTGCCTATGTCCGGTCATAAGGCGTGCTTATGGTGCTCGCGACCTGTCCCGCCACATCCGCGATCTTTGCGGCCAGTCCGGTCACCGAGGTTTCCAGAACGCTGGCGGTAAACCGCAGGGGCGGCAATGTTTCCTCCACGTCCAGCAGCCGCAGCTGGCCGGCTGCCAGGGCGGGCTGCGCCACGGCGTGCGGCAACACGCCGATGCCGATGCCGTCCACGGCCATGCATACGATCGACGCCAGGCTGCTGCTGCTAAATATCCGTACCGCCGGCAGGGCCGGCCGGCAGAACAACGCGCTCAGTTGAGCGTACGGCAAGGTGCCGCGCGAATAGGACAGGAGCGGCCAGCGCGCCAATTCCGCCAGACCAAGCGTTCCGGCTCCCAACTTCAGCATGGGACTGGCGACCCACACCATCGCGTAGTCCCCCAGCGGGACATTGCGCACGCGCGGCTCGTTCACCGGCCCCAGCAACAGCGCTACGTCCAGTTCCCCGTTCAGCAGCATGGCTTGCAAGACCGGTGTGATCTCGACCGTGATTTCCGGCGTGATGCCCGGATATAACTGATGCAGCTGGTGGATGAAGCCACCCAGCAGCGTGTGGACCAGGGTTTCGGCGATGCCGATCCGGATAATGCCGGACTGATGGGCGCTGCCCGAAAGCATCGTCTCCAGTTCCGATCCCAGGGAGAGCATGCGTTCCGCGTAGGCGTAGAGTTCGATGCCCTTTGGGGTCGGCACCGCGGCGCGGTTGGAGGCGCGATCAAAAAGCCGCACGCCGAAGCGGGCCTCGATTTGACTGATCCGTCCTGACACGGCCGGCTGCGTCATGTGCAGTCGCTCCGCCGCTCGGCCGAATCCGCCGAGCCTTACGACCCAGAAAAACACCTCCAGAGACCGCAGATCGATCATGGGCTGATCCACTAGACCATTTTTAGGCTGACTGTGCAGCCCCAAAATGGTCTATCTCTTTGTTTGAACGCATGATTCGCGCGCGTCCGGACGTTCCGCCCAGCGCGATCAGGCGATGACCCAGGCGCTGGCGATGGACTCGAAGATCATGCTGTTCGATGAGGTGACCTCGGCGCTGGACCCTGAACTGGTGGGCAATGTCCTGGCCGTGATGCAGCAGCTCGCGCGGGATGTCGCCGATCCTGTCGTGTTCATGGACGGCGGGGTGATCGTCGAGGAGGGGGCGCCGGGGCAAATGTTCGCCGCCCCGCGCACGGATCGTGTGCGTCAGTTCCTGAAGCGCTATAATGACCGGTATCGACTCTAAGAGGTTAATCCATGTCCGCCAGCACGTTGCCGAATGCGACCTTGACCGCGACCTATGAGTCGATGACTCCGGGGTCAGCCGCGCTGGCGGCGAAGGCACGAGGGCTGATGCCGAGTGGCTTGTCGCATGACAGCCGGCATTTCGATCCATATCCGTTGTATGTCCAGCGGGCGCTGGGGCCGGTGAAATGGGATGTCGATAACAACAAATATGTCGATTACTTCGGCGGCCATGGCGCGCTGATCCTGGGGCACAACCACCCGGCGGTGATGGCCGCGGTGCAGGCGGCGCTGGAAAACGGCACGCATTTCGGTGCCTGCCATGAACTGGAGGTGCGCTGGGCGGAACTGGTCACGCAGATGGTTCCGTCGGCCGAGCGTGTGCGCTTTACGTCGTCCGGGACCGAGGCGACGTTGATGGCAGTGCGGTTGGCGCGGGCTTACACGGGGCGTTCGAAGCTCGTGCGGTTCCGTGGGCATTTCCATGGCTGGCATGACCACATGACCAGCGGGCATGCGAATCATTTCGATGGCACCGCGACCAGTGGCGTGATCGAGGGCGTGGCCGACAACGTGCTGTTATGCGACCCGAACGACGTCGAGGGGATCACGCGGATCTTCAACGACCACAAGGATATCGCGGCGGTGATCCTGGAGCCCACGGGGGGGAATTTCGGCAAGATGCCGATACTGCCGTCGTTCGTTTCGCTTTTGCGCGACCTGACGAAGCAGGCCGGTACGATCCTGATCTTCGATGAGGTGGTGACCGGGTTCCGGGTGTCTCCGGGCGGCGTGCAGGCGGCGCTGGGGATCACGCCGGATATGACGACGCTGGCGAAGATACTTTCGGGCGGGCTGCCAGGCGGGGCAGTGGTGGGACGGAAGGACATCCTGGACTGGTTGGACTTCAAGGTCACCAAGGCCGCCGGTCGTGAGAAGGTCGCGCATCCGGGGACCTTCAATGCGAACCCCGTGTCCGCCGCGGCCGGTATCGCGACGTTGGAGATCCTGGCGAGCACGGATGCCTGTGCCCGGGCCAATGCTTTCGGCGACACGGTGCGCGCGAAGATGAACGAAGTGCTGGAGGATGAGGGGGTGAAATGGGCGGTCCATGGCACCCACTCCAGCATGCATATCTATACGAACCCGGAAGGGGCGGACATTGTGCCGAGCCGGTTCGATGCGGCGTCATTCATTCAGAAGATGATCGACAAGCCGCGGGGCGAGGGGATCACGGGACAGGTGCGGATGGGGCTGCTGGTGAATGGCGTGGATATGAACTCCGGCCCGTCCGGATGGATTTCGGCGATGCATGGCGAGGAAGAGTTGGCGATCACCGTCGATGCCTTCCGGGCGACGATCCGGGCGCTGAAGCGGGAAGGGATGGTGCGGTAGCGGCAGCTGCGGCTGTGTCATGGGGTTCCCGGTAGGTTCGCACCGATCATGACGTTTGTCGGTCTTCATGTGCCGACAGTTTTGGTCGCCATAGGGACCATGGCCCTCGGTTCCGCTTTTCAGGCGGCCCTTGGCATCGGGTTGGCCTTGCTGGTGGTTCCTGTCCTGGCGCTTGTCGATCCAGGTTTCATCCCTGGCCCGATGCTTCTGGCCGGTTCGGTGCTCGCCGCGATGACGGCCTATCGAGAGAGGGACGCGATCGATCGCAACGGATTGCGAACATCGCTCGTAGGTCTGGTGTGTGGTACCTTGATCGGTGCGATCGCCCTGCATTATGCGACCGGCCCTGACGTGCACCGCGTATTTGGCTGCATGATCCTCGCAGCCGTGCTGGTCAGTGTTTTTTGCCTACCCGTCGCGACGAACGCACGAAGCCTCATCCTTGGAGGATGTGCTTCCGGCGTGATGGGTACGATGGCCGGCATTCATGGGCCGGCAATTTCATTGGTATTCCAGAACGCAGAACCGAAAGCCGCGCGAGCCATGCTCGGCGCATTCTTCACCATCGCCTATTTGGGATCGGTGTCGGCGCTCGCCCTGTTCGGTCTGTTTGGCAGTGCCGAGATTGGACGCGCTGTCGTGCTGCTGCCGGGCGTCGCCATAGGTTTGGCGCTCACGCCCGTGGCCCGGCGGTTCATCGACCGTAAGCGGCTCCGCGTCGCGATCCTGGGCATCGCGGCGGTAAGCGGAACCTTGTTGGTCTTGAAGTAGTCGGCTCGACCGGCGGCCGGGGGGCCGCCGGCCTTTCCCGGCCCTGACCCGAGCGAGGGGTCAGCCGACATCCTGCGTCATCAGCTTGACGATCTCCGGGCTGACCTTCAGTTCCCTGGCCACGTCATGCTGCTCCTTTAACATCCGGCCGCGGACCTCGGTCGCCTGTGCCGGGGTCAGGTCGGCGAACTTCACGCCATGGCTTTCCAGCACCCCGCGTGCCCGTTCCTGCGAGGCGCCCAGGTTGGCGCGATAGGTCGGGATATTCTCCGCCCATAACGTCGTCATCAGCTGTTGAAGGTCGGGCGACAACCGCGCCCAGAACGCGTTGCTCACCATCGGGATATAGGCGGCGAAGGAGTTGTGATCCTGGAAGCTATAACGCACCCCGGCCTCCCATAGCTGCGCGCTGACAAGGCTGTCGTTCGTGGTCATCAACCCGTCGAACGTACCCTGCGACAGCGCCAGCGGCACGTCCGGCCACGCCGTGACATTCGGCACGGCCCCGAAAAAACGAGTCCGCCAGGCCTGGCCGCCGCCGCCGGAGTTGCGGATCTTCAGCCCCTTGAGATCAGCCAGACTGTTCAGCGGTGTGCGCGTGGTGAACCAGTTGCTGAACCCATTGTCGATCCACGGACCCAGCACATGGCTGCGGACTTTCTGTTCAAGCTCCTCGCCGATCATCGCGCCGGATTTGCCGTCGGTGACGCGGTGGATCGTCTCGATCGGTTGGTCATACAGCGCCGGCAGCTGGAACAGGTCCGAGTTCTGAACGAAATTGGTGATCGCCCAGACGCCGGGCGCGGCCATATCAACCTGGCCCTGAAGCAGGGCCTTGGTGACGTTCAGATCGGCGAACAACTGGCCACTGGCGAAAAGCTCCGGCCGGATGCGGCCGTCGGAGGCTGCCTCCAGTTTCTTCAAATAGTCGCCGATCGAGATGTTGCGCCCGTGCGTGGGTGCGGTATCGAGCGAGCAGCGCAGGCGGATGGGTTCATCCGCACGGGCCCGGTGGATGGCGGGCAAGGCGAGAAGGCTGGCCGCGACGGTTCGGCGGGCAAGCAGGCGCATGACGGTCTCCCTGGACGTTTATTTTCTTTGGTTCCGACGATGGTGACAGAATGGGGACTGGGACGCCAGTGACGCGGCATAGGGCCGAAGATCCCTTCATTTACGCCCGGGGAGGCCGTGTCACCGGCGTTGCGGAGCATCCGGGTTTGTTCGCGACGACGATGTTCTGGCCGGCGTGCACAGTCCTGTTTCATTTAAGTGACGTATTTATGACGAGTCTATGAATCGACCGGTCCCGAGAAAAGCAATCCCATAATCTTCACGAATCAACTCGTTGCCCCTCTGTTTGATCCATGTCAGGGCCACGTAAGCCGAAGTCGATCAGCATTTTATCCACGGACCGACAGGAGTGCACATGAAGACGCAAATTCTGGCCGCGATCGGCGAGCATGGATTGCAGCCAGCGGCGTCGCTGAACGCGGGGCTGGCTGCCAATGACAGGATAAAGTATGCCTTCTCGCTGCTGCAGATGGCGCTGGCGCACGCGGAGCACCCCGAACAGGCCACGGTGACGCTGAAGCAGGAACGCATCGGCTGCGGCATAGACGATCCCGATCTCGACACAGTGGTGGCCGCATCGCGCATGGTGGGGAAATCCTGTCGTGTGCCGGCCGCCGCGCGGATCGTCGCGCGCATCGCGGACGACACGCGCCTGATGGCCGCACCTGTGCTCGCCACGAAGCCAGACGGCCTCGCGGCGCGTCTCGATGCTTTGCTAGGGACACTGCCGGAGGCCAAGGACGATTTGCTCGATCCCGTCGCCACGTCGGCGATGATGCAAGCGGGGCATGGCCGCGCGGATAGCCTGCACCGCCTGGTGATGGACCTGCACAAGCAACTCAATGGGATGCAGGCGACACTGGCTGAGGAGACCCTGGACGGGGCAGCCGCTTATAACCTGGCGGGGACAGATCGCCCTTTGGTCGCGGCCTTCATGGCGGGGTTGAACCGCACCGCGAAGCTGAAATTCGCCCATCCCGGCCTGGCTACCACGGCGACCCGCGCCGGCGGCCGGCTGGTTATTCAGAACGATATTGGCACGACAGACGCGCATGTGATCGTGATCCACGTGCAGGATCTGACTGTCAGCGTAACATATACCGATGTGCACGCCGAGCGGTTGGCGTTTTTCCAGGAGATGCTGAAGCCGCGCCGGGTGACATGGGAGTCCCAGCGCACCGCCGTACTGACCGCCGGCGCGCCGTTCTTTCTGGCAACCGGGCGCTTCGAGGCGACGGACGCGGAAGGCTGCCGTGCCTATCTCGAATTCCTCGGCTCACGTCTGGTGTTCCTGATCGATTGGAACCGCGCGCGTAAGCAATTGCGGCAATTCCTGCGGGGGCCGGATCGTTTGGCCCTCTTGGCCTGGGCAGCCGAAACCGACACGGGCCATCGCGGCTTCCTGGAACTGGGTGGGGCGAAACTGGTCAACCAGGCGATCGAGGCGGCCGCCGGATCATCGATGCATTTTGGTGACCGGCTGTGCGACGTGCTGGGCGATGCGGAGACGCTGGCCTTCCTGCGCTTCGTCTTTCAAGCCGCGACCGAGGGGCTTCTGTCCGGCGCGTCGCAGGCGTTGATCCATGACCGGATCCGGGTGGCCCTTGCCGCCCATTTCAGTAATGAAGAGCGGCAGCTTCTGCGGATCGCGGCCGATCATGCCGGGCTTATCTTCGAACTCGCCAGCCTGGTGCGGGATGGGGTGCAGGCGGAGGCGGACGGGGTGGGCAAGCGGGCGAAGCGTGCCCGCCGGTTTGAGCACGATGCGGACCAGTTGGTTATCGAGACGCGAGAGGCGGTCCGCCGCCGCCCGGACTTCGGGGTGTTCCTGACATTGTTGCAAGCCGCCGACGACGCGGCGGACGAGTTGGAGGACGCGGCCTTCCTGCTCGATCTCGGCGCGCTTCAGGGGAAGCCGCTGGAGGCCTTGCAGACCCTGGCCGATCTGCTGGCGGAAGCCTCGCAAGAATGGATCAAGGCCCTTGGCCATGCCACGCAGATCGGCCTCTCGGCGAGCCGCGCGGAGACGGAGGATTTCCTGACCGCGATCGATCGTGTCTCCGCCCTGGAGCATCAGGCCGACGACGCGGAACGCGCATTGGCGGCCTCCGCCGTGCAGCACGCGAAGGATTTCCGGCAACTGCATCTTTTCACCGCGATCGGCGGCAAGTTCGAGGCCGCTGCGGACGCGCTGAAGCACGTCAGCCTGATGCTGCGCGACCACGTGCTGGAGGATGTCATTGATGGCTGACCTGTATTTCATTCTGCCCGGGGTGGCGCCGTCGAAGGGCGGTGTGCAGGAGGTCGGCAACAAGGCCTGGAACCTGATGCTGATGGCACAGGCGGGCCTGCCGGTGCCGCCTGCTTTCGTCCTGCCGACGTCCTGGTGCCGACGCGATCGGCCGGCGCGGGGACCGCTGCTGCCGCAGACCCTGGCCGCGGGTATCGCTCGGCTGGAGTCCGCAACGGGTTTGGCGTTCGGGGCGGCGCGGCGGCCGCTGCTGGTGTCCGTCCGTTCGGGTGCCGCCGTGTCGATGCCGGGGATGATGGAAACCGTGCTGGATGTCGGCCTGAATGCGGAAACAGTCGAGGGGCTGATCCGCCTGACCGGGAATCCGCGGCTTGCTTGGGACAGCTACCGGCGATTGGTGCAGGGGTACGCCGAGGTGGTGGCGAACCTGTCGGCGGCGCCGTTCGACGCGCTGGTGGCGGAGGCCCTCGCGCGGGCCGAGGCGGAGAACGAGCGGGAGCTTGACCACCGAGACCTGCGAGCGCTGACCCTGGCGATGCTGGATTGTTACCGGACGCTGACCGGGGCGGCGTTTCCGGCCGATCCTCATGAACAACTCGCCGCGGCGGCGGAGGCGGTTTTCCGGTCCTGGGATGCGCCGAAGGCCGCGAGCTATCGCCGCATGAACGCGATCAGCGACGATGCCGGCACAGCCGTAACGGTGCAGACCATGGTGTTCGGCAATGCCGGCGGCGCGTCGGGCGCGGGCGTCGGCTTTACGCGCAATCCCGCCACCGGCAAGCGTGAATTTTATTTCGACTTCCAGTGCAACGGGCAAGGCGCGGACGTAGTCGCCGGACGCCAGAAGCTGCGCGACAACGATCGCCTGCGCGTTGAGCTGCCCGCCGTCTGGACCCGGCTGAACGACGTGTGCCATGCGCTGGAGGTATTGTTCGGCGACGCGCAGGATTTCGAGTTCACCGTCCAGTCCGGCGTGCTGTACCTGCTCCAGGCTCGGCGGGCCAAACGGACGGATTGGGCGGCGCTGATGATCGCGGTGGATATGGTCGAAGAGGGATTGTTGACCCCGGCCGAGGGGCTGGCGCGGCTCGATGGCATCGACCTGAATGCAGTGGTCCGCACCAGCTTCGCGGCGCCCGTGCCCGAGACGCTGGCCGAGGCTCAGGTGGCGAGCATGGGGGTGGCGAGCGGTGCCGTTGCGCTGGACCCGGACGCGGTGAAGCGGCTGACGGCGGCGGGGACGCCCGCGATCCTGGTGCGGCGGGATACGGTGACCTCGGATATCGAGGGGATGGCACTGGCGACGGGAATCCTGACAGCCTCGGGCGGGCGGACGTCGCATGCGGCGGTGGTGGCGCGCCAGCTTGGGAAGGTGTGTCTCGTCGCTTGCCCGGGCCTGGAGATCGATCCGGATCGCGGCCGGTGCCGGATCGGCGGGGTATTGCTGAACGAGGGCGACTTCCTGTCGCTGGACGGAAATACGGGGGCGGTTTACGCGGGCCGTTTGGAACCGGTGACAGAGCGGCCTGAACGAGCGCTGGCGGTTATCGCCGGATGGCGCCGAGCGGCGGCTGCGTAGCGGCTGGCTTGTTTCCGAGGCTGCCGTAACGAGATGCCGCGATCCAGGTTTGGCACCGCCAATCAGACTCGACTGGCACGGGCCATTTTTCTCGGTGCGGCTGGTTTCGACCGGGCGGCCGCCGCGGGGGGCGTCTTCTTCTTCGCGGCGGTCTTGGGCCTGGCAGTCTTTTTCGCCGGCTCTACCTGGGCGGCGGCAGGTTTCGGTTCCGATCCCGCCTTTTTCCGAGCGGCCGCGGCCTTCACGCGCTCCGGCGCCACTTCGGCCTCAACCGGCGCAGCCGCGTCGCCCATGTCCAGACCGAACAACGCCGCCATATCGTCGGCTTCCAGCACTTTTCCGGCCGCCGGTCCCTGCTTCGACATCGGCAAGGCCTCGCCGATATCGGCCACGAGATCGTTTTCGTCCACCGCACGCAGCCGGAACAGCAGCTCGGGCTTCGCATCCAGGCGGGCACCGACGCCATACAGCGCCGCAGCGACGTGCTTGCACATCGAGGCGTGGTCCTGGCAGCTGCACGAAAACGCTATATCCGCGGGTTTCGGGAAAAGGCCTGCACCCTGGCGGCAGATCCGCTCCATCACCCCTTTGGAGAACCGGCCTTGCAGCAGCTCCACCAGCGAGTCGATTCCACCCGCGCAGTCGGCACAAATGGACTTCCACTGTGCCTTCGCCACCTCGGCGATATTGATCTTCACCGTATAGACCGATGACCCGCTGACCATCGCTGTCACCACGCGTGGCGCGACCTGAAGGTCGATCACCAGGCTGTTGCGTACATAGCTGCGTCCGCGCTCCAGGCGGTACTCGTAATCGCGGTAGCTCTCCAGATTGTCGCACCACGCCTTGCCCCAGAACGTGGCCGCGATCTTGCGGCCCTCGATCGTCACCGGCGACAGCGCGGTGCCGTTCTTGCGCAGCTTCCCCGCTTCCCGTTCGGCCTTCAGGCGCCGTTCCGCCACCGATACGTAGGCCGGCCATTGCTCCTCGTAGTAACGTGCCACGGCCTTCACTCCTTCATCGCGGCGTTCAGATCCAGGGCGACCAGCCGCATGATGTCGTCATTGCCCATCTCGGTCAGGTTGATCTCGCCACCCCCCGCCAGCAACTCATCTGACAAGCCCTGCTTCGAGTCGATCAAGGTGTCGATCTTCTCTTCCACCGTCCCGCGGCAAATAAACTTGTGAACCAGGACGTTTTTCTTTTGGCCAATACGGAATGCCCGGTCGGTTGCTTGATTCTCGACGGCCGGATTCCACCAGCGATCGACATGCACGACGTGTGACGCCGCGGTCAGTGTCAGGCCGGAGCCGCCCGCCTTCAGCGACAGCACGAAAAACGGCACCGCCTCGTCCTCCTGGAAGGTCTGCACCAGGGCCTTACGGTTCTTCACCGCCGTATCGCCATGCAGCACCAATCCGGGCCGGCCGAAAATCTGGCCCAGGAACGATGCCAAAGGCCCGGTCATCTCCCGGAACTGAGTGAACACCAGCATCTTTTCCTGCCTGGCGGCGACCACTTCGGCGATTTCCCGCAACCGGCCCCATTTGCCACTGTCTTCCTCGGCCCAGACATTGTCGTTCAGCCATTGCGACGGGTGGTTGCAGATCTGCTTGAGCCGCATCAGCATCGCCAGCACGACGCCTTTGCGCTGGATGCCGTCGGCTTCCTCCAGGCGTTTCGCCAGATCCTCGACGGCCTGGCCGTACAGCGCGGTTTGCCGGCGACTCAGGCTGCACAGTGCCTTCATCTCGGTCTTGTCGGGCAGGTCGGCGATCACCGATTTGTCGGTTTTCATCCGGCGCAGAATGTAGGGCCGCACCAGTTCCCGCAGCGGTCCGTACGGATTATGCGTCCGATCGGCCAGGCCCTTGGCATAGCGGGAAAACTGCTTGGCGTTGCCCAGCAAGCCTGGATTGATGAAATCGAAGATCGACCACAGATCGCCGAGGTGGTTCTCCACCGGCGTTCCGGTCAGTGCGATCCGTGCCTTGGCACGCAGCGCCTTCGCCGCCTTGGTCTGACGGGAGGCCGGATTCTTGATCGCCTGCGCCTCATCCAGGATGACGAAGCGCCATGACGTCTCCGCCAGCGCCGGCACGCGCAGCAAGGTGCCGTAGCTGGTGATCGCCAGGTCGTATTCCGCTGCCCGCTCCGGCGTGAATTGCTTGATCTGGTCTGCGGGCATCGCCGAGGGATGCACGATCGCGGCCTTCAGGCTCGGGGCGAATTTCTCGATTTCCGCCGCCCAGTTGCCCAACAGGGAGGCGGGCGCCACCAAAAGACTAGGCTGGCCCGCGGCCTTTTCCAACAGCAGCAAGGATAGCACCTGGATCGTCTTGCCCAGCCCCATGTCGTCCGCAAGACAGGCTCCCAGGCCAAGGCTGGACAGCAGGTGCATCCAGCGCGAGCCGGCGCGCTGATACGGCCGCAATGTGCCCTTCAGCGCCGGACCCGGATCGGCCCCGTCGCCGTCCGCCGAACGCAATGCCTTCAGCGTCTGCTCCAGCCACGGACCGGCGGTGACTCGCGACCAGTCCGCGTCGGCCGCCGCCGGATCGTCCTTGGTAACCGAGGCGCCGGCCAGCATCCGCATCGCCTCGGCAAAGCTCAGGCCGTCCCGTGCCGCGAGTGCCTCGGCCTCCCGAAACCGCTCCATGGTCTTTTCGAACCGCGCGCGATCCACTTCGACCCATTGGCCGCGCAGCAGCACCAGATCTTCGGTACCGGCGAGTAGGGTAGCGATTTCGTCTTCAGTCAGCGGTTCGCCATCCAGGATGACGCCCATGCGGAAATCGAGCAGCCCCCCCAGCCCAACCGCCGAAGGCTGCCGGCTGCCGACCGTGGCCGTCACCTGCGGACGGGCGGGGCGGTTGGCGCGCCATGTGGCGGGCATACGCACGACGACGCCGGCGCTTTCCAGTTCCGGCAGGCTGTGGAGGAAACGCGACGCCTCGGCCGGTCCCCAGCGCAGCGGGTGGAAAATCTCCCCTGCGTCGATCATCGGCCGCAGCCAGTCGCAGTGTTCAGCGGCACGCTGGACCGGCAGCAGCAAGGACAGCAGCTTGTCCCGGTTCGCTGCCCCGGCGTATTCGCGCAACGCCTGCCCGAGCGGGACGTGCTGCGCGCGGGCCTGCGCCGAAAGCCGTGTCGTATAGGTCGCCATGAAGGCGAATGGCTGTTCGGCGTCGCGGCGATTTTCCGCCAGGTTGAAATGCACCCGCCCGACCAGGTTCCAGGCCGGGTTCAGCGCGCTCAGGAAGCGCTGCAATCCGGTCCCGGCGGCGGCGAGATCGGCGGCGAAAGCCAGCGCCATCTCATCCCACAACGCCAGCAGGACCGCTTCGGTCAGATATTCGGCCCCGGCCATCATCGGCGCGGTCAGCACCAGGGAAGCGAGCTCGCCAGCGTCCAGAGCCGGCACAATTGGCAGGGTGGCGTCCTCCTCCCGTCCGGACGCGTTCAGGCACAGCGCGCCGACATAGCGCGTGGCAAAAGCGCGCCACCAGATGAAGACGGGGGGCAAGACCTGCCCAACCTCACCCGCGCCCAGACGCACCAACCCATGGCCGGTTCCCCGGGCGAACGCCTCGGTGAGGCGGGCGCGTACCGCGGAGTCGATCTCGGGTGCATCGTCCTGGTCCTCGGCGACCAGATGGCCGTGGGGCGTGAGCCGCAATCCGAATCGTGGCATGCCGGCATCATAGGCGGCGTGACGATGCGTCGTCTCGTGCCCGACCGATAGGGTGGCAAATAACGACGTTCCGAGGTGCGCCGGACGCCGGACGCAACCCCATAGGCGTTAAGATAGCGCACTGGTTTAAGATAGCGCACGGGCCGCGCCATTATTGCCTTATTGCCTTGTGTCATGTTGCCTTGTGTCATGGCCGGGCTTGGCCCGGCCACCCACGACTTTGTCGCATCAAGCACCGCAAGTCGCGGGTGGCCGGCTCGAGCTTGTCCTCGGGCAGGCCTTTGGCCCGACCCGCGGTCCGGCCATGACACGGGGTGCGCCGTCCGTGCCGCAAATCGATTATTTTACCGCCGGTGGGGTCAACCCTCTCTGGTGCACTTGGTGGTCCAGGCATGACGATAGAGCGAGACCGCCTTTGCTCCAGCCCCGGACGGCTCTAGTTTGCCTCAACGATCCAGACCGGAGGACCCGCCCATGCCGATCCCGCAGACGATGACCTATGTCCAGGCGAATGGCGCCGGGGAGCCGGAGGTACTGGGTCTGGCCACCGGCCCGGTGCCGGTGCCGAAGCCGGATGAGGTGCTGATCCGCGTCCAGGCCGCCGGCGTGAATCGCCCGGACGTGGCGCAACGGCAAGGATCCTATCCGCCGCCGCCGGGCGCCAGCCCGATCCTGGGCCTGGAGGTCGCCGGCGAGGTCGTCGCCATGGGCGAGCAGGTCACGCAATGGTCCGTCGGCGACCGCGTCTGCGCGCTGACCAATGGCGGCGGATACGCCGAGTACTGCACCGCTCCGGCCACGCAATGCCTGCCCTGGCCCAAAGGCTATGACGCGATCCGCGCCGGCGCGCTGCCGGAGACGTCGTTCACCGTCTGGGCGAACCTGTTCCAGATCGGCCGTCTGGCGAAGGGCGAGACAGCCCTGGTCCACGGTGGCACCAGCGGCATCGGCGTTACCGCCATCCAGTTCGCACACGAATTCGGTGCGCGGATCTTCGCCACCGCCGGATCGGACGACAAATGCGCCGCCTGCCTGAAGCTTGGAGCCGACGCGGCGATCAACTACCGCACCCAGGACTTCGCCGCCGAGGTGAAGACGCTGACCGAGGGCCGCGGCGTCAACGTCGTGCTGGACATGGTCGGCGGCCCATACATGACGCGCAACGTGCGGTCGCTGGGCATGGACGGGCGGCTGGTGATCATCGCTTTCCTGCAAGGCTCGAAGGTGCAGGACTTCGACTTCATGCAGGTCATGCTGCGGCGGCTGACAATCACCGGCTCGACCATGCGGCCGCGCACCACGGCCCAGAAAGGCGCCATCGCCGCGGAACTGCGGGAGAAGGTCTGGCCGGCGCTGGATGCCGGCCGGTGCGCGCCGGTGATCCACGCCACGTTCCCGCTGGCTCAGGCAGCCGAGGCACACCGGCTGATGGAGTCCAGCCAGCATATTGGCAAGATCATACTCTCTGTCGCGTGAACCATCCCGCTATCTGATACCTACGTTGGCGCCGCCTCTCTGTCCTCGTCGTGGGCCGGCGACAGTCCGGGCCACGACGAGGGGGGGAATGCACGTAGGTTAAATTTTCAGCTGCCTGGCATTACCTGCCAAGTAATCGACACGATTACACCGGTGCCGCCAGATGCCCCTCGGTAAAGCCCGAGGAGCTATCGCATGGAAACGCCCGCACCGCTCCGCCACCGTTGGTGGATACTGGCCGTCGTCATCGGCGGCCAGTTCATGTTCGTCGTGGACGCGTTCATCGTGAATGTCGCCATCCCCTCGATCCGCGCCGATCTCCAGGCGTCGGGCGGGGCGATGGAGGCGGTGATCGCGATCTATCAGATCGCCTTCGCCACGCTGGTCATCACCGGCGGCCGCCTGGGCGACATGTATGGCCGGAAGCGCCTGTACCTGATTGGCCTGCTGGGTTTCACGGCCGCCTCGATCGACTGCGGCCTGGCGGCATCCTCCGCCACGCTGATCCTGGCGCGGCTGGCGCAAGGCGCGGCGGCGGCGCTGATGTCACCGCAGGTGCTGGCGACAATCCACACGCTGTTCCCCGACGCCGCCCGCGCCCGCGCCTTCGCGGTGTTCGGCATCGCGCTCGGCCTGGGCGGCGCGACCGGTTTCCTGTTGGGCGGATGGCTGATCCAACTGGATATCGCCGCGCTGGGATGGCGCAGCGTGTTCTTCGTCAACGGCCCGATCGGTCTGGGTCTGGCCGCCGCCGCGATGGTGCTGATGCCCGGCGATGCCGGTCGTGCGACCGGCGGTCTGGACCTGCGCGGCGCGGCGGTGCTGTTCGCGGGCCTGCTGTGCCTGATCAGCCCGGTGCTGGCCGCGCGGGACATGGGCTACGTGTGGTGGCTGTGGGTCATCGAGGCGGCCGGCGCCGCCATGCTGCTCGCGTTCATCCGGCTGGAGCGCCGGGTCGGGCAAGCCGGCCGGACGCCGCTGATCGACCTCGATCTGCTGGACGACAGGCGTTTCGTGCTGGGGATCGCCGCGACCGCCTGCTTCTTCACCGCCAACATTTCGGTGTATCTGGTGGTGACGCTGTTCCTGCAAGGCGGCCTGAGTTGGTCCGCCCTGCAGGCGGGCAGCAGCGTCCTGCCGCTCGCGCTGGCCTTCGTCGTCGCGTCGCGCCACGGCGCCCGGCGCGCCGCCGCCGTTGGCATCCGTGCGTTGATCGAGGGCTGCCTGCTGGAAGCCGCCGGACTGGCGGCGGTTGCCCTGGTGGTCGCCGATGGCGCGCCGCAGATCCCGCTGATCCTGACGCTGGGTGTGTTCGGCTATGGGCAGGGGCTGGTGATGGCACCGCTGTTCGGCGCGGTTCTGATGGCGGTGCGGAATGCCCATGCCGGATCGGGCGCGGGCATGCTGACCACGGTGCAACAGATCGCCAACGGCGCCGGCGTGGCGCTGATCGGCGGCCTGTATCTCGCCGTGCAACCGATCTGGGGCGACACGGGTGCGATGCTGGCCTCGTTGCTCAACGCGGTGATCGTGATTCTGGCCACCGCCGCGCTGCTGCGGCGTATGGGCCGCGTTACCAGCCCGGCGGCGGCTTGAAGCCCATCCAGGCCTGTTCCAGCAACGCCGCCGCCGCGATCGTCGTCCGGTCCCCATGGATCGGGCCGGCGATCTGCACGCACAGCGGCAAGCCGTCGCGGGTGACACCCATCGGCGCGACCGTCGCGGGCAGATGGTATCCGCCGGTCAGGCCGGGCCAGAACAGCAGGTCCGCGTAGCTGATCTCCTGCCCCTCGACGTTGATCCGCCGATCCCAGGGCTGGCCGTCCTGCCGGTGCGGCAAGGCGGCGGTGCCGAAAGCGGGGCACAGCAGCACGTCCCAATCGCGGAAGAACGCGCTCCAGGTCCGGCGCCAACGGAAGCGCTGCTCGTTCAAACCCAGCCAGGTGCGGTGATGCATATCGACGGTGCGGGCCATGATGGCGTCGGCGCCCATGTCGGAGTCGGACAGGGCCGCGACGCGCTTCCGCTTGGCCTCCACCGCGGCGTCGGTGATCCGGCTGCTCCAGCCGGAGTCCAGCAGGCGGAGGTACAGACGGTACGCCTCGGTGGGGTCGAAGGCTGGACGGGCGGTGCGGCTGACGGTCACGCCCTGGCGTTCCAGCCCGTCGGCCAGCGCGTGCATGGCCGCCACCGTTTCGGCGTCGGTGGTCTGGCCGGGTTGGTCCGCCCACACCGCCACGCGCAAATCCCTCAGGCTGGAGAAGCGCGGCGCCGGCAGGTTCAGGGTGAGGCCGGTCTCATCGGAATCGGGACCGGCCAGGATGTCCAGCGCGACGGCGAGGTCCGCGGCGGACCGGCTCATTGGGCCAATGACCGAGATGTCGGTGCCGGCGGCGGAACTGGTGGCGGGATCGCCGTAGTTGGGCAGCAGGCCAAATGTCGGCTTGTGGCCATAGACGCCACAGAAATGCGCCGGCACGCGGATGGAGCCGCCGATGTCGCTGCCGATCTCGAACCCTGTCAGGCCGGCGGCGAGCGCGGCGGCCGAGCCGCCAGAGGACCCGCCGGGCGTGTGCGCGGCGTTCCATGGGTTGGAGGTGGTGCCGTACACCGGGTTGTAGCTCTGCCAGTCGGCCAGATCGACGGGGACATTGGTCTTGCCGAAAATCACCGCACCGGCGGATTCCAGCCGCCGTATCGCGATCGAGGACATCGCCACGGGATGGTCCTTCATCTCCATGTGGCCTCGGGTGGTCGGCAGGCCCTGGACGTCGAAGCTCTCCTTTACGGTGGTCGGCACGCCGAACATGGGCGGGGTCTTATCAGCCTGGGAGTCCAGGGACCGGGCGCGGGCACGGGCCCGGTCGAAGTTGCGGACGACGACCGCGTTGATGCGCGGATCGTGTTTTTCCGTGCGGGCGATGTAATGATCCAGCAGTTCCAGGGCGCCGAGTTTGCGGGTGCGGACGAGGTCCGCCAGTTGGGTGGCGGGGAGGAACGTCGGGTCCATGGATTCCGTCCTTCTTTTATGTCCGCACCCTTGCACCGGCGCTCGCCGCTTTCAACGGCTGGCGGGTACTGCGTCAGTTGACTGGTCATGATGCACTGGAGTGGTAAGTTCGGTCGAAGGCCCGTCGACCTTGACAGTGAGGTTTGAATGCCCCAGCCGCACCGGCCGCCCGCGCGTTCCGTGTTTGGATCGCTGGTGCTGATCACCGTAATCATCGGTGCCGCTGCCGCTGCCTTCGCCTACACGGCGGGATGGTTCTCGCCTCAGCGGCTCACGCCGGACAAGATGGTGGATGCGCTGACGCCTCCCACTGGCGAGCCGTTCGGCCATCGCCGGAACCATGCCAAGGGCATCTGCTTCACCGGCATCTTCGAAGCGAACGGCGCCGGGTCGGCGCTCTCACAGGCCCAGGTTTTTACTCGCGGCCAGTATCCGGTCCTCGGGCGGTTCAACCTCGGCACGGCTGACCCGAACGCGCCGGATGCGACGGTCCGGGTGCGGGGCCTGGGACTGCGGATCTCAACGCCGGACGGGCAGGAATGGCGCACCGCCATGATCGATCCCCCCGTCTTTCCGGTGTCCACACCGCAGGCCTTTTACGCGCTGCTGCTCGCCTCGGCGAGCAAGGACCCGAATGCAATGAAGACATTCGCCAGCGCACACCCCGAGATCGCTGCGTTCGGCGCAT
>JARLIN010000411.1 GCA_031291715.1 Rhodopila sp. | reverse complement strand
CGTCCGTGTCCACCACGCGGCGGAATTCAAACCAGCGCTCGAAAAGGCAATCAAGTCCGGCAAGTCGTGCGTGATCGATGTCGCGATGCGCAACAATCCGACCCCGACGGCGGGCCACTGGAATATCCTGGACATCTACTCGCCGGGGAAGAAGATATCGCACGTCAGTACTGACTGATTGAGATCAGGCTGCCGGGCGGCAGGCAGCCCAACCGTCTACACAAAAACAGAAGCACACGGAGGAATGAATGTCTGGAACCACACCGATGCCCGGTGGTGCACTGAGCGCTCAGGCGATAGCGGCGCGCGCGCGCAAGGCGGCTATCGGTAGCTTCGTTGGTGCGATCGTGGACTGGTATGACTTCGTGCTATACGGCCTCGTTGCCGCGATCGTGTTCAACGTTCAATTCTTTCCTTCCTCCGACCCCCGGGTGGGAACGCTGGCGGCGTTCGCCACGTTCGGCGTCGGCTTCCTGTTCCGGCCATTGGGCGGCATATTGTTTGGCCATTATGGTGACAAGTTCGGCCGCAAAACCATGTTGGTCATCACGGTAACCGTGATGGGAATTGCCTCCGCGTGCATCGGACTGCTGCCGACCTATGCCTCCATCGGCTGGTATGCTCCGTTGATGCTGGTCATTCTGCGCATCATCCAGGGAATTGCGGTTGGCGGCGAATGGGGCGGCGCGGCTCTGTTGGCGGTGGAAAGCGCGCCGGTGGGCAAGAAGGCGTTCTACGCCAGTGGCGTGCAGATGGGCTACGGCGTGGCGCTGGTGCTGACGACGGGCATCATGTTGATATTGAGCAAGTCGTTGAGCAATGCCGCCTTCATGTCGTGGGGGTGGCGGCTGCCGTTCATTTTCAGCATCCTGCTGGTGCTGGTTGCCCTGTGGATCCGGCTGTCCATGGCCGAATCGCCGGAATTCATCGAGAAAGTGGGCGCACATGGCGAACGGCAGGTCAAAGCCCCGGTACTGGTTGCCCTGCGCGACCATCCAAAGGCCTTCCTGGTGATCATTGCGATGCGCGCGATAGAGTTGTGCTCGATGTATATCGTCACGACTTTCGCGTTGGCCTACTCGGTCTCGAATCTCCATATGTCGCGCGATCTGTTCCTGAACATCACCCTCGTGGTCGGGGCAGTCAGCTGCGTGACGATTCCGATTTTCGCGGCGGGGGCGGATCGCTTCGGTCTCAAGCGGGTCTATCTCACCGGCGCTATTATCGGCCTGCTGGCAACCTACCCGTTCTTCTGGGCGATGGAGGCGGGCTCCGTTGTTTGGATGGTGGTGCTTGCGGTGGTGCTGGCCAACATCGCCCACGACATGGTCAACTCGGTGCAGCAGCCCCTGTTCACTTCGTTCTTCGGCACCGAGATCCGCTATAGCGGCGCCAGTGTCGGCTACCAGGTGGGCAGTGTGATCTTCGGCGGCTTCACGCCGTTCATCGCGACGGCGCTGCTCGGCATCAACGGCACCTGGCATCCGGTGGCGGCGTACATGGCCGGCGCTTGCCTGCTGTCGGTGGTGGTGGGCTGGTGTACGAAAATGCAGCATGAGTAGGCTTCCCACGGTACCGTCCGCAGACCGGAGTGGCGCCGCGCACCGGGCGAGCACAACAAGTAGTTGTGTATCCGGTAAGCGGCACCACCGACCTACGGTAGAACAGCGGCGTTCCGAATGACTTACGAAATATTGCGAGAAAATTACTTACTGTGGGTGCGGCGGTTGACTGGTAGAAGTTGGCAGTTATTTTTCGAGTCAGCAACCAGACGGCCGATTTGGCGTGGAGGTGCTTCGTCCTGTCTATCTGACTATGCGCGGTGGCGCCCGTCTCGGCGCACGGCGCAACTCGAGGAATTCTGCCGGTAACTTCCTCTCCCAGAGGGGAAGGGAAGATGAAAGCGAATGCCACCTAAAGTGAGGATATCGTGCAGGTAACGCGTCGCACGCTGACTTTCGGAACAGTGGCCGCATTGGCGGCGCCGGCCATTGTCATTCCGGGCCGCGCGGCGCGCGCCGCCCAGTTCGACTTCAAAATTGGCATGTCGATGCCGAAGGACCATATGGCCGTTCGGATACTCGACAAGACCGCCGCAATCATGGCCCAGGAGTCCAACGACCGCATCCACCTGCAGACCTATCCATCGAGCCAGTTGGGTGGCGACGTCGACATGGTCATGCAGGTCCGCAGCGGTGCGCTCGAATTCCAGATGGCCGGCGGTTCCATGATCTCCAACTCGGTCCCACTCGCCGGCATCTTCAGCGTCGGCTTCGCCTTCAAGAACTACGACCAGGTCTGGAAGGCGGTGGACGGCGAACTCGGCGCAACCGTCCGCCAGACCCTCGACCAGAGCGGCCTGTACGCCCAGCCCGTCTCGATGGATAACGGCTTCCGCCAACTCACGACCACCAATCGCAAGGTCATGAACGTCGGCGACGTGAGCCGGCTCAAGCTGCGCGTGCCGATCGGCCCGGTGTGGACATCGTTGTGGGCCAGCCTCGGGGCGTCGCCGACGAGCATCGATCTCAGCGAGCTCTATACGGCCCTGCAGACCGGGATCGTCGAAGGCTCCGAGGGCGGCGTACAGCAGCTCGAGACGATCAAGATGTATGAGGTCCAGAAATACCTCGCAATGACCAACCACATGTGGGACGGCTGGTGGGTCATCGGCAACAAGGCGATGTGGGCGGGGCTGCCGGACGACATCAGGCACATCATGTCCACCAATTTCGAGAAGGCCGCCCGGGAGCAGCGGGCCGCCACCGAGGCCGACGCCCAGAAGACGCAGGACCTCCTGCATTCGCAGGGAATGATGGTCACCGAGCCGGACCTGGATTCCTTCCGCGACAAGCTGAGGTCCAGCAGCTACTACACGGACTGGCGGAAGAAGTATGGCGACAAGGTCTGGGATTTGCTGGAACAGGCCGTCGGGAAGCTGTCGTGACGGCACCCCGGCGCGAGGCCGGGGATGTCTGCGAGCAACCGCCTCTCCCGGAGGGGAGCAGGATATGAAAATGGCTGATGAACAAAGGGAGAATATCATGCAGGTAACGCGTCGCACCCTCACTTTCGGAACCGTGGCGGCGTTGGCGGCGCCGGCCGTCGTGATTCCCGGGCGCCCGGCACGGGCGGCCGAGTTCAGCTTCAAAATCGGCATGGTGCAGCCGAAGGACCATATCGCCGTCCAGATACTCGACAAGTACGCCGCCAAGATGGGCGAGGAGTCGAAGGGGCGCATCGACCTCAGGACCTACCCGTCGGGCCAATTGGGCGGCGACCTCGACATGATCATGCAGGTCAAGAGCGGGGCGCTGGAATTCCAGTTGGACAGCGGCACCATGCTCTCTAACGTGGTTCCCCCCGCCGGGATCAACGCGGTCGGCTTCGCCTTCAAGGACTCCAAGCAGGCGTGGCAGGCGATGGATGGGCCGCTCGGCGCGACCATCCGCGAGGCCCTGGACGCGGGCGGCATGCATTGCTTCCCGACCTGCTTCGAGCAGGGCTTCCGCCAGCTCACGACCAGCAAGCGCAAGGTCGAGAACGTGGACGACGTGAAGAACCTCAAGCTTCGTCTGCCGATCGGGCCGGTGTGGACGTCGCTGTGGGCGAACATGGGAGCCGCGCCGACGAGCATCGATGTCACCGAGCTCTATACGGCGCTGCAGACCGGAGTGGTCGAAGGATCGGAGGGGCCTCTGCAGCAGATCGAGACCTTCAAGCTGTATGAAGTCCAGAAGTTCATCGCCATGACCAACCACATGTGGGACAATTGGTGGATCTTCACCAACAAGGCGATGTGGCAGAAGCTGCCTGGGGACCTGCAGGAGATCATGGCGAGAAACTTCGAGGCGGCGGCACAGGAAGAGCGGGCCGCCATCCTCGCTGACAACCAGCACACCGCAGACCTTCTGAAGTCGCAGGGCGTCACGTTCACCGATCCGGATATCGCATCGTTCCGCGACAAGCTGAAATCGACCAGCTACTACAAGGATTGGAGCGCCAAGTACGGCCCGAAAGTGTGGGGCGCGCTGGAGCAGGTGGTAGGAAAGCTGACGTAATGATCGTCGAGACCAATGGCGCGGTGCTTCCGGGGGAAATTCCCCCGGAAGCGGCTGCCGGAGCGGCGCACGGGGCCGTGGCTCAGACCGCGATCGAGCGCGCCATCGGCGCCGTGGCGGCTGTCGTCGGCGGCGCCCTGGTGGTGGTCGAGGTGATCATCCTGCTCTGGGGCGTGACCACCCGCTACGTGCTCGAGGCGCCATCGCTGTGGACCGACGAAACGGCGATCATCCTGTTCATCTGGCTGACCATGATCGGCGCCGTGCTCGGCTTCCAGCGCAGCGAGCACATGCGAATGACGACGGCGGTGGAGATGCTTCCGCGTCCCTGGCAGCCGTGGATCAACGCCTTCGCACAGGTGGTCGGCGTCGTATTCCTAGCGGTGACCACCTACTACGCCGTGATCTTCATGATCCAGCAGTATGACCTGTTCACGCCGCAATTCGAAATACCCGATTCCTGGCGGGCGAGCGCGCTGCCGATATCGTTCGTGCTGATGCTGCTGATGGCGGTCGTGCGGCTGCGTCTGCTTCAGCCGAAGCACCTTGCCGCCGCGGTTGGTGTGAACGCGGTTATCTTTCTGTTGCTCTGGATGTTCCAGGCGACATGGCTGAGCATGGGGCCGATGAGCCTGACCATCTTCTTCGGGCCGCTGGTCTTCCTTTTCATCTTCGCCGGCACGCCGATCGCCTTTTCCTTCGGCCTCGCCACGACGGCGTACCTGGCCTTTTCCACCCATGCACCGCTGACGATCACGCTCGCCCGCATCGACACCGGCGTGTCCAACCTGCTGTTGCTGGCCGTGCCGCTTTTCATCTACCTCGGCGTGCTGATCGAGGTGACGGGAATGGCCCGCTACATGGTCAACTTCCTCGTCTCCCTGCTCGGGCACGTCCGCGGCGGGCTCGAATACGTGCTGCTGGGCGCGATCTTCCTGATCTCCGGCATTTCCGGGTCGAAGATCGCCGACATGGCGGCGGTCGCGCCGATTCTGGTGCCGGAGATGAAGAAGCGGGGCAACGACCCGGCCCAGATGGTGGCGCTGCTGGCGGCGGCCTGCGCGATGTCGGAGACAATTCCGCCAAGCATCGTGCTCATCGCCATCGGTGCGGTGGCCGGGGTGTCCATCGCCGGCCTGTTCGCCGGCGGCATCCTGCCCGCGGCCACGGCCGCACTGGCGCTGGTAATCTTCGTCGGGTGGCGTGCCCGCAAATGGGGAACCGTGACGCCGCGCGCCTCGGCACGGACGATGGTCTATACCTTCTTCCTGGCAATACCAGGACTGGCGCTGCCGTTCCTGATCCGCGCCTTCGTGCTGGGGGGCGTGACGACGGCGACCGAGGTCTCGACCATCGGCATCGCCTACGCGTTGGTCGTCGGCATCCTCACCTGGAAGCAGGTGCAATGGGGGCGGATGCTGCCGATTCTCGCCGAGACGGCGTCGCTGTCCGGGGTGGTGCTATTCATCGTCGGCTGCGCCACGGCGATGGCCTGGGCCTTGACCCAGTCGGGCTTCTCGCACGCGCTGACCGTGGCCATGACGACGGTCGGCGGCGGTCCCATCGTCTTCATGGCGATCTCGATGGTGGTCTTCGTCGTCCTGGGCAGCGTGCTGGAAGGCATGCCGGTGATCGTGCTGCTGGCGCCGCTTTTGTTCCCGGTGGCCCGGGCGCTGCACATCAACGACGTGCACTACGCCATCGTCTGCATCCTGGCGATGGGTATCGGCCTGTTCGCGCCGCCGTTCGGGCTCGGCTTCTACGGCGCCTGCGCCATCGGCCGGGCTTCCCCGGACGAGACGATGCGCCACATCTGGCCGCTCCTCGGGGTGCTCGTCATCGCACTGGCGGTCATCATCGCATTCCCGATCATCACGACCATCATGCTCTAGCAGCGGAAGTCGTTGGACGGCCCGCGTGTTGGCTCAAGAGAGGCTAAGGTTCGGCAATGAGCAGCACAGCAAAGACACGCCTTATAGTCGCCGGGGCCGGCCTGATCGGGCAGGCGCACATCAAGCGCGTCCTCGATGAGCCAAGCGCGGAACTGGCCGGCATCGTCGATCCTGTGCCGGATATCGAGCAACAGGCGGGCGCTCTTGGCGTGGCGTGGGCGCCCGATCTGGAAACGATACTGAAGCGCGTCACGGCCGATGGCGTGGTGGTGGCCCTGCCCAACCAGCTTCACTACACCACCGGCATGGCGCTGGTGGAACGCCGGCTGCCGATG
>JARLIN010000410.1 GCA_031291715.1 Rhodopila sp. | reverse complement strand
TGGCGGCAATCCACCCGCGCGACCCGATCGAGGTGATGCTCGGCGTGCAGGCCATCTCCGCCTACCAGGCGGCCTGCGCCTGCTGGCGGCTCGGGATGAACCTGCGCCGCCCGAGCGGGGACAGCACGCGGCACATCTCCGCCGCCGCCACCGCCGCACGCACGTTCGATTCCATGCTGCGCGCCCTGGAGCGGCGGCAGGCGAAGCCGCTGGCGGTACCGGCCGGCCGGCCCGCGCCCAGGGTGTGGCCCGGGAACAAGACCGGGGCAATGTTGGACGGGATGGCGGATCGTATTCGCCGTATCGACGAGGCGGAACCACCGCCCGAACAACCCGGGCCGCCGCATTTGCCGGTTGAGTGGAGCCCTGAGGCGTTGGCGATCGCTGAGGAAATGCGGGAGCAGGAACGAATCAAGGAGGAGAACAAGGGCCTGGATATCGCCAACACCGAAGGCATCCTGCCCGGCGGGGGGATGATCATGCCGGAGGATCCGACGCCTCAGCAGGCCGCCTATATCGGACGACGGTTGGGGCTGATGTACAAGCGAGAGTATGAGGAAAACCTGCGCAAGGGGATCAAAAAGATTCCGAAGATAAGGCCGATCCGGCCGGGGGATCTGATTCCTTAGCGGACGACCGCGAAGCTCAACGGGTTTTCCATCGGGTCGTCATCCCGATCGTCGTGGAGAAGATGGTTGGGTCGCTTGATCCAACGCAATGAAAACCTGCCGCTCCACTCGTAAGCCGCATGCACTGTCACGGAGTGCGAACGATGTCCACGACCGGTGTCGCGGTTTTCAAGCCTCAGTCGAGCCAAGCCACGGCGCCCCCGCATCAGTGGTGGCGCGCGGCTGTTCCCGTCGCCATAGCGGTGGCGCTCGCGCTGCTGCCGCCGCCGCCCGGATTGGCGCAGCACGCTTGGTACTATTTCGCATTGTTCGCCGGCGTCATCGCCGGGCTGGTGACCGAGCCCATACCCAATCCGGCTGTTGGGTTGGTCGGCCTGACGCTGGCCGCGGTGCTGTCGCGCTGGGTCTTGTTCAGCCCTTCCGATCTCGCCAAACCGGGCTTCAACGTGGTCAGCCAGAGCGTCAACTGGGCGCTGTCGGGGTTTGCCAGCACCACGGTCTGGCTGGTCGGCGGCGCGTTCATGTTTGCTCTCGGTTATGAGAAGACCGGTCTCGGACGGCGCATTGCATTGCTGCTGGTGCGCGCCCTGGGCAAGCGGACGCTGACCCTCGGTTACGCCACGACATTCGCCGATGCGATCCTGGCCCCGTTCACGCCGTCCAACACCGCGCGCGGCGCCGGCATCATCTTCCCGGTGATGAACAACCTGCCCGCCTTGTACGATTCCCGCCCGCATGATCCGTCGGCGCGCAAGATCGGCGGCTACATCATGTGGACCACCTTCGCCGCCGACTGCGTCACGTCTACTTTGTTCATGACCGCCTGCGCGCCGAACTTTCTGGCGCGCGACTTCATCGGCCGGATCGCACATGTCACGATCAGCTATGGCGACTGGATGCGGGCCTCGCTGCCGTTCGCGCTACCGTTGCTGCTGGCCTTGCCGCTGCTGACATATTGGATCTTCCCGCCCGAGATCAAACGCAGCCCGGAAGTCTCGAACTGGGCGCGCACCGAACTCGAGACGATGGGAGGTATCACCTGGCGCGAAACGGTCCTCGGGGTGCTGGTGCTGTGTGCGATCATGCTCTGGATTCTTGGCGGCAGCTTCATCGATCCGACGCTGGCCGCGTTCCTGGTGCTGTCGCTGATGCTGGTTCTGGGCGTCGTCACGTGGGGCGACATGGCGCGCAACCATTCCGCCTGGACCACGATCGTGCTGCTGGCGACGTTGGTAACCTTGGCCGACGGGTTGTCGCGCGCGGGTTTCGTGAAATGGTTCGCCGACTATACAGCCACGCATGTCGGCGGGCTGCCGCCGATGCTGATCCTGATGAGCCTGGTCGCGATCTACTTCCTGTCGCACTACATGTTCGCCAGCCTGACGGCACATACCACGGCGATGATGCCGATGATGCTGGCGGCGGGCCTGGCGATTCCTGGCCTGTCGGCGACGACGCTCGCGATGGGGCTGGCGATGACCACCGGGATCATGGGTGTGCTGACGCCGTATGCCACCGGGGCGGCGCTGCCGTACTACAACTGCGGCTACCTGACCCCAGCGCAGTTCTGGCGGCTGGGAGCGATCTTCGGGTTGATTTTCATCGCCGCGCTGCTGGGTATTGGGGTTCCGTTACTGGCGGGGTAAGGGCGGAGCCGTTCGTTTGGATCGATGCCGTTTTTCCCGTCGGTTCCATGATCTCGTTGCAAGGGCAAGAAATGGTCCGAGCCTGTGCGGAACCTTATGTGAGGGATCATAGTGAAGTCCGAACCGGGCGAGGGGCGAGATGTCCCCTTCCCTCGCCCATAACCAGGTCCGCCACGGCCGCCTAACGACTCCGCCCCTCCTTCGCCAACCGCACCAACTCCCGCCGCACACCCTCTGCGTCCCTCACCGGCGCCGACCAGGCGAACCGGACCACCCGCTCCCCCAGCGCCAAATCGAACCCATCCACATCCGCGGTGACCATCCGCCAATCCCCCGCCTCCCCCGCGATCGCGGCCAGCGCATCCGGATGATCCTGGTTACAGTGCGCGAGTATCCCCGCCTCCGCCGCCAAAACGGCCGCCATCGCCTCCGGCTCCGGCGCCAGGTCGGCCGCCTTCAACCGGGAAGCCCGGCCGAACCCGCCTACCAGCAGCCCTGCCGACGGCTTGATCCGCCATGTGGCGAAATCCCCGAAATCGGCATACAGCGATGCGTACGGATGCACTGCCAGGAACCGAGCCTTCAGCGCCGGATCGTCCACGATCTCGGCCACGCCCGTCACCGTCACCCGCGGCGTCGTCTGCGGATTAACGGACACCGCCGCCCCGTTCACCATTACCGAGCAACGCGGATCAGCCGCCAGATGACGCGTATGCTCCGCCAGCCGTGACAACAGCAGCAGGAGCGACCCATCCGGCATGCAAGCCGGCGTCACCAGGGACGCGAACGGCTGCCCTTTCGCACTCGTCGCCAACGTCCCGCTCCGCGCCGCTCGCAGCAAACGCCGCGCCTCCCAGGCCGGGGTTTCATTCACGGAATCAGATGCCATATTTCGTTCACCCCTCGTCCGCAATCCGCCATAATCATCATCCATATCGTGCTACCATGGTGAACGGCGCCTCAAGGAGCACACGATGAAGCAGACCATCGCCCTGGTCGATGACGACCGCAACATCCTTACCAGCGTTTCCATGACTCTGGAGCAGGAAGGCTTCCAGGTCCGCACCTTCACCGACGGCGAAAGCGCCCTTCAGGGCCTCACCGCCAAGCCGGTGGACCTCGCCGTGCTCGATATCAAGATGCCCCGCATGGACGGGATGGAACTGCTGCAGCGCCTGCGCCAGCGCAGTTCGATGCCAGTGATCTTCCTCACGTCGAAGGACGAGGAAGTCGATGAACTGATGGGCCTGCGCCTCGGCGCCGACGACTACATCACCAAACCGTTCAGCCAGCGCCTGTTGCTGGAACGCATTCGCGCTTTGCTGCGCCGGAACGAGGCTGGCAAGGCCGAGGGCTCCGGCACCGCGCCTGGCGGCGTCATGACCCGCGGCGACCTGGTGCTGGACGAAACCAAGCATCAATGCACGTGGCGCGGCCACGACATCCAGCTTACCGTCACCGAATTCCTGCTGGTGAAGGCGCTTGCCGCCCGCCCCGGGATGGTGAAAAGCCGCGACCAGCTCATCGACGCCGCTTATGGTGAGAACATCTACGTCGATGACCGCACCATCGACAGCCATGTGAAGCGCATCCGAAAGAAATTCCGTACCGGGAACGACGAGTTCAACCAGATCGAGACCCTTTATGGCATCGGCTACCGATACAAGGAGCAGTAATTGCCCGACGGCGGCATGCTCTCCGGCCTGACCCGCGCGACGGCTCCCACCAAGCGATATCGCCAGCGCTGGGTGTCGCCGCTGCTGCGCCGCATCCTGCTGGTCAACGCGCTGCCGCTGGCCCTGCTGGTGGTGGCGCTGCTGTACCTGGACCAATACCAGAACGGACTGCTGGAATCGCAGGTCACCGCCCTGCGCGAACAAGCCCGGGTCTTCGCCGGCGCCCTGGGTGAGAGCGCGGTACGCACCACGGATCCGGACAATCCCAAGCTGGTGTCGGAAGTCGCCGTCTCCCTGCTTCATCGCCTGACCGAGCCCACACCTGACGCCCAGGCTCGGCTTTATGCCCCCGACGGCACCATCCTGGCCGATTCGCGCATACGGGAGGGACCTGGCGGCACAGTCACCACCGAACCGTTGCCGCCGCCGCTGGATCACGGCCCGGTCGTGGCGACGATCGGCTGGATCTATGACCGCGTCCTGGCGTTGTTGCCGCACGGGGCACCGACAACGACGGTCGATCTGACGCCCTCGGCCGGCGGTCCCGAGTGGCAGCCGAATGTAAAGGAGGAACTGCGCCTCAACAGCGCCGGCAACAGCAGCGAGACCGCGCCCTATATCCGCCGGACGCGCGACAACCGGCTGCTGGTGACCGTCGCCGTGCCGGTTGAGCGGGACAAGCACACCGTCGGCATCATCTCCCTGACGCGGGAGGCGCGGGAGGTGGACGAAAGCCTGTTCACCGTGCGGATGTCGATCCTGGCGCTGTTCGGCCTGGCGCTGGCGTTGACGGTGCTGCTGTCCTGGTACCTGTCGCTGACCATCGCCCGCCCGATCCTGCGCCTGGCCGAGGCGGCCGCCGACATGCGCGAAGGCCGAGGCCGCTCCGGCAGCGTGCCGCCACCGCTTTTGCGACGGCACGATGAGGTGGGCGCGCTGGCCTCGGCGCTTGCGGACAGTTCGGCCGCGCTGTGGGAGCGGATGGATGCGACCGAGCGCTTCGCCGCAGACGTCGCCCACGAGATCAAGAACCCGCTGTCGTCGATCCGCAGTGCCATCGAAACCCTACGCCGGATCGAGGACCCCGGTCGCCAGCGCCAGTTGCTGACGATCATCGCGCAGGACGTCGTGCGTTTGGACCGGCTGATCAGCGATGTAAGTGACGCCTCGCGACTGGATGCGGAACTGTCGCGGGTGACGGCCCAGCCGCTCGATGTTGTGCCGATCCTGCGCACGTTGCAGGAACTCGACGAGGCCACGCGCGACGAGGACAACGATCCGAGGCTGGAGGTCGTCGCGCCGCCGTCCGGCCTGAAGGTATGGGCGGTGGAAGACCGGCTGGTGCAGGTCCTGCGCAACCTCATCGGCAATGCCCACTCATTCAGCCCCCCGCGTGGCCGGATCGTCGTACGGGTGCGGGATGCCGGCGGGATGGCGGAACTCTGCGTCGAGGATGACGGGCCGGGGATTCCGGATGCGAATCTGGAGCACATCTTCGACCGCTTCTACTCGGAGCGGCCGAAGGGCGAGAGTTTCGGGCAGCATTCCGGTCTGGGACTTTCGATCAGCCGGCAGATCGTCGAGGCGCTGCACGGACAGATTTCAGCCGAGAACCGCCGCGACGGCGCCGGGCGGGTGTTAGGCGCGCGCTTCATCGTGCGGCTGCCAATCGTTTAGAGCGTGTGATGCACGGCTCAGGGTGGTGCAACCTGACACGATCGCGCTCCGGACGACCTGGTTCGCCATCGGCACAGGGCTGGCTTCGTCACGAACTCCAGCCAACTTATCGTGCACTGTGAACAACTGGGGCGAAAACGTGGTTTAACAGGCGGCATCCTGCAACCATGGGAGGCACCCATGCCGTTTGATGGACTTGGCTACGTAACCACCCCCTCCACCGCGAAGCTTTCGATCTGGACGCGTCTGTCCCAGTACATCCTGGGGGCGCCTCCCGTGACGAAATCGATCCCCTTGCATGCGTTCCAACCAATCCCTCCCGGTCAGCCGGACGCTGTCACGCTGCAGGTCCTCACGATCGGCCGGGCGCTGATCGAGGACAGGAAGGATTGGGTGCAAAGGCGTTACGAAACCCGTGACGGCCGCCGATGCGCAGTGGGCGCTCTTCGCGGCGCCGCGCGGCTGATGAACCTACATGGACCGCAGACCGGAGCGAATACGATCCTGCTGTCGGTGGCGATGAGTCGCGGCTTCAACGATATCGAGAGCATGAACGACAACTCCAGTCACCGGCAGGTGATTTCTGCGTTCGATGAGGCGATCGCGCGGGCGCGGCAGTATTCCGGGGAGCGGTAGTTCTTTGTCGATTTGACCTCGCCTTGCCGTCATCGCCAGCGAAGCCAAGCAATCTCCTGATCGGTATGTACGGTCATGGGAATGCCGCTGAGGTTCGCGTGCGATGACGGTAAGGTGAGGTCGTGGCCGCCAGTGCCTCGAATCTGAAGTCCTCCATAGTGAGCGAACCTCAGATTCGAGACACTAGCCCTTGATTTTCAGTGGCCTGCCTATCCCCTAAGCCCGCCGCATGATGCAGGAACTTCAGGGGCGGGACACTAGGAGCCCTTGGCGTTGTCCATGATGGATCTCCAGGCGCGGCCTTCGCGCGCCAGCAGCGCATCCGCCGCCGCTGGGCCGTCGCTACCCGAGGCGTAATTCGGGAAGTCTTCGGGCTTTTCCTTTGACCAGTTCTCCAGGACGTCTCCCACAACGCGCCAGGTTTCCTCGACCATGTCGGCGCGGTTGAACAGTGTCTGGTCGCCTGTCATGACATCGTAGATCAGCGTTTCGTAGCCGATGTTGGGTTCCTTCGGGAACCAGTCGGCGTATTTGAACGCCATGCGAACCGCGGCCAACTCGACGACCGGGCCGGGGCGTTTGACCTCGAACTGAAGCGCGATGCCCTCCTCCGGCTGGATTTGCAGCAGCAGCCAGTTCGGAGGCAGCGCGGCGACGTTGGTGTCCTCGAACGGAGCGTACGGCGCGGGCTTGAAGCGGATGGCGATCTCCGTCACGCGGCGGGACATGTGCTTGCCGGTTCGCAGGTAGAACGGCACACCGGCCCAGCGCCAGTTATCGACCGCCAATTGCATCGCGACATAGGTTTCTACACCGGATTGGGGATCGACGTCCTTTTCCGCGCGATAGCCGATCACGCCGTCGGGACCGGGACCGTATTGGCCGCGGACCGCGTCTTTAGGGGAGACTGTGCGGAGGGCCGAGAACACATCGGCTTTCCGGCTACGCACCGCCTGAGCGTCAAAGCCGGCAGGCGGCTCCATCGCGACCATCGCCAGAAGCTGAAACACGTGATTTGGAACCATGTCGCGCAGGGCGCCGGTCTTCTCGTAGAAGCGCCCGCGGGTTTCGACGCCCACTGTTTCGGCGACGGTGATCTGGACGTGGTCGATACGGTCGCGGTTCCAGATCGGCTCGAACATACCGTTGGCGAAACGCAGCGCCATTATGTTCTGCACCGTCTCCTTCCCCAGGAAATGGTCGATCCGATAGATCTGATGCTCCTCGGCGCAGCGCAAGATGCTCGTGTTCAGCGTCTTAGCGGAGGTCTCATCGTGGCCGAACGGCTTCTCGATGACCACGCGGCGCCAGTGTTCCGGTTTCTTGCCATCCTCATCCCAGTTTTCCTCGAACAAGCCGGCTTTGCCGAGATGTGTGACGACGGGGCCGAAGAAGCGGTCGGCGATCGCCAGGTAGAACAGGCAGTTGCCGCCGCAGTCGGACTCCTGGGCCAGGTGCTGGCCGATCTTCTGATAGAGGGCGTCGTCGTTGAGGTCGCCACGGATATAGGCGAGGCGTCCGGTCAGACGCTTCCAGGTGTCCTCATCGACCTTGTCGATCCGGCTTTCGCTGGCGGTTTTGCCGATGAAGCTCTCCATCATCTGACGCAGGCTGTCGCGCCACCTGTCGGCGTCGAGATCGGCGAGATCGGCGCCAATCAGCGCGAAACACTCAGGCAGTAGGCCAGTGGTGGCGAGGTTATACAGCGCCGGAACAAGCAAGCGCTTGGTCAGATCGCCGGCGGCGCCGAAGATGACCATGGCACATGGGCCCGGCGGATGGGCGGCGCGCCTGGGTGGAGCGTTCATAACCTCGCCAGAGGGATGTGCAGTGGAACTCATATCTTGCAAATGAGATCCGTCCGGGCTGGTTGACTACACGTTGGGGTGAGCGGGCTTGTACCAGGATGGCTTGCGCTTTTCCCGGAAGGCGGTGGTGCCTTCGCGGCCCTCGGGCGAGTGGCGCTGGGTCCAGCCTTCGTGCGCCAGCATCGAGATCTGGCGTTCGTCCAGCATCAGGCCGTTGGCGCCGAGGAAACTGCTCTTGGTCATGGCGATCGCCGTGGGGCTTCCGAGGAAAACGGCGTCAACCACGAGGGCGAGTTTCGCTTCCATCTCGACGTCGGGGACGACTTCGTGGATCAGGCCGATACGTTCGGCTTCCTTGGCGTCGAAGCGCTCGCCGGTCAGGGCATAGCGGCGGGTTTGGCGCAGGCCGATCGCATTGACCATGTGGGTCGAGATCGGGGTGGGGGCGACGCCGACGCGGATTTCGGTGATGCCGAACTGCGAGTCGGGTGTGGCGAAGGCAACGTCGACGCAGCACACGATACCGACGCCGCCGCCGAAGCAGGCGCCGTGGACCAGAGCGATGGTGGGTTTGGGGAACTCGTTCAGAAGCTGCATCGCACGGGTCGTGGCGATGGAGGCGGCGTAATTCTCCGCCGGTGGGTAGTGGGCCACCTCGCCGAGCCAACGGATATCGGCACCGGCCTGGAAATGCTTACCGGCACCCCGGATCACCAGGCAACGAACGGCGGGGTCGGCGGCAAGGTCGGTCAGGCCCTGGATAAGGGCATCCAACATGGCGGCATTGTAGGCGTTACCGACCTCGGGGCGGTTGAGGGTGACGGTGGCGACGCCGCGGGCGTCCGTGGAGAGGAGGACGACGGGTTCGGTCATAGCGCTTCCATTTCAGAACGTTTTTAGTTTGGGGATCCCGGTTCGTCGTGGACATCGCCGAAATGCAGGCGGATGGCAAGGCAGGGCAAAGGCTGAGGTGCATGAAGCCTGGCTACGAACATTACTGATGCAGAGCATATGTCCGATACCAGCATCGGCAGGTGCGAGCGCCGGCGAAAGCGCGGTTCACACCTCCCAGTACTCCGCAGACCATCTTTGCCGTTTGGCGTCCAGAGAAGGCGGACTATGGTCACCCGTTTCCTGCAAACAGCCAGGGAAAGCGCCGATGCAAACCTTCAACGTCCTGACCCTCACACGTCTCAGCGCCGAGGACCTGGCCAAGATCAAGGCGGTTGATCCGGCGATCGATCTGACCGACGCCGGAGGCTGGTTCGATGGTGAATACCGCGAAACCTGGCCTGCCTTCACAGCGGAGCGCTATCTGGCGCCCGGCGCCACGGGGCACGGCACCCGCGCGGAGCGTGACCTCCTCCTTGCAAATGCGGAAATCATCCTCGGCGGTTGGCCATTTCCCCTTGACCTGCGTGCCCGCGCTCCACGGCTGAAATGGTTTCATCAGCGTCCCGCGGGCGCCAGCAATCTGCTCAGGGGCGATCTGTGGGGCAGCGATGTGACCGTAACGACCTCGCGCGGTTCGGGCAACACGCTCGCGATGGCGGAATACGCGGTGGCGGGAATCCTGCACTTCGCCAAAGGCCTGCACCGAGCCGCCATCGATCGTAACGCTGGCAAGTTCAGCCCTCGCGCCTATCGGCCGCTCATGTTGGACGGCAAGATGGCATGTGTCGTCGGCGCCGGCGGAATCGGAAGCGAAGTTGGTCGTCTTTGCGCGGCCCTCGGCATGCGGGTCGTTGGAACCCGCCGCCACGCGCCGTCGCAACGGCCATTGCCGAAAGGGTTCAGCGAGATTGGCGGCGCGGAGGACCTCGACCGGTTCCTGCCGGACAGCGATATGGTGGTCATCTGCTGCCAGTGGACGCCGGAGACCAACCGCCTCTTTAACAAAGACCGATTCGCCACGATGAAGGCGGGAAGCATCCTGGTCAATGTCGCCCGTGGCGAGATTGTCGATGAGGACGCTCTCGCCGACGCGCTGGCACGCGACCACCTGCGCGGCGTGGTGCTCGATGTCTATGTCGGCGAATTCGAGCACCCTCCCATGGATCGGCTTTGGTCCGATCCCAGGGTGCTGATCACACCGCATATTTCGGGCGCCAGCGACCAGGACCGGCACGGCGCTATCGGCTTATTCTGCGATAATCTGCGCGCCTGGATCGATGGCCGGCCGATGCGGAACGTGATCGATTGGGAACGGGGGTATTAGGGCTCCGCCTTGACGCGGAAAGGAAAATCCTTACTTGATCTTGCCATGATCACCAGCCGTCTCACCAGCAAGGCGCAGACCACCATCCCGCAGGCTGTTCGCACCGCGCTCGGCCTGCGCGCCGGCGACGATATCGCTTACCGCATCGAAGACGGTCGCGCCGTGCTGACCCGGTTCAACGCGCGCGTCGAAGCAGATGATCCGTTCGCGACATTTGCGGAATGGAACAGTGCGGCCGACGCGGAGGCCTATGGCAAGCTTTGAGGTCTGGGACGTCGTCAAGGTCCCCTTCCCCTATACGAACCGTCCGATTCAGCAGCACCGTCCGGCCCTGGTCATCGCGCACCATAGCTATGCGGGTTCGCCGGCATTGCTCTGGGTCCTGATGATCACCAGCGCGAGTCACCGGCGCTGGGCTGGCGACATCCCGATCTCAGACCTCAGCATGGCAGGACTGCCCGCCGCATCGATCGTGCGCAGTGCCAAGATCGCCACGATAGAGGCGCTTGATGCGGAAAGGATCGGGTGCCTTCCGGCCAGCGATTGTTCGGCGGTGCGAAGAGAGCTTGCCGGCCTCATCGGCCGGGTCATCGGGACGCACCTGGACGCCCCCGCCTAACCGCTAACCACCTTCCCCGGATCGGTGTTCCCCCCGCAAACCACGACCCCGACCCGCGCTCCGGCCGGCGGAACGAATCGCCCGGCGAGCAGCGCGGCGGCAGCCGTCGCACCCCCCGGTTCCGCGATCAGGCGAAAGCGATCCCAAAGAAGGTGCTGCGCCGCCAGGATCGCCTCATCCGGCACCAGCACGGCCTGGCTGACGAAGCGCTGAGCAATCGGAAACATCAGTGCGCCGACCTGCCGGGCGCCCAGGCTGTCGGCGGCCAGCCCTCCGACCGGCGCGCTGACCGGTTGGCCGGCACGCAGGGCGTCGTGGAGCGTGGGGCACCCCTCCGGCTCGACGCTGATGACCTCGGCGCTGCCGGCGTACCAGGCGGCAATGCCGCCAATCAGGCCACCGCCACCGGTGGCGACCAGGATGTGTGTCAGCTCCGGCGCGTCATGCTCGAACTCTCGCCCGACCGTCCCCTGCCCCGCCAGCACATCGGCATGGTCGTAGGCATGGACTTCCAGCGCGCCGGTCTCGGCCTGGCGATCGCGGGATGCAAGAAGCGCCTCGGCGTAGGTTTCCCCGCCCTGCACCACGTGCGCGCCGTAGCTGGCGATGCGGGCGACCTTGGCCGCCGGCGTTCCGGCCGGGACGAATATCTCCGCCGTCATGCCCAGGCAGCGCGCGGCGTAGGCAACCGCCGCGCCGTGATTGCCGCCGGACGCCGCGATCACACCGGCCGCCGGAACCACGGCCGACAGCAGCCGGTTGAACGCGCCGCGCGGCTTGAAGCTGCCGGCATGCTGTAGCAGCTCCAATTTCAGCGCGACCGGCGAGTCTCCACCAAAGTCGCCCCGCAGCACCGGTGTGTGGCGGACATACTGGGATATGCGGGACGCAGCGGCCGCGATTGCTTTTCGATCAATCATGATTGTTGGACGCTGGCACGCTCGCACATCCCCGACAAGCCGCTTCCTTTTCTTTGGCGATGCGATCAGAGTGCCGCCGCATGCACGGTCAGCAGCGTAGGCATGGAAGCTGCGTATCGAGGGACGGAGATGGGATTCTGGTGGTTGGCCCGCCGGGCTCGGGCAAGTCCGATCTCGTGCTTCGGCTCCTCTCACGCGGTTTCGAATTGGTAGCCGATGACCAGGTGGACATCACGGATGGCGTCGCCTCCTGCCCCGCTGAACTGGCTGGGCTGCTGGAAGTCCGCGGGCTCGGCATCGTGCGCCTGCCTTACCGCGCCCAGGCGCGTCTCACCTTGATCATCGAATTGGACGGGCACGCCGACCGGATGCCTCTGCCGCAGCAACACCCCGAGCTGCGGCTTCCCATCGTGCGGATCGATGCCGCCGCGGCTTCGGCCCCCGAGCGGGTCGTCCTGGCCCTGGATTGTGCGACCGGGCGGGTCAGCCAGGTCGCGGGCGCCTTCGCAGCATGACCGGCTGCACCAGCCTTCCGGTCGTGATCGTCACCGGCCTGTCCGGCGGCGGCAAGGCATCCATCCTCCGTGCGCTGGAGGATGTCGGCTACGAAGCCGTGGACAACCCGCCTCTCACGATGCTGGAGGAGATGATCGCCCGCGGCGACCACAAACTGGCGGTCGGCATCGATGCCCGCACCCGCGGTTTCGACGCCGCGGGCGTCCTGGACACCATCGCCCGCCTGCGCACCAACCCGGCTCTCCGTGTCCAACTGGTCTATGCCTGGGCGAACGAAAGCACCCTGCTGCGCCGCTATACCGAAACCCGCCGCCGGCACCCGCTGGCGCCGCAGGGTGTCGTCTCCGATGGCATTGCCGCGGAGATTGCCCTGACCGAGTCGCTGCGCGAACACGCCGACCTGGTTGTCGATACCTCCGGTCTGCCGATCGCCAACCTCCGCCGCCTGATCGAACGGCATTTCGGCGCCGGCGCCGATCAGGCCCAGATGATCGTCTCCCTGGTCTCCTTCGCCTACCCGAGGGGCCTGCCACGGGAAGCGGATCTGGTATTCGACGCACGCTTCCTACGGAATCCGCACTACGACCCCATATTGCGTCCCAAGACGGGAATGGACCCTGATGTAGGGGCCTACGTCGAGGCAGATCCAGACTTCGTGAATTTTTTTGCGCGAATCGCCGAGTTGATCGAACTTGTCTTGCCCAGGTTTGTGCAAGAGGGCAAAAAATACGCTACGATCACGATCGGGTGTACGGGTGGGCGGCACAGATCCGTCCATCTGATTGAAAAACTGGCGAATCATCTCACCTCACGCGCCGCGGCGCTATCGGCCAGACAAGGGAACGATACCGATTGGCGGGTCTTCGTGACCCACCGGGAGTTGGCGCGGGATGGCGAGGTGGATGCGTTTCTGATGGACCGCCCGGTTGCGCGCCGGGACGAAACGGACATAGACAAGGCTGCGCACGCCTTGTCGGTTCAGGCGCAGGAGGCCTGAGACATTACGATGGGAACATCGAACCCTCGCGAATTCGCCGGTTCGGCCACGCTCTGGGACGCCTTGGTCCGATCATGATCGGAATGGTCCTGGTGACGCACGGGCGACTCGCGGACGAGTTACGCTCCGCCATGGAGCACGTGGTCGGCTCGCAACGTAACGTCGATACGGTCTGTATCGGGCCGGACGACGACATTGAAAACCGTCGCGCCGAGATCGAGGCGTGTATCGGGCGGTGCGACACCGGCGACGGAGTCGTGCTGCTGACAGACATGTTCGGCGGAACCCCCTGCAACCTCGCCATCTCCATGATGGAGCGGAAGGGCGTGGAGGTCATCGCCGGCGTTAACCTGCCGATGCTGGTCAAGCTGGCCAAAGTCCGGTCCAAACAGCCGCTGGCCGACGCGGTCACCTGCGCCGAGGACGCCGGGCGGAAATACATCGCCGCCGCGTCGCACGTGCTGCATGGCTGCAAGGTGAACGGATCCAACGGATCCTGTGAATGAACGACACGCCACCGTCGGGTGAGCCTGTCCTCTCACGCGTCGTCACGATCTGCAACAAGCGCGGTCTGCACGCCCGGGCGGCCGCGCGCTTTGTCACCGTGGCGGAGCGGTTTGGCGCCTCGGTGGATGTGCTGAAGGATGGCCAGGTGATTTCCGCCCGATCCATCATGGGCCTCATGATGCTCGGCGCGGCTCGTGGCTCCGAAATCGAGTTGCGTGCCGAAGGCTGGGATGCCAAGGAGGCGTTGGACGCCCTGGCAGCTCTGGTCGAGGCCGGCTTCGATGAACAGGATTGACCCACCACCGCCCCAGCACAAGCGACTGGCTCGTCCCGCCCTCGCCACCCCTGACGCACGTACCGAGCGCTTGTTCCCCGGCATCCCCGTGTCCGCCGGGGTCGGTATCGGCCCGGTGTTCGGCACCACCGAGCCGGAAGCAGTTATCACCCGGCAGAAAATACAGGCCTCCGACATCGGCGCCGAGGGGGCGCGTCTGGAAGCGGCGATCGTGCAGTCCCGGAAGCAACTGGCGAAGCTGCGCGCCAGGCTGGCGGTGCTGCCGGAGGAAAGTCAGTCCGAAATCGCCCCGCTGATTGACGCTTACATCCGCATGCTGGGGCCGTCCCGGCTGGTGCGTGGCGTGCGTCAGCGGATCGAGGAAACCCTGCTGTCGGCCGAAACCGCTGTCCTGACCGAAGCTGAAGCGATCGCCGACGCGATCATGGCACAGGCGGAGCCGAGCCTTTCGGCGGAAGATCTGGCCGGGTTGCGGCGGCGGGCAGATGAGATTGGGGAGATTGCCCGGCGCCTTGTACGGAACCTGACGCGGTCGCCGTTCCGCAGTTTCGCGGAGTTGCCGGTGGGCTCTATCCTAGTTGCCGAGGCGCTGCGCCCGGCGGATGCAGCATTGCTCGATCCGTCGCGGCTGGCCGGCGTGGTGACCGAAGAAGGGGGCGCGGACGGGCATACGGCCGTCATGCTGCGCGCTTTGGGTGTACCGGCGGTGCTGGGCGCGGCCGGGCTGGCGCACGCGATGAAACCGGGCGACATCGCCGTGGTGGACGGGCTGGCCGGGACAGTGACACTGAACCCGGCACCGCTGACCCTGATGGCCGCTCGCCGGGCGGTGACGGGTTTCGCGCGGGAGCGGCAGCGCTATGCGCGGCTTCGGCGGCTACCGGCGGTGACGTCCGATGGCGAGCCGGTGGAGTTGCAGGCGAACCTGGAACTGCCGATCGAACTGCCACTGATCGTGCAGTCCGGCGCGGTGGGAATTGGCCTGCTGCGGACCGAGTTCCTGTTCATGAACCGGGAGACTGTTCCCGACGAGGCGACACAGACCGAGAGTTATCGGACGATCGTCGAGGCGATGCACGGCGATTCGGTCACGATCCGGGTTTTGGACTGGGGCGGCGAGAAGGAGATCGAGGCGTTGACCCTGGCCGGCATCGTGCCGGAAATCGCCGACACCAACCCGGCCCTGGGTCTGCGCGGGATCAGGCTGCTGCTGCGGCGGCCGGAACTGCTGGAGACTCAATTCGCGGCGATTTTGCGCGCTTCGATGGCCGGCACGGTGCGGGTGTTGCTGCCGATGGTCACCAATGTTGGCGAGGTCCGCGCGGCACGGGAAATCTATGAGCGGGTGGCAAGGCGGTTACGCCGACGGGGTGAGCGGATCCCAGAGAAGCTGCCGCCGCTGGGGATCATGATTGAAACCCCCGGAGCGGCGCTGTCGGCGGATGCGCTGGCGCTGGAGGCGGATTTCTTCTCGATCGGGACCAATGACCTGACGGCCTACACGCTGGCGGTGGATCGGGCGGAAACCGACGTGGCGGAGTTGTATGACCCAATGCACCCGGCGGTGCTGCGGCTGGTCCAGTTCGCGACCGAGGCCGCGCTGCGGATGCGGATGCCTGTGTCGATCTGCGGGGAGCTGGCGGCGGCGCCGAAGCTCACCCCGCTGCTGCTGGGGCTGGGAGTGCGGTCGTTGAGCATGAATGCCTCGGCCGTGCCCAAGGTGAAGCAGATGATCCGGTCGGTGGAGATCGATTCCTGCGTGCGTTTTGCCCGGCGGGTGATGGAGCAAGGCGATCCGGAGCGGATCCGGACGATGGTGGGTGGGTTCGGGCGGGCAGATGGATAGGCGCGTGGCATAGACCACGCAGCTGATCGGATCGCCGGACGAAGGATTTACCGATACAGCCGGGGCCATCTGCCGCGCCTCTCACCGTCGTGGCCCAGCAACAGTCCGGGCCATCCGCCTCGGCACGGTGCTGGATCAGATGGCCCGGACTGTCGCCGAGCCATGACGGAGGGGGCGGCGCTGGCCCCTCATCATCATCGGGCCATAACGTGGCGGCGGCGTTGGTCCTTCATCATCGCCGGGCCATGAGGGCGGCGCCGGGCCTCACCGTCGCCGGGCCATGACGTGAGGGCAGCGCTGGTCCTTCATCATCGCCGGGTCGTGGAGACAGCGCCAGGCCCTCACCGTCGCGGGGCTTGACGGTAGAAGGCCGGTCCGGACTTCGACGCATCGCGGGTTGCTATCGCAACCAATCAAGCAGCCGCGCCGTCCGCTCAGCCTCTGTCCTTGGCCAGGTCTGAGGAACGGGCTTGGCTTTGACGTCTATCCAGGCATTTTCGGAAAACTCTGCATGTC
>JARLIN010000409.1 GCA_031291715.1 Rhodopila sp. | reverse complement strand
CAGGCGCGATAGAGGATCGAGCGCCCCACCTCGATATCCCGATACATTTCGGCGAGTTTCCAGCGCATGCCTTGGAACTCACCGATCGGGCGGCCGAACGCGCTGCGATCGCGGCAATAGCGAACGGCCTCCTCGAATGCACCCTCGGCCAGACCGAGCGAGATGCTGGGATTCAGGCAACGCTGCGTGTTGAAGGCGCTGAGCAGGCGCCGGAAACCATTGTCCCCGATGATCAGGTTTTCGATCGGCAGTTCGCAGTTCTCGAAGTTGATTTCGGCAAGGTTCTCGCCGCCCATCGTGTGGTAGTGGGCAGTGCAGGTGAAGCCCGGCGTGCCTTTCTCAACCAGTAGGCAACCGATTCCGTCCCGGCCCGGCTGCTTGTTGATCCGCGTGAACACGACGAAGGCGGTGGCTTCGTCGACGTGGCTGATCAGGGTCTTGGTTCCATTGAGGATCACCCTGTCGCCGACCACGTTCGCATTGGTGCGATAATTGGCCACATCGGTACCCGCATGGGGTTCCGTCATGTAGACCGCCAAAAGGACGTCGCCGGTGCAGACGGCCGGGAGCAACCGTTGCTTAATGGATTCGGGCGCGTAGGTGGCTATGATCCTGGCCTGCACGCCGACGGCACCGCCCATGACCGCCAGGGCAGTCACGAAGCAACCTTTGGCGATTTCTTCGAGCACCAATGCCGTGTCCAGCACGGGAAGCCCGAGGCCGCCGTATTCCTTGGCACCGTCATGCCAAGGATGCCAAGCCTTGCCAACTCCTTGACGTTCTCCCAGGGGAACGTACCGTCCATGAATTTCAGGGCACGGCCCTTGAAGTGATCCTGCGTAACAGCCCGGACGGTAGCGACCATCTGGCGTTGTTCGGACGTGAGTTGGAAGTCCATACGGTCCCCTCGGCGGTTTCAGTTATTCCCTACCGTTTCGGTCGGCGAAGCCGCCCCATTTTTTGCGCGCATCGACCTCCACCGACCATGACGGGCTGGCAATATTCCCGTATCACCCGTGCGGCAGCAGAATCTGCCGCACCACCGATCCACCATCGAGCTTGTCCAGGCTGACGTTCAACTCCTCGAACCCCATGGTGCTGCTCTTCAACCGGTCCACCGGCATCTTCCCATCCTGAAACAACCTGAGCAGCAACGGGATATCGCGATCCGCCACGCCGCCGCCCATGAGGGATCCACGAATCGCCTTCTCCTCCGCCACCAGGGAGGTATGCGGGTACTGATACATCTCGCCCGTGGCCCCCAGGCCGACGCAGACCACCTCACCGCCCTTCCGCGTGATCGCATACGCAGATGTCATGGCGGGCTTGCTACCGGAAATCTCGAAGGAAAAGTCGACCCCGCCGCGCGTCAAGTCCTTCGCCTTGGCAACCAGGTCCGGGTCGGTCGCCAGAAACGTGTGAGTGCACCCCAGTTCCTTGGCCAGCGCGAACTTGCCTTCGTTGATGTCGATCCCAATGATTTCCGAGGCGCCAGAAATCCGCGACGCCATCACCGCATTGAGCCCGACGCCCCCTAGGCCGAACGCCGCGACATTCTGTCCTGGACGCACCCGTGCGGTATTCAGCACGGCACCGGCACCGGTCACGACCGCGCAGCCGAACATCGCCGCGATATCCAACGGAATGGCAGGATCGATCTTGATCAGCGTATTCGGGATCGTCACCGCGTATTGCGCGAACGACGATACACCGCTGTAGTGATAGACGGGTTTCCCGCCGCGGCTCAGCCGTATCATGCCGTTGGGCAGCGCACCTTGCGAGCGCGACTCGCTGACGCCCTCGCACAGCGCCGGCCTGATGTCGGTGCATGGCCGGCAATGGCCGCACCCGGTCGCGACCGTCATGACCACATGATCACCCGGCTTCATCCGGGTCACGCCCCTCCCGACCTCGCGGACGATCCCGGCGCCCTCGTGCCCGCCAACCACGGGAAGCTTGCGCTTCCGCAATCCCGCGACTTGCGACAGGTCGGAATGGCAGAGCCCCGCCGCGGTCACTTCGACCAGAACCTCACCCTCTCCGGGGCCCTCCAGGTCCACATCCTCGATAATGAACGGTTTGCTCCCGGCGTAGGGCGTCGGCAGGCCTTGTTCGTACATCACGGCGGCGGTCATTCGCATGGTCGTTTTCCCCAGAAAATGGTTTGAGAATGTCCAGGCACGCCGTCGCTACGCCTTGACCAGCGGACAGCCGAAGCCGTCGGCTGGGGCGAAGGCGCTCGGAGAGGGCAGCGTGCCGAGCAGCTTGAAGACATCCCACCGCCCTGTTGCCTCGGAGGACGGCTTCACAATCCAAACGAACGTCGTATGCGGCACCGCCCCATTGGCCAGGATTTGCACATCCTTGTTGAAGAAATCGTTGACCGGCATATCCCGCATTTTCGGCGCGACTACCTCGGCGTCCAGCGTCCCGGCCGCGTGCGCCGCCTTCATCCAGTGCGTGGCGGCGGAATAGGCGCAGGCGTGCCCCGAAGCCGGGGGCTTGCCTATCTTTGCGATGTATCGCTCGCTCCAGGTTCGGGACTGCGGTGACATGTTCCAATAAAAACTGTCGGTCAGCACGAGACCCTGGCAAACGTCCTGCCCGAGCGAGATCACGTCGGGAACTTCGAGCACGAGCGTGGCCAGGAGCTGACCGCCCTTCGTAATCCCGAACTCGGCTGCCTGCTTGATACAGTTCTGCAGATCCGTCCCGGCATTGGCAAGGCCGATCACCTTCGCGCCTGAGGCCTGGGCCGCAATCAGGTAGGACGAGAAGTCATGCGTGTCGACCGGCGCACGCACGCTGCCCAGGACCTTGCCACCGGCCGCCTTAATGAACTGCTCTGTATTACCCTGTAGGGAGTAGCCGGCTTCGTAGTCGACGGTGATGAAGAACCAGGTATTGTAGCCCTGTTCCGTCAGGACCCCGCCGACGCCCTTCCCCAGCGAGTAGGCATTACCGTTGAACTGGAAGCCATAGGGCGAGCACTGCTTTCCGACCAGCGCCGTGGTGACCGACGAGGTCGTGCAGTAGATGCGCTTCTTCTCGCGTGCGATCTCCTGAATCGCCAGCGCCGACGATGATGCCGCCCCGTCCAGCAGCAAATTCACACCCTCGGCGTCGATCCATTCGCGCGCGAGGGAACTGGCGATGTCCGCCTTGTTCTGGTCGTCCGCCTGCATCACCTGGAGCGGCCGCCCCAGCAACGAGCCACCGAAATCGGCAACCGCCATCTCCACGGCGACTTTGGCGCCTGGGCCACCATTTTCCCGGTAGAGCCCGACAACATCGCTCAACAACCCGATCTTCACCGGCGCGGAAACAGTCTGTGCTCGGATGAGTCCCGGTCGAGCCAGGGACGCCGCGGCGACCCCGCCCAGCACGGCACGGCGAGAGAGTGTGGACATGCGTTTCATTCCCATTCGTCGAGTTCAGCTCATGACGCCCAGCAACTCGGAAATATCCGGAAGCGATTCCAGCCTGCCCACCATGGCAATCAACCGGGCGGCAGTATCCGCCGGCATCGGCTTGGCGGCAAAGGTCGCGCAATCCGTCGTCTTGGCCTGGAATTCCGCCGCCGTCATCGGGTTCCGCGGATGCCCTTTCGGATAATCCACCCGCGCCTCGATCGTCTGTCCATCGCGGAACTGGACCGTCACCGCGGCCGGCGTAACAACGCGGCTCCACTCGCGATCCATTTCGACGTCGACATAGGGCCGCACGCGCTTGGTGAGTTCAAGAATGTCCGTGCGCCGCAGCCCCTCATCGGAGAAGTGGCCGATGCCCAGGCCGCCGTCGATCCACGCCGCGGCCACCGTGTACGGGATGCTGAACTGCGCCTCGACGATCGTGCGCGGCGCCAGGCGGACCTGTTCGGGGGCGCAGACCATTTGATAGCCTGGCGCGGTGACGCCCACGCGGATCGATTCGATATCGGCGGCCGGACGTTGCGCCTTCGCACGCACCTGCAACACCGCATCGACCGCAGTGTGGACGTCGCGGCAGCAGGGATAAGGCTTGTAGCTCAGATTCAGTAGCTCGAAGCGGGTGCCGAGATCCTTGCGCACCTCGCTGGCATCGACGTGGTTGTGCAGATAGACCCGGAAGAAACCATCGGCGCCTTCGAACACGCCCTGCGCGCCGCGGATGCCTTTCCTGGCAAGCTGCACCGCGATCACCGCCGCCTGCGCGGCAAGACCGGGTTGAAGCCGTTTCATCAGCGACGCATCACGCGTGACCTGATGGTTGCCCGCGACCGAACTGTAGATGATGCCAAACGCATTCAGCATCTCATTCTCCGTCAGCCCGAGCGCGCGGCCGGCGGCAGCCGTTGCACCGAAGTAGCCAAGCAGGGATGTGTAGATGAACCCGCTTTCAATGAGATCGAGCTTGGTGGCGATGCCGAGGCGGCAGGTCGTTTCGATACCTGCCGTGACCGCCGCGATCAGGTCGGCGCCCGATATTCCCCCTCGCAACTGTCCCGCCGCTATTGCGGCCGGGACGGCCGAGACGCCCGCGTGCAGCACAGCGGCGTCGTGCGTATCGTCATAGTCGCGCGCATGGGACATGCCGGAATTGGCCCAGGCCGCATGATGGGCCGGGAACTTACCGCCAAACACAAACATGTCGGCCTGACCCGCACCGCCCCATTCCTGCACGAGGCCCGTGACCTCGGCGATCGCCTTGGCCGACGAACCGGCCAGTGCGCAGGACAGCGTATCGAGGATGTTGGTTTTGACGGCCTCGACGACAGCGGCGTCCAGCCGTGCCGCATCGATGGTCGCGGCGAAGCGCGACAGATCGACCACAAGATCGGGCGTTGCGGCTTGTACGGTGCCGGTAGCCATAGCGGCTGGCGTCATGTCATCCTCCCATTGTTCGTATATCCGGACGTCATATCGTATATGCGGTCACTGTAGCCATTTGATGATGCTTGTCAAGAGAGGCTTTCGCGGAGAGGTTTCTGCCCGGGGCTGGGCAGCCATCAGATCCCCGTGGGGCCAACGAGCGTATCGAGGCAACACGTCGATACAGGCCGTAAACGGCTCGCACGCAGATCCAGACTATCGGCGTCGATACAGGCAGTGGCTAAACAGCAAAAAGCCAACGCCCCTGGCGCTTGATCGCCAAGCGACACATGCACGCGCAATGCACGACCAAGGAGCAGATGGCAGGCGCTGCCGCGCAGTCGCGGCCAAACACACGAAACGGCGACTTGGCTACGTCAACCTCTATCCGAGGTTCCGCGACGAGAGGCCGTCATCGACGCGGCCCCTCGGCGACCGTGCCCGTCATGGTTAGCGAATCCCTGCGCCGAATGTCCGGCACCGCATCAAAAAGCCGCTTCTCGCCCCCGATAGCGCAGCGCGTCGACCAACAAGGTAAAGGCCGCCGACGGCTGGCGCCTGCTCGGATAGTAAAGGTGATAGCCCGCAAAGGGCGGGCACCAACCCTCCAGCACACGAACAAGGCTGCCGTTGGCGACAAGTGCCTTGGCCTGGTCCTCCAAAACACAGGCGAGGCCGAACCCGGCCCTGGCGGCGCGAAGGGCCATGGGCACATCGTTGAACGCCAACTGACCGTCTACACGCACTCGCAACTTGCGTTCACCCTGTTCCAGCTCCCACGCGTAGAACCCGCCCATCGTCGGCAGCCGCAGGTTGATGCACGTATGATGAGCGAGGTCCTGCGGCGTGCTCGGCTTCGGATGCGCGGCGAAGTAGGCGGGCGCACCCACCACCGCCATGCGCAGATCGGGTCCGATCCGGACCGCGACCATGTCTTTAGCGATCGACTCGCCAAGACGAACGCCGGCGTCGAACCGTTCCGCGACGATGTCGCTGAAACCCGAGGTGATACCGAGTTCGACATGAACATCTGGATAGTTCGGCAGCAATTTTTCCAGCACGGGCCACAGGACAGCATGTGCGGCGTGTTCGGACGTTGTAATGCGGATGGTGCCTGCCGGCTTCTCGCGCAATTCACACAGCGCGGCGAGCTCGCCGGCGATGTCTTCGAGAGCCGTCCCCAAGGTCTTCAACAGCCGTTCTCCGGCCTCGGTTGGGGCGACGCGCCGCGTCGTGCGGGTTAGCAACCGAACCCCAAGCCGCGTCTCGAGCCGCCTGACCGTGTAACTGAGCGCCGACTGCGATGTGCCGAGCTTCGTCGCGGCTCGGGTGAAGCTTTGTTCCTCGGCCACGGTCAGGAAGGCGTTGAGATCGACAAGTTCCTCGCGGCGCATTGATGAACTCCGGATATCACTGCATGCCGTTTGTAGCGTCTAATCCGCCGGAGGCCGTCATACCTAAATCTGGCCCGGACAGCCGGTTGGTTTCGGCGTTCGCCGGCTCTGACGCAAGGAGATGACAATGGACATCGTTCGCAGCGGTTCGCAGCCCTCGGCCGAGGGGCCAGAGGCGTATTTCACCGGCACGGTCAGGATCGACGCCCCGTTCAGCGGCAGCGGGGATGCCCGTGTCGGGGGCGCGACCGTCACCTTCGAGCCGGGTGCACGCACCGCGTGGCACACGCATCCGCTGGGGCAGACGCTGCTTGTCACTGCCGGCCTCGGCCGTGTCCAGCGCGAGGGCGGACCGATCGAGGTAATCCGCCCCGGCGACATCGTCTGGTTCGCGCCGGGCGAGAAGCATTGGCATGGGGCCTCGCCGCGCTGCGCGATGACCCATGTCGCGATTGCGGAGAAGCTCGACGGCAAAGCAGTCGATTGGATGGAGAAGGTGACCGACGAACAATACGGCGCCAACCGGGAGACGCTGTAAGGGCTGGCCAACAGGGCCTAAGGCAATAAGGTCGCCCCGGCCCGTGTTGTCAAAGTAACCGGACAGTTCACCGGTCGATCTGCGAGGTCAGGGCTTCCGAAAGCGGCGCGCCCTTGACGTCGATCTTGGCGAAAGCCTCGTCGATCTCGCGCAGATCAAGCGCGGTCAATTGGACCTCGGCGGCCGGCAGGTTGTCGGCGAGGTGCTCGCGTTTCGTCCCGCCGGGGATTGGCACGATGAACGGCCTCTGCGCGAGCAGCCAGGCGAGCGCGATTTGCGCGGGCGTGAGCCCCTTGCGAACGGCAAGGTCGCGCAGGAAGTCGACCACGGCGAAGTTGGCCTCCAGCGCCTCCGGCGTGAAACGCGGGAAAGTGGAACGCAGATCTCGCGGGTCATCGAAGCGGTCGTTCCGGCCGATCTTGCCGGTCAGGAAGCCTTGGCCGAGCGGTCCCCACGCCACAAAGCCAATGCCCAGTTCCTCACAGAGCGCCAGCGTCCCATCTTCCGGCTCCCGCATCCAGAGCGAGTAGTGGTTCTGGATCGCGGTAACAGGCTGCACCACATGGGCCCGGCGGATGTTCTGCATACCGGCTTCGGACAGGCCGAAATGCGCGACCTTGCCCTCCTGGATCAGATCCCTGACGGTCCCTGCCACGTCCTCCATCGGCACGTCGGGATCGACACGATGCTGGTAGAGGAGGTCGATCCGGTCCGTCCGCAACCGCTTCAGGGAGGCGTCCACCACGTCGCGAATATGCCCGGGCCGGCTGTCGAGACCTATGATGCCGCCGTTCTCGTCGATCCTGAACCCGAACTTGGTGGCGATGACCACCTGATCCCGCACCGGCTCCAATGCCTCACCCACCAACTCCTCGTTGATGAAGGGGCCGTAGCCTTCGGCGGTGTCGAACAGGGTGACGCCGCGATCGACGGCCGCGCGGATCAATCCGATCGCCTCCATCCTGTCCATGGCGGGACCGAGGCCAAAGCTCAGGCCCATGCAGCCCAGGCCGATGGCCGACACTTCCAGGTCTTTCCCCAGTTTGCGCTTCTTCATAGTCGAATCCTTCGCTTTGCGTGGGAGCCAGCGGAGCAACCCCGATGCTTTGTCTGTCCTCAAGCGCAACCGACCGCGGCCTTGGCGAACCCGGCGCACTGCAGGGCACCACCAAGCACGCCAACTGCTGTCGTTGCCTCAAAGCTCCTGCGCGGTCGGGCGGAACAGGATCTCGTTAACGTCAACCTCGTCGGGCTGGCTCATCGCGAAGGCGACCATCCGTGCGAAGGATTCCGCCGGAATCGCGTAGGTTTCGTAGAACTGCCGGATATCCTGGGCGACATCGGCCTCGGTGATGCTGTCGGGCAATTCCGTCGCGACCGCGCCGGGCGAGATGACCGTGGTGCGGATGCCGTACGGCTTCACCTCCTGCCGCAACCCCTCGGAGAGCATGCGCACCGCCGCCTTGGTCGCGGCGTAGACAGCGCTGCCCGGCCGCACCTTGTGGCCGGCGACCGACGAGACGTTGATGATATGGCCGCCCTTCTGCCGGATCATGTATGGCAGCGCGGAGGCGATGCCATACAGGACGCCCTTCAGGTTGACGTCGATCATCCGGTCCCAGTCGTCGATCTTGCCGCGCTCGAGCGGCGACTGTGGCATCAGGCCTGCATTATTGAGGATGACGTCGATGCGACCGTGCAACGCGACCGCGCCGTCGACAAGGCGCTGGACCTGCTCGCGGTCGGTGACATCGGTCTGCACCGCTGCCTCGGCTGGCAGGTGCAGCGCCCGCGCCAGTGCCTGCAATCGGTCGAGCCGCCGGGCGCCCAGCACCACCCTCGCCCCAAGTGCCGCGAGATGCCGCGCAGTCGCCTCGCCGAGCCCACTGCTGGCGCCGGTGATGACGACGACCTTGCCATCGATGTTCTGTGTCACGACTTACTCCGTATCGGTCCGGTGGAAGCGCCCGTGCGCCAAGACGGACGCACGGGCCCGCGCTCAGAGGCCAGTGGTAGCCTCAAGCTGCTCGGGGTAGCGCGTGCCTTGGATCTCGATCTCAGACTGCGCGCGCTCGATCTCAGCCAGGTCGGCTGTGCTCAGGGCGACGTTTGCGGCGCCGAGGTTCTCTTCGAGCCGGTGCAGCTTGGTGGTGCCCGGGATCGGCACGATCCAAGGCTTCCGCGACAGCAGCCAGGCAATCGCGATCTGGGCCGGCGTCGCCTGCTTGGCCGTAGCGATCCGGTTAAGCAGGTCAATCAGCGCCTGGTTCGCTGCCATCGCCTCTGGCGTGAAGCGCGGCAGGATCGAGCGGAAATCGTTCTTCTCGAGCTTGGTGTCCTTGTTCATCGCCCCGGTCAGGAAGCCCTTGCCGAGCGGGCTGTAGGCGACGAAACCGATGCCGAGCTCCTCCCAGGCCTGGAGCACCCCGTCGGTCTCCGGCCCGCGCGTCGAGAGCGAGTACTCGTTCTGGATCGCCGTAACCGCCTGCACCGCATGCGCGCGGCGGATCGTCTGCGCGCCGGGTTCGGAGAGACCGAAATGCTTCACCTTGCCTTCCCGGATCAGGTCACGGACGGCGCCCGCCACATCCTCGATCGGCACCTCGGGGTCGACGCGATGCTGGTAGAGCAGGTCGATGACCTCAACGCCCAGCCGCTTCAAAGACGCCTCGGCCGCGGCGCGGATATGCTCGGGGCGGCTGTTCATGCCGGTCGTCTTGTGGGTTTCGGGATCGATGTTGAACCCGAACTTGGTGGCGATCACGACCCGATCCCGCACCGGCGCCAGCGCCAGCGCCTCGCCGACCATTTCCTCGTTGGTGAAGGGCCCGTAGATTTCAGCCGTGTCGAAGAGAGTGACACCACGCTCCACCGCCGCGCGGATCAGCGCGATGCCCTGCTCCTTGCTCAGCGCGTGGCCATAGCTGAAGTTCAGCCCCATGCAGCCAAATCCGATCGCTGAAACCTCCAGCCCACTGTTTCCAAGTGCGCGCTTCTGCATTGCTCATCTCCAGGGTTCTGCGCGGCGCTTAGCCGTCGCGATGGCCGGGATGTAAGTCGCCAGGGGGTTATCAATAAGACAGCAAAAGCAGCATGATCCTATATCGGGTACTCATGAATAGAGAGGGTGCCGGGCGAGGACCTTCGTAGCAGACCGGCGCACTGGCCTAGATTCCGGCCGCGGTTGACACGAGACAAACTTCGCACGGCCAATCACCGCGATTAGACGGTAGCTTTCTTTTTCTTTACACCCGCAGGGGTGTGGACACTAATGAGGAGACACTGATGTGAAGTGGCGGCATCTATCAGGGCTGCTTGCGATTACGGCGGTGCTCTTTGCATCGTCACCTGATGCGTGGGCCGAATATTGCTGGATGATCGGTTGTGTCGGCCGCGTCGGCTACGTGTATCTGCCAAGCCCTCAATATCCACCGGACGCGCATGGCCACTACCAACTCGATGGTCATGAATGCGCCGCCCCAGAGATCGAGCAGCCGTTTCATGAAGGGTTTCCTGACGTGAACACTGTGGCGACCGTCGCGTCCCAAGGAACACAGCTTTTGACGCAAGACGACATTGAGAGACATCTGGGCAGTTTCCAAGGTCCGTCCATTGAGCAAACAGACAATGGCGGGTGCCGAGGCGTATGGCGACCGCCCGCTGACCTCTCCGGCGATCCCATGAAGACGGGTGCAAAGGTCAAGATTCTCGGCTACCGAACGTTCATCAATCAGATCGGCCGGGCGGGTCGTCACGACAGCATCGCAACTTCTCACGAACAGATTCTTTTCGCATTGGTGCTGGTAGAGACTGATCTCTGATAAGTCGTTAAAGCAACGATGGCACCTGCGTCAGCATGTTTCCAGTCTTAATTGCAGGCCGTTAGGACAAAAAATACCTCGGTGCCCGGCTTCTCGCTACGTTATGGTCGGGCCCAGAAACAAACGAGACCTATGGCCGAGACCTTTCCCCTCTACACGTCATCCCACGCTGCGCCCTTGCTGCTGCGACAGCGCTGGTATGCTCGGTATAGACCTGCGCTCGAATTCTTTATGGCATTCGGCGCAGGTTTGCGATGTGCGAACTTTGCGTTGAGGCTCGCTCATTGGCACTCGATCAGCGCATCCTTCGTCCTCCTGCTGTCGCTCGGTCTTCTGTGCTTTGGATCGTATCGCCTCGCCACCGGAGGCCGTAGACGCCAGACGCTTTTGCTGGATGCCGAGGGGCTTACGTTGCGACAGGGCAGCACGGAACAACGATGTGAATGGCGGGAGGTCACCGCTTTGCGCCGCACGGACGAGACGACGGCGTCCGGCGCCGTCAAGTCACGGCTCTGCATCGAACGCGGCTCTGCACCCGTGATTACGCTCAGTGACGACTGGCAGATACCCCACGTTGGCTTACTGGCAAGAATGTCAGAGCGGCAGCAAATCGCTGTGGGAAAGGCGGTTCCCGTATACGGAGACGAACCGCGACCACATGCCCCATCGTCGCCGCAGGGGGCATGACGTTGGATCGGGCCGTTCTTCGATTGCTACCGCGTTTCCGCGCCGATCCCTAGTGCCAAAACAAACGGACCAGTTCTAGCCGGAACGCCAGGGAAGCCGGGAAAGGTAAGAGCGTCGATCCCGGTCTTGAGGTCATCGAGCGTCAACCCATCACCCGCGCCCCGCCGCATAGCTGAACATCGCGTTGATAAGTTGCAATTTCTTCGCGGCGGTCGCACCTGCCGAACGAGGCTGCTTCATCGTTCCAGACCGCATCGCCTCGGCAATCTCGACCAATGGACGCGCCGCTTGGGACGTCGTCATCGACTTTGGAAGCCATTTCAGGGCGCCGTAAAACTGTTCGGCTTGCTCGAAGGTGATCTCATGGATGAGTGGGTCGGCCTGTCCGAGGAACTGACCCAGTTGCCGAATAGCCAGTTTCTGTTCCGAGACGGATTGAGGTTTCGGTTTCGTGCGTTCAACGTGAACGACATGAAGGTCGGCCAAGCGGATGACCCGGTGCAGCGGCACCGCAGCAGCTACATCAGACTACGGTGCCGGGTCTGAAACAACCGCAGACGGGATGCCGTTGCTCCAGTCGCCCGATTTCCACGCCTCCTCGCGCTTGCGAATGGTGGCGACGGCGGATCGTAGGCTGCCGATAAGCGCATTGCGTAACGGGTGACGCCCCGGCAGAAGGTAGCCCGCCGCAGCGAGGATACGATCAAGTGTCCGGTCGAGGATGTCGCTCGGCACAGGCTGATCCGCATAATACAGCCTGACCATCAGCAGCGGGTCTGCGCCGAGGATCGCCCGGTCACGTTCCGGCTTTTCACCAACGGCGAGGTAGTCTGCTGCACGGCCTGTCCACGTTGTCAGAACTGTCACCGACCGCGCGAGGTAAGCATCGCGCCAATCCTCGATCAGGCGGATACCCTCGAAAAGCGTCAGCAGAACGGGGGCGACTTCGCCTGTCTTCTCCGCCCCGTAGATTGCCTCGGCTTGACCGATCTGGCGCTGAAAAGTCGCCAGCACCGGGATCGCCTTTTCCGCGCCAAGGCCGCATCCCGTGTCCCAAAGCTCTTGGTCACGCTCGTGGCCTTCAGGATGCCGCGAAGGTGCTGGGGATACGTAAGCCGGACGCGGTAGATGCCAGTCTTGGGATGTTGATCTACGTTCGCCATGCGCCGCACTGTGACACTGCTCTTGTGACACCGGAGGAGCATTCACCATTGATAATGCGAAGATTTCGGCGATACCAGCACTTTCGCTGGCTTTGGCGTCCCGTAGGGGATTCGAACCCCTGTTGGTGCCGTGAGAGGGCACTGTCCTGGGCCTCTAGACGAACGGGACATCGGCCAAGGCGCGCCTTCTAACCTGGAATCCCGGGAACCTCAAGCACCCGAATCCTATCGCGCCAACGAAATCTGTCCCGCGACCGCTCCTGTCCTCGGGTCAACCAATACCACCCGGTCCACACCGCCGCCCTGAAGCTGGACCGCCAGGCGATCCTGCACCGCCACGATCCCGGCGATCCGCGTTCCAGCCGGCTCATCCAGAACCGCGGCGACCGACGCCGGCAACGCCGCCACGGGGGCCACCGGTGCCGACGATCGGCGGGCAACCCCGATGATCAGCCCCACCGTCCCCATCACAATCAGCACGCCCATGACGATGGTCGCGATCTTCAACGCCCGCATGAAGTCTCCCATTCGAATCCGATCCGGGTTATCCCACATCCACATGCCAGCCAACAGCGAACCATCGCCGTCCGGACCGATCCGCATCACCGCTACCGCGGATCAAGCCGGCCAGCGTGTCGACCGTTTCCTCGCCGACGCGATCGGCACGCTCTCCCGCTCCCGCGTCAAGACGTTGATCGACGAAGGCCGGCTCCGCGGCGACTCCGGCCCAGTCACCCAGCCGGCCGAACCAGTGCGGGCGGGCGGCACCTACATACTGGACCTGCCCGCCCCGACCCCGGCGACGCCACAGCCGCAGGCGATCCCGTTCACCATCCTCTATGAGGACGCTGACCTGATCGTCCTTGACAAACCCGCCGGCCTGGTGGTGCATCCCGCGCCAGGCAACCCGGACGGCACGCTGGTCAACGCGCTGCTCGCCCATTGCGGCCCCGGCTTCACCGGCATCGGCGCCGAACGCCGGCCCGGCATCGTGCACCGGCTGGACAAGGACACCTCCGGCGTCATGGTGGTGGCGAAGACCCAGCTCGCCAATGACGCGCTGACCACCGCATTCGCCACCCGCGACCTCGACCGGGCCTACACCGCTCTGGTCTGGGGCCTGCCGCAGCCATTGTCCGGCGAAATCGAGGGGGCCATCGGCCGCGACAAGCGCGACCGCAAGCGCATGGCGATCGTCTCCCATGGCGGGAAGCAGGCGCTGACCCGGTACCGCACGATCCGTGCATGGCAGACCAGCGTGGCACTGCTGGAATGCCGCCTCGCCACCGGCCGGACCCATCAAATCCGCGTACACCTGTCGGCACACGGCCACCCGGTCGTGGGCGATCCGCTATACCTCCGCCGCGTCCCATCGGCCGCCAAAGCGGTAAATCAGCCGCTTCGCGGCCAACTTCTCGACTTCCCGCGGCAAGCGCTCCATGCCGCAAGCCTTGGCTTCAAACACCCCAGAACGGGGCGTCCGATGTCCTTCGAGGCCGCCCTGCCAACCGACATGCAGGCCCTCTTGGACGCCGTTGAATCACAGCTAACCGGCTGTTAACCTTTCCTTAATATTGACAGGACTATTTCAGTCCGGTATACGAAAAGCATCGAAGCGGGGGGATGCCCTTCTTCGTTGGGAACGTCCGGAAATACCGCTGCCAACGTGGGGTGGATCGCCGGGACGTGAAATCCCACCCTGCATCCAGACCGGCCTCAGTCACATTCATACCGCGATCTCGCGCCATAACCGGGCGAACCGAAGCGGTCTGACGAAAGGAGCCTGCAACGTGGCCTCTGCCGTCCTTAACATAGCCCCAGAGGGCAACCTGTCGCGGTATCTCCAGGAGATCCGCAAATTTCCAATGCTCACACCAGAGGAAGAGCTTTCCCTGGCGCATCGCTGGCGTGACACTCAGGATATGGAGGCGGCACATAAGCTTGTCACCTCTCATCTTCGACTCGTCGCAAAAATAGCCATGGGCTACCGCGGCTACGGCCTGCCGGTCGGTGAACTGATCAGCGAAGGCAATGTCGGGATGATGCAAGCGGTCAAACGCTTCGACCCCGATCGCGGCTTCCGCCTTGCCACCTATGCCATGTGGTGGATCAGGGCGGCGATCCAGGAATACATCCTGCACTCCTGGTCGCTGGTGAAAATGGGCACCACCGCTGCCCAGAAGAAGCTGTTCTTCAAACTGCGCCGCCTGAAGGGCCAGATGCAGGCGATCGACGACGGCGACCTGCAGCCCGAGCAGGTCGCGAAAATCGCCCGCGTG
>JARLIN010000408.1 GCA_031291715.1 Rhodopila sp. | reverse complement strand
GGAGGGCCGCCGGTGAAGCCGGTCAGGCACAGCCCGGGCCCACTTTGGTTGTCCACGCTGTTCCAGGTCTCACTGATGCTGTCCTCCGCCAGCCCTTCGGGACTCGCAGGGGCCCATACTTCCTTTCGGATACGGGCGAGGTATTTGTAATTGACCCCCATCTGGGGAAAGAGAGTCGCCGGCAAGGCGGGCTGGATCGCGACAGCGTGCCAAACGCTGGGCGGTATTGCCAGCACGACATGATCCGCCTGCCATCGCGTTCCAGTAACGTCGACCAGCGCGACGGCGTTGCCGGTGATGTCGATCTTCTTCACCTGGGTCTGCAAATGAATGCGCTTTCCGCCGACCGCGCCGGCGAATGCGGCGGCCAATGCATCGTTTCCTTGCCGACAGCGAAGCATCTCGCTGTCAGTCCAGTATTTCTCGAGACCGCCCCCCTTAATCTGCGTCATCATGCCGAGCAGGCTCTGCTGCGCGAGGCTGACCCCGTTATCCGCGCCAAGCTCGATCTGCATGACCCACTCGGTCAGCGGTTCCGGTCGCTGCAGGGCGAGCCAGTCGCCGAAGCTGCCACGGTCGAGCGCCTCAGCGTCAAGCGTCAGCCATGGCTTCTCGGCGTCGACGCCGCGCGATTGCCGGGTGAGTGCTCCAAGGATCCTGTCCATATCCTCGAAGAGCGCTCGCTTCGCCGCATCATCCAGGCGGCGTCCGTCAATCAGGATCGGCCTGTTCTCTTCCGGCCAGTCGGTCACCGGCCTGAAGCCAAGGCCAAACAGATGCGCGTATCGGAGCCACATCGGATGGTTGGACCCAATCAGCTCGCCGCCGGCCTCGACCATCTTGCCGGGAAGCCAGTTGCGGATGGTCAATACCCGGCCGCCGATTCGGGGACGTGCTTCCAGGATCTGGACATCGTATCCGGCGCGCTTCAATTCATAAGCGCAGGCCAGGCCGGCCAACCCGGCGCCCGCGATGATCACGCGCCGCCCGTGATGCGTACGGGACGGCAATCCGAGCGCCGCATTCGTCGGCCCGGTCAGCGCGAGGGCACCGGCTGCCACGCCCAGACCGAGAAAGGCGCGGCGCGTGTGGTCGAACGACTCCGGCCTATAGCGACGGAGCAGGGAGCGATAGAGGCGCACGGCAGCTTCCGCTTCAGATCGACGCAGGCGGGATCGCGATCGATTGGGAACTTGGCTGGGGGACCTGGATTCGAACCAAGGATGCCCGGGTCAGAGCCGGGAGTTTTACCGCTAAACTATCCCCCAAGGAAGCGCGGGCCGGGCCAATAACACGCCCGCCCGCGCCCCGCAACGCCTTCTGTGAAACTTATCCAATGCTGTTCATTTCGCGGCGCAGAGGTGCCGCGCGCGGGCTCTCCATCGGGCCGAACAGCACGTCACGAGCGGTCACCGGGTGGCCATAGAACGCGGCATCCTGATTCGGTTCGGCCCGAATCACCGACCCGTCCACCGTCAGGCCGCCATACAGGCCGGTGGAGGAAGACCACACCACGATATCCGGGGGCGACGCGCCGCCGATCGCGCCCTCCACGCTAGAACCCAGGGTGACCACGGAAATCCCTGCCTGCGCGCCTATCTTGAACTGGTCGCGCAGCACGCCATCCAGCCCCTTCTGGGTCATGATCAGCATGATCAGCTCCGACTGCTCCAACCCGGCCTGCAGGCCGAAGGACGCGGCACCGATCGCGTAAAAGCCCGGGTCGCTCCAGCCGCCCCGGCGGCGTACCATCAGCACACCGTTGCCACCTTCGCCGCCGACGATGAAGCCGCCCTTAACAAGCTTCGGCACGATCAGCACCGCCTTGGCCTGCCGCATCAGCTGTACGGCATTGCCGAACGCCTTGTCGTGCCGCAGATCGGCCAGCACCTTGCGAGCACCGTCGATCGTGACCTGCTGGCTCGATTGGGCCCGCGCCATGGGCGAGACGAGCATGGCAGCGGGCAGCAGCGCGACAGCGCCAAGAAATCTCGCTCGTGTGAGCATCCTGTTTCCTCTCTTGCCGTGATGAAGCAACGCAGCAACAGCGAACTGGATATTTCATTGCGGGAAACCGACGGTAGGACCACGGTGATGACGACTGCGCGATGACCCGTCATCACACAGGCGCCATAACGCCGTTCGGTCAGGCGCGGACCGTGGCCTCGATTTCGGCCGCCGACAGACCCCATTCGGCCAATGCTTCCGCCACCGGCACCGATCCCGGCGGCCGCGGCGTTGCCAGCTTCGTCCCGCCGAATCGCGGCGCGGGTGCCGGCTGACGCTGGCCGCCGACGTCAATGAACGCCCCACGAGCCTGGTTGTGAGGATGCGCATGCGCTTCGGCCATGGACAGCACGGGGGCGAAGCAGGCGTCCGTGCCCTCCAGGATGCGGCACCAGTCATCCCGCGTACGTGTGCGGAACCGTTCGGTCAGCACCTCTTTCCAACGGCCCCACCCGGCTCTGTCGCGCTGCGCCGGCATGCCGGCCGGATCGATCTCCAACCTTTGCAGCAGTTCCGCGTGAAATTTTTCCTCGATCGGCGCCAGGGAGATGAACTGCCCGTCGGCGCACTCGTAGACTTCGTAATAATAAGCGCCCGAATCGAGCTGATTTTCGCCGCGCGGTGCGTTCATGCGTCCGCCGGCTTGCATGGCGTAAATCGGGGTCATCAGCGACAGCGCGCCATCGACCATTGCCGCATCCACCACCTGCCCGGCACCGGTCGTACGGGCCGAGATGATTGCCGCCAGCAGCCCGGTTACGAGGTACAGCGCGCCGCCGCCGTAATCCCCCACAAGGTTCAACGGCGGCGTCGGCTTCTGGCCCGCCCGCCCAATCGCGTGCAGCGCGCCCGTCAGGGCAATGTAGTTCAGGTCATGTCCCGCGGCCTGAGACAAAGGCCCCTCCTGCCCCCAACCGGTCACCCGTCCGTAGGCCAGCCTGGGGTTGCGACGCAGGCAGACATCCGGGCCAAGGCCCAGACGTTCCATGACGCCGGGGCGAAACCCCTCGATCAGCGCGTCGCAGCCCTCGATCAAGCGCAGGGCGAGCGCGACCGCTTCCGGCTTCTTCAGGTCGAGGTTGAGAACGGCACGGTTGCGGCGGGTGAATTCAAATTGCTCCGCCACAGGCAAACCCAGGTCGGCGGGAGCGGCGCGATCGATGCGCAGCACCGTCGCCCCCATGTCCGCCAGCAGCATCGCTGCCAGGGGCGCCGGCCCTATGCCGGTGAATTCAACGATCTTTACCCCCGCCAAAGGTCCCATGGCCGGCTTCCTTCCCACTGTTATTCGTCGCGGGAGTTAACGCCGAGGCGGGTGGGCGACGCAACCGCCCCACCCGCGGAGCGGCGAACAAGATGCCGGTCGCGCCGCCGAACACTTAGGCCCGTTGGACCAGTTCGATCTTGTAGCCGTCCGGGTCTTCAACGAAGGCGATGATAGTGGTGCCGAACTTCACCGGCCCCGGCTCGCGGGTGACCTTGGCGCCGAAACCGCGAAGCTTCTCGGTGGTCGCGGCGACGTCCGGCACGCCGATCGCCAGATGGCCGAAAGCGCTGCCCATTTCGTATTTGTCGGTGCCGTAGTTGTAGGTCAGCTCGATGACCGTGTTGCTGTCCTCATCGCCATAGCCGACAAACGCCAACGTGTACTTGCCGTCAGGAACGTCGCGGCGGCGAATTTCCTTCATGCCGAAGCCCTTGGTATAGAAATCGACGCTGCGCTGCAGGTCGCCGACACGCAGCATGGTGTGCAAGAACCGGCTCATTGGAAGTCCCCCTTCAGGTTAAGGTTTCGGGATCAAGGCCCAGCAGAAACAGCCCCGCCGCGTCCGCCGCGGCCAGACAGGCCTCACGCTCCGCCAGAATGGTTGCCTGGGCTTCGAACGCAAGTCCCCTCAGGCCGGCGGACGCGGCGTTGCGAACGGTGTCAGGCCCGATGGTCGGCAGATCGGCACGTTTGTCCTGGCCCGGCTTCACAAGCTTCACCAGCACGCCGCCGATACCGTCTCGCTTTAAACCGCCGGCACGGGCCAGCATCGCGTCGGTGCCCTCGATCGCCTCCACCGCCAGCACCAGGCCCTGCTGAACGACACAGCCCTGGCCGACATCGGCCGATCCCAGCAAGCGCGCGACCTGCACACCGCGGGCGATGTCCGTCATCGCCTGCGCATCGGGCGCAGCCTTCGTCAGCACACCGCGTGGTGCCACGACCTCCCGCATGATCTCGTGCGCGCCGATGACGCGAAAACCTTCTTCCGTCAGCACCCGTATGACGGCTGCGAGCAGCCCATCGTCACCGGCGAAGGCGGCGCGTCCGACCCTCGTCAGCAGGCGAGCGCCCACGGCATCCGGCCGCAGGTCGAGCAGCGACGGACGGCGCACCGGGCCGATCATCACCAGATCCTGACAACCGTTTTCCCGCAGCACCGCCAGAATGCGCCCCGCCGCCCCAAGCCGCTGAATCTCGTGCGGCCATGGCGCCAACAGCGCCCGGTCGGCGAACCCTTCCAGGCCCAGAATGAAGACGCCCCTGCCCGCCGCGCGAGCGGCTGCGGCGACCCTTACCGGGAGCATCCCGCCACCGGCGATGATGCCAAGCCTACGTGGCATTTCTGCCTGATTTTTCATTGCATATTCCGTCGCTCTTACTCTTTTCTTGCAACCAGCACGGGTTCTTTCGCATAGAGCATGGGCTTCTATCTCACGCTCAAGTGAGACAGCCTATGATAGAGATTACGCCACCCATGGTTGACGACGATTTGCCCGATGCGGCTCGGCATGCAACAGCCGCCAATGTGCTCCAGTGCCTGACCATGCTGGCCGAGGAAGCGGTGAATCTCAATCTGCCCCGCACCATGTTGGCCCTACGCAAAGCGATCCGAGCCTGCCAGGCTGAGCAGGCGCGCCCGATGCCGACACTGCGTCCGCGGCGGCATTTGGTGTTGCATTAGGAGGGACTCCGCAAGGAAATCTTTTTACGCGATGCTCTGCTGCGCGTGCGAAGGTTGCGTCGCGCCTCATAGCGCCATAATTTTGTCCTGACCATCGGCTCGGCACGGCGATACCCGCCTGTCGGTCGACGGCGTGCTACCGCACTCAAATAAGGACATCGCGTATGAGCGCCCCAGCTAAACGGTCTGTCACGATCACCCTGGATGGCTCGAACAAATCGACCAGCCTGCCGTTGCTGTCCGGCAGTGTCGGTCCGGACGTGTTCGACATCCGCAAGCTGTATGGCGACCTCGGCGTGTTCACGTACGACCCCGGATACGGCGCCACCGCGTCCTGCGAGAGCAAGATCACCTATATCGACGGCGATGAGGGTATCCTGCTGTATCGCGGCTATCCGATCGAGCAGCTCGCGGAACATTCCAACTTCCTGGAGGTCTGCTACCTGCTGCTGAATGGCGACCTGCCCAACGAGACAGAAGCCAAGGATTTCGAGCTGGGGATCATGCGGCACACGATGCTGCACGAACAGCTTCGCACCTTCTATAACGGCTTCCGCCGCGACGCCCATCCGATGGCGGTGATGTGCGGCGTGGTTGGCGCGCTATCGGCGTTCTACCACGACAGCCTCGACGTCCACGATCCGGAAAGCCGCCGCATCAGCGCATTCCGCCTGATCGCCAAAGTGCCGACGATCGCCGCCTGGGCGCATAAATACGCGGTCGGGCAGCCATTCATTTACCCGCGGAACGACCTGTCGTACGCCGAAAATTTCCTCTATATGTTCCACGCGGTACCGGCCGAGGATTACAAGGTCAATCCGGTCCTCTCCAAAGCGATGGACCTGATCATGATACTGCATGCGGATCATGAGCAGAACGCGTCCACCAGCACGGTTCGCCTTGCGGGTTCCACGGGGGCCAATCCGTTCGCGTGTATCGCTGCCGGTATCGCCAGCCTCTGGGGTCCGTCGCATGGCGGCGCCAACGAGGCGGTGTTGAAGATGCTGGCCGAGATCGGGCACACCAGGAACATCAAGCAGTTCCTCGCCGACGTGAAGGACAAGGACCAGCACACTAAGCTGATGGGCTTCGGTCACCGGGTGTATAAGAACTACGACCCGCGCGCGAAGATCATCCAGAAGGCCTGCCACGATGTGTTGCAGGAGCTGGGGATCAAGGGCGATCCACTGCTGGATCTGGCGATGGAGCTGGAAAAGATCGCCCTCAACGATCCCTACTTCGTCGACCGGAAGCTCTATCCGAACGTCGATTTCTACTCAGGCATCATCCTGAAGGCGATGGGCTTCCCGACCAGCATGTTCACCGCCCTGTTCGCGGTCTCACGCACGGTGGGTTGGGTCAGCCAGTGGAAAGAGATGATGGAAGACCCCCAGCAGCGCATCGGTCGCCCTCGCCAGCTGTACACCGGCGCCCCCCGCCGCGATTACGTGCCGGCCGCCAAGCGCGGCTGATAGCGGCATCATCTACAGGAGCAGCCGGCGGCCTCATGGGTCGCCGGCTTTTTTCATATAATTTCAACCACAGCGTGTTAAATTCAATTTTCGCCTATTGAAATTGTGTCTCTATCGGCACCTACACATCTCGCTTACAGCATGATTTTTGGATTGTATGGGAGCGATGCCAGACAAAAATCTGATTTCATTTATTATACATCTCGAAAAGATCGCAAAAATCATGACCCGGAGAGGTTTCAGACGCCCCCTGGAGGCGGAAATTCCCCGAGTCGAACTCGTCAAGACTTTCGCCAGGATTTGGATAGGTTGTGCGTCTCACTATTTCGTGATGATAGCGCTTTGTTCAGAAATCAAATTCGATAATACACGCATAGGTTGTGTCTGAATAATGGCTAGGGCAGGAAGGCACGTATGCGGGGAAAGGTTTCACTGGATCTTCTAGTCAAAAGCCGTCTCAAGCGATGGGGCCAGCGCCCCCCCGGCGTAAAGCCCCGCCGCGGCAAGGAATCCTGGCTCCGCGGCCGGCCTTCGGAGGACGAAACAAGAGTAAGCAGCCCGTTCTTGAAGATCCCGGGCAGCACCCGGCTACGCACCCTTCCTGACGGATTGTGGCTCAACTTCGGTGGTACATTTGCCGAGCCTTTCGTGGATATTCTGGCGATCGAGGCATGCAGCACGATCCAGAACCTGCTCGATAAACGCTCCCGCTTCGCACCAAGCACCCATTCAATGATGTGCCTATGCCCGACCGAATGGTTGCTGGCGCCCATCACCCCTACCGATCCGACGCCGCGCTGGCGAACCACGGGCGTTATACCGCACGAGCCATTCAACGATGTGGTGGTCCCGGTGCGCGAGATGCGGGTCCTGTACGGACTCAAGAGCGACCATTACAAGGGGTTCGCCCGCCATCAACTGCCCCATGCGCATGAGTTCTTCGTGCCGATGGAGACGCTGACCGAGGAAAACAGCGAAGAAAACCCGGCCCTGAGGGAGCTGATCGCCCGCGCCTCGATATCGGCGAATTTTTTCAGTCCTTGAAGACACCAGGCGTGGGAGAGAGCGGCTAGAACAGCAGACCCTTCCTCAACAGCCCATGGACGCCTTTTTCACCGTTCACCGTCTGCGTGACGTGGAAATCCACCGCCAGTGAGCAGAACTGGTAGGCTTCCTGGCGCGAGAGGTTGGTGCGGCTGGTGATGAAGGCGATCATCTGACGCAATGCGGTCTTCATCGCCACATCCAGATCCTCGTGCATACCCATGGAGATATAGTGGCTCGGGGTCTCCGCCCGGGGATAACTCAATAGCGGGTCACGCGCCCCGCCGCCTTTGTGCAAGGTCAGCGTGAACGTGCCGGTCAGACAGATCTCCAGCGCGTTGATGCAAACTTCGCCGTCGCCCTGCACGCCATGGCCGTCACCGGCGGAAAACAGCGCGCCGGCCGCCCAGACGGGCAGGAACAGGGTCGATCCCTCTGTCAGTTCCTTGTTGTCCAGGTTGCCGCCGTGCTCGCGTGGCTGAATTGTCGAGATCGCACCATAGGCAGGGGGTGGCGCGACGCCCATCACGCCGAAGAAAGGCGACAGGTTGAGTTCCGTTCCCCAGGGCAGCCGGCAGGTCTTGCGGTCGCGGTCCACGGGGATGTGGGAGAGGAATTTTTCGGGGAAGTCTTCCGGGATGGTCCCCGCCAACGGACGGAAGCCGCAATAGCCCCAGTCGCAGCCGAGGTCGATCCTGTCGATACGGACTTCCAGCATGTCGCCGGGTTCGGCACCTGCGACAGCGACCGGGCCGGTAATCAGGTGTCCCGGCGCGCGCGGGACATTGGCGGCGTGAATGGCCGCCAGCGCTGGCGGGATGGTCAGGCCCGCACTCGGCGGTGGCATCACCTCCGGGCCACCCGACACGCATTCCAGCACGACCGTATCGCCGGAGTTGACCGTGATCAGCGGCGGGAAGCTTGCGTCGAAAATGCCCCAGCGCACGGTTTCCGGTGTTGCTTCGATACGATGCGTGGCCATGCAGCCGCCCCCTTTGCCGTCATTGATGCTTCGCGATGCCACCACATCGGTAGAGGCAGCACAACCGGCGAAATGCCGCCCAGGGCGCAGGTCATGAGGACCATTGGCCGAG
>JARLIN010000407.1 GCA_031291715.1 Rhodopila sp. | reverse complement strand
CCGTAGGGGGCGGGGGTTGGCCGGCCAACCCCCCCCCCACCGGTGGGGGCGAAGTGGCCCGGCACACCCCCGGCCATAACGGGAGGGGGGAAGCGTGTCAGGCCACCATATATCGACAGAGCAACACTATGTCACTCCGCCGCGGTGGCCAGCTTGGAGATGGCCACGCCCTTGCCGACGCCGGCACGCTCTTTGTATGGCGTGGTGTCGATATCCTCCAGCTCGATCTCCCGCGCCAGAACCTTCCGTTTCCATTCCTGGTGTTCGGGTTCCTTGGCGGTGAACTCGGGCATCACTTCCTTGGCGAACAACTCCAAGCTTTCGCAGATATGCTCGTGACTGTTCTTTCCCGCCTGATTGAGCAGGATGATCTGATCGACATGGGAGCTCTCGAAGCGCCGCAGCTTCCGCCGAATGGTTTCAGGCGAGCCGATCAGTCCGCCGGTCAGCGCCTTGTGGGCGAGGTCGGGATTTTCGCGCTTCCACTTCTCATACTCGTCCCACAGGTTCACCGTTCCGGGGGCAGCGCGTTCGCGATTGCGCGCGCTGCTGTAATACGCCAGCGAAAACTGGAAGAATGTGACTCCATCGGCGCGGCGGCGGGCTTCTTCATCGGTTTCCGCGCACATGAAATAGCTGACCATGGCGATATTGCAGTTGGACTGGTAGTCGGTCAGCTTCTTCTGCCGCAGCACGAACGAGTTGTAATAGGCGTGCACCCAGGCGTTCGCCATTTCCGCCGACAGGAACTGGAAGCCCAGTGCGCCGATGCCGCATCGGCCGGCCATCTCGATCGTTTCCAACTGGGAACAGGCAACCCATAGCGGCGGATGCGGCTTCTGGATCGGCTTCGGCAGCACGCTGCGCAGCGGGAACTTGAAATACGGGCCGTCATATTCCCAGCCGCCGTCCTTGAACATCGGCAGCACGCAGCGCACGCCGTCCTCCCAGACCGCCTGCTTGTCCTCCATCTGTCGGCCGAACGGGCCGAGTTCCGTGATGCTGGCGCCTTCGCCCATGCCGAACTCGACGCGGCCATTGCTGACCAGATCGAGGCAGGCGACCTTTTCCGCCACCCGGGCAGGGTGGTTTGTGGTCAACTGGATGATGCCGTGGCCGAGGCGAATCTGCTTTGTCCGCTGGCTGGCGGCGGCGAGGAAAACCTCGGGCTGCGGTGAATGCGAATACTCTTCCAGGAAGTGGTGCTCGACTTCCCAGGCGTAGTGGTAGCCCAGCTTGTCGGCGAGTTCGACTTGCGAGAGGGCGTTCTGGTACAGCTTGTGCTCGGTGTCCGCTTCCCAGGGTCGCGGACATTGCAGCTCGTAGAATATGCCGAATTTCATAGGTCGCCCTCCACCGTTTTTTGCTACTGGCCGGTATCCTAGGCAGGGACCAGCGCGGGAGTCGATATCAAGGGCGGCTATGCTGAGTCCGCCAGCGCACGAAATCGCGGAACAGGGTCTCCCGCTGTTCGTCGCTCATGCCCGATGTGGTCTGACCTGTTTCGTTCAAATAGGTGTCGAACGCGGTGCGCAGGCTGGCCTCTCTGGCCTGGTCCTGCTTCTTCAGCAGGGTCTGCGCTTCCGGGTAGCGCGTCCAGCCGGGGACCTGCGCCGACAGGTTCACCTCCAGCCATTTCGAATGGAACCCGGGCTGACGGAACTGGCCTAACCGCTCGAAAAGTGCGTCAACAAAACGATTGACCCGCTTGGCGCGCGCGGTATCCGGCGCCGTGGCAAGGGTGACCAGAACGACGCCGATCGCGACGGTATCGATGGGCCGGCCCGCCGGTATGAGGTTGGGATAATACTGGTGATCCAGGCTCGTCGGGAGATAGGTGTCCACGAGCGGCGCAGTCAGCGGGATCGGCAGGAAATGCAGGCCGGTCCTTGGTTCCACGGCTTGCAACAGCGGCACCGGCTTGCCGCCCATCACGAACATCGCGGCGATGTCGCCCCGGCGCAGGCGGTCCAGCGCGACCGTTTCGCTGTCATGCATGATGCCGGCGCCGATGTGCAGGGCATCCAGCAACGTGCCGGCGGTCAATTCCGATCCGGTGCCGGGAGCACCCACATTCACCGGCTTGCCACTGAGGTCGTTCAGGCTGGCGATGTCCGCGCGAGCCAGGACATGAACCTCCTCCTGATACAGCTTGGCGATGTATTGGATCGATCGTTCACCTGGGATCGCGTTGTGCTCCATCGTCTGGGTCAGCGTTTCGGCCGGCACGATGGCGACATCGACTCCTTTCAGATAGATCAGGTCGGCGATGTTCTGCACCGCACCGCCGCCGAGAATGGGCAGGACGCGCAGTTTGTCGCCGTCGTCCAGCACTTGGGCGATGTCGGCGGCGATGCGGGCGTCGGTGCTGCCGGGACCGCCGGCGATCAGGCCGACCGTCGCGTTCAGTGCCTGCGCGATACGGACAGGATCCGGCGCGGATTGCTGGGCCTGGGCGGGTTGGGCCTGCGTGGGTTGGGCCAACGCGGGATGGGCCGGTGCTGGCAGGGTCAGCAGCGCGAAACCGGCGATGAGGCTGCGGATCGTCGCGCGCGGATGCGGCATGGGCCTGTTCCCTGAATGGCGTCGCTGAAACGATGTGATGGGAATTCGATGCGGCACCAGCTCGAAATCGCGCGCCGTCCCCCGTGTGCTTTGTTATTCGGCGGGACTGGATATACTCCGGGAAAGGGCTTCGGTCCGTTCAGATCAAGGAGAGGTATATGACCGACAACCCCCTTCGGCCGGCTTTGTTCCGCGAAGACGCGATCGCGGAAGACACCGCGAAGCTCAACGATGCGCTGGTCGGTCTGATGACCGGCCTGCCGGAGTGGTGGAACGTCGGTGCCGAGGCGACGCGGGAGGCTCGGCGGGAGGGCCGCGGCCCGTTCCCCGCGCCGGTGCTATCGCCGCGGGCGCGGACCATCGTTATTCCCGGCCGGGACGGTAACGAAATCCCGCTGCGGGTGATCGCGCCGGATCAGGCGCGTGGGGTCTATCTGCATATCCACGGCGGCGGCTGGGTACTGGGCGCGGCGAATATGCAGGACCCGATGCTGGAGCGGATCGCAGACAACACCGGCCTGGCCGTCGTCAGCGTGGAATATCGGCTGGCGCCGGAACATCCCTATCCGGCCGGGCCGGACGACTGCGAGTTTGCCGCCGCATGGCTGGTGAAGAATGCGAAGGCCGAATTCGGTTCGGATGTTCTGACCATCGGCGGCGAATCGGCGGGCGGCCATCTGTCGGCAGCGACAGTACTGCGGATGCGGGACCGTTATGGCTACACGGGTTTCCGCGGCGCGAACTTCGTGTATGGCGCGTTCGATCTGAGTCATACCCCGAGCCAGCGTGCCTTCGGGGATCGGCGGCTGGTCCTGCGGACGATCGACATTCAGCAGTTCGCCAATGCATTCCTGCCGACGGTCACCGACCGGCGGGTGCCGGATATCTCCCCGCTTTACGCGGATCTGAAGGGTCTATGCCCGGCGCTGTTCAGCGTCGGCACGCTGGATGCGCTGCTGGACGACACGCTGTTCATGCATGCGCGTTGGATCGCCGCCGGAAATGAGACGGAGCTCGCGATCTACCCCGGCGGCGCGCACGGCTTCACGCTGTTCCCGAACCGGTTGGCGGATGAGGCGGGCGTTCGGTCGGAGGCGTTCCTGCGGAAGGTGATGGGGTAGGGGTGTCCTCGTTCCCACCGCGTCGTGGCCGGCCCCCCCTGCCGTAGCGTCATGGCCGGATCAGGTCCACGGCTGTCTGGCACGATTCTTGATCATGGTACGATATCGAGTCGTTTCATATCAGAACGCCTTGACCGAGTATCGGTGCGGCTTTGTCGGGCGGTTTATGAAGCTGTGTGAGAGCGCGCAGATG
>JARLIN010000406.1 GCA_031291715.1 Rhodopila sp. | reverse complement strand
GCCAATAGGCGCCGGCGACCTTCATCAGCTTGAACGCGGGGCCGACATCGGCGGTGGAACGCATGTGTGGGCCGCGGCAGAGGTCGAGCCACTCGCCCTGGCTGTACAGCGTGATGGTTTCCGTCGCCGGCAGGTCCTGGATGAGCTGGGCCTTGTACTTTTCACCCTTGGCCTGGAAGAAGGCGATGGCCTCGTCGCGGTCGATCTCCCGGCGTTCGAACTTCGCGCCGCGGCTGATGATCTCCCGCATCTTCGCCTCGATGGCGGGGAAATCCTCGGGCGTGAACGGGTCGTTGCGGGCGAAGTCGTAGTAGAAGCCGTTCTCGATCGAGGGGCCGATGGTGACCTGGGTACCGGGATAGAGGTCCTGCACCGCCTCGGCCAGCACGTGGGCGGCGTCGTGGCGGATCATCTCCAGCGCGTCGGGGTCGCGGCGGGTGACGAACACTATGTTGGCATCGTGTTCGATCAGGGTGGCGAGGTCCACGGTCCTGCCGTCGAGCTTCATCGCCAGGGCGGCGCGGGCCAGGCCGGGGCCAATGGCGGCTGCCACGTCCGTGCCGGTGACGGGGGCGTCGAACTGGCGCACGGAACCGTCGGGCAGGGTAATGGCGGGCATGGGTCGCTGATCCTGTTGGTTCAAGAGGCGGTGTCTATGGCGCCACGGAGCGGTTGCCGCAACCCTTTGATGCGGGAGGCTGTCAGTCCACTGTGATGCTGCCGACCATCCCGTCCCAGTCGTGGTCGGCGCAATGCAGGTCGTAATGGCCCTTGGCGCCGGGAATCAGGAAGACACGGACCGATTTGCCGGACTGGACCACGACGTCGGTTCCGCCATTGGCCAGCACCTGTTTGTCGCGGACGGTGGCCGCGCGGAGGAAGGCCGGGGCGGTGAACTCGTGCAGGTCCTTGCCGTGGTTTTCCAGGCGAAGCTCGTAAGGCTGGCCGCTGTGGAAGGTCAGGTGGTCCGGCTCGAAGCGATTATCGACCATGACGACGGTCATGACTTCCGCCTGGGACCAGCGGTCGGCTGCATGGACGGGGGCGACAGCCGTTAGCAACAGCGGCAACGCGGTGCGAAGGAGACGAAGCGTTCTCGCTGTCATCGGGGTGGGCGCCTCATTCGAAGCTGTCGCTCGTTCTGGCTGATCCCAGGATACCCAGGTTCCGCGCGGTGCGTCACACCCGATCGCGTCATGGAAATCGCTGCCGAAAGGCTCAGAAACCATCACTTTTCCCGGCGTCCAGCACGCCCTGACAGCCTGACCGTGACATCTTAGATAGAGTTGTGCAACACAGGTGACAAAAACGGCCAAGCAGAGAGGTATAGATGTCCTATCGTATTGTCAGGGGCGTGATCGTGACGGCATTTGCGGTATTCGCTTGTGCGGCGTCGCACGGCGCCAGCGCCGCCGACCCGCAATTGGAACGAGGCAAATATCTGGTTGCCATCGGCGGTTGCAGCGATTGTCATACCCCTGGGACATTTCTCGGCCACGCGGATGAGAAGAAATTTCTCGGTGGATCCGATGTGGGCTTCTCGATCCCCGGGCATGGGGTGTTTACCGGCCCCAACCTGACGCCGGACATGGAAACCGGATTGGGCAAGTGGACGGCGAAGGAGATTGTCACCGCATTTACCATGGGCGTCCGCCCCGATGGACGCGTGCTCGCTCCGATCATGCCGTGGCGCGAATTTTCGCACCTGACGCCATCCGATGCGCTGGCGATCGCGGCCTACCTCAAGAGCATTCCGCCGGTCGCGAATGTGGTCCCCGGCCCCTTTGGTCCAAGCGAAAAGCCCACGGTGTTCGTCATGACGGTACTCCCCGCCGACGTGTATGCGGGCCTGCCGCAACCTGAGGCGCCGCCCGCCAAATAGGCGGTGTCGCGGCGCATTTCTTACCGGGACGGCCGGTCAGCTTTTGCGCAAGCTCATGATGTAGGTGGCGATCTCGTTCGCCTCGCCCGGTGGCCGGCCGGTGTTCAGCATGTGCATATGCGGCTTCTGAATGAACGCGGTGAGTGTCGCCGCGGTGGTGGCCGGACGGTTGGCGATCGCGTCGAAGGCGGGAGCATCGGTCCAGCCTCGGGCGCTGCTGGGCGCGATCACATGGCATTGCGCGCAGAACTGTTGGGCGAGTTGCTGACCGGCAGCGGCACTTTTCGAGGCCGATTGCGCAAAGGCGCCGTCGGGGGCGGCTGCCAGGCAGATCGCGACCATGATTCCCGATACCACCTGCGGGGTCGGAATTCTTTTAATGAATGTTGCCATGTTCCAGGTCTCCTCTCCGTTCATGCGCAATGGTGCGGCGTGCCGCATTGACCTGGGTCAACGGGCGGGCGAACCGCTTCTCTGAAGCTTGCCGCGGACGCAGGCTCGCGGGCAAACGCGGGGCCGGATGCAACTCATTGAGCGACTCCGATACCAACACATCCTTAATTGAGGCCGACTGGGTGTCATGCCTGTCAACCTTTTCGATTAAGAATGTCTGGACGAGATCGCGCGGCGACTTCGGGACCGTGCCGAGCGCCATCATCGGTTGTTGGACGAGGAACCGCTGGCGATCATCAGGGCCGCGGGGGAGGTGGATCGGCTCAGGACACCAGCCGATTTGCTCGCGGCGATTCGCCGGCTCGGACTGACTACGGGCGGCGAGGTGACCTCTGGCGTCCGTGTGGATCGGGATGGCCGTCAAGATCGTTGTTAGCACGGCCCTTCGCGCCTGATCGTTCCCGAACTGGGCGCGGAGGCGGTCGCGGAACAAGGCGCCGGTTCGCATCGGATCGCACGTGCGTTGTTGGCGCCCCTGCCTACGCCCTCCGCCGCGTCTTCTTTGGCGCCTCGACGACCGGCAGTAGCGGCGCCAGGAACCGTCCGGTGTGGCTCTCCGGATTCGCCGCGATATCCTCGGGCGTCCCCTCCGCCACGATCCGTCCGCCGCCGTCGCCGCCTTCGGGGCCGAGGTCCAGGATCCAATCGGCGGTCTTGATGACCTCCAGGTTGTGCTCGATCACCACGACGGTGTTGCCCTGGTCCACCAGCGCGTGCAGCACCTCCAGCAGTTTGCGCACGTCCTCGAAATGCAGGCCGGTGGTGGGTTCGTCCAGGATATACAACGTCCGGCCGGTGGCCCGCCGCGCGAGTTCCTTCGACAGTTTGATGCGTTGAGCCTCGCCGCCGGACAGGGTGGTGGCCTGCTGGCCCAGCGCGATGTAGCCAAGGCCGACCTGCTGCAGAATCTTCAGCCGATCGTGGATGCGCATCTGGGCGCTGAAATAGGGCACCGCTTCGTCTACCGTCATGGCCAGCACGTCGGCGATGGACTTGTCGCGGAATTTTATCTCCAGCGTTTCGCGGTTGTAGCGTTTGCCCTTGCAGGTATCGCAGGTGACATAGACGTCCGGCAGGAAATGCATCTCGATCTTCAGCAATCCGTCGCCCTGGCAGGCCTCACACCGCCCACCTTTGACGTTGAAGCTGAAACGGCCGGGCTTGTAACCCCGCGCCCGAGCCTCCGGCAGTTCGGCGAACCAGTCGCGGATAGGGGCGAACAGGTCGGTGTAGGTGGCTGGGTTGGACCGAGGCGTCCGGCCGATCGGCGACTGGTCGAT
>JARLIN010000405.1 GCA_031291715.1 Rhodopila sp. | reverse complement strand
TCCAGCCCGGTTCATCGCGCGCCGGGGCTGGAACGGTGATGTGGGGCCTGGCTGTCCTTAGTCAGGCTCTCGGGCCAGCGCCGGCATGGCCCGTGCTTCGCGTATGCTACTTGGTGTAGGCGCCGCTGGCCGGACCAACCATCGCGGGGCTGTTACCGTCCTGGGTATGTTGCTTGTAGGCACCGCTGGCCGGGCCGACCATCGTGGGGCTGTTACCGTCCTGGGTCTTCTGCTTGTAGGCACCGCTGGCAGGACCAACCGTGGTGGGGCTGTTGCCGTCCTGGGTCTTCTGCTTGTAGGCGCGGCTGGCCGGGCCAACCGTGGTGGGGCTGTTGCCGTCCTGGGTCTTCTGCTTGGAGGCACCGCTGGCAGGTCCAACCATGGCGGGGCTGTTACCGTCCTGGGTTTTCTGCTTTTGCGCCGGCGATGTTTGCGCGAAAACCGGGGCCGCGGCGAGCAAGCCAACAGCCATTGTGATCACGGAAACGTTAAACATCTTCATGGCAATTTCCCGAATCCTAGGTTGGTTCATTTAGTCCGCGATGCCCCCGACGGACGGTCAGGTGGTGCCGCTTATCGATATCAGATCATCATCATAAATCTTCCGCAATGAGCAACTCCCTCGGAACAAGCCAAATCCTTTCGGTTCCCCGACAAAGACTTGGAGCGAGGACATTCCGACACAGTTTGCGCTTTCCGGAAGCAGTTCGGGCATGACCCGGCCGCGATAGAACATCACCCGCCATCTGGGCGGGCAGGGACCGCCGCTTTGCGGCCGTTACTCCACTGTCACCGACTTCGCCAGATTCCGCGGCTGGTCCACGTCCGTGCCCTTCAGCACCGCGACCTGATACGCCAGCATCTGCACCGGAATCGCATACAGGATCGGCGCTACAAACGGATCGACCGCCGGCAGAATGACTGTCTCTGCCGCGATCCCCTTCAGTTTGGCCGCCCCCGCCGCGTCACTGAACACGATCACCTGCCCGCCGCGCGCCGCGGCTTCTTGCAGATTGGACGCCGTCTTCTCGAACAGTGGCCCGGACGGCGCGATCGCGATCACCGGCACCGCCGGATCGATCAGCGCGATCGGCCCATGCTTCATCTCGCCGGCGGCATAACCCTCGGCGTGGATGTAACTGATCTCCTTCAACTTCAGCGCGCCTTCAAGAGCGATCGGAAAGCAGTTGCCACGACCCAGGAACAGTACGTCGCGCGCCTTCGAGACGCGATGTGCGATCGTCTGGATCGCCTCTTCATTGTCCAGCACTTCCGCCGCGCGGCCTGGCACCTCCAGCAGCGCCGCCGTCATCGCCGCTTCCTGGTCCGCGCTGATCGCGCCCGTCGCGCGTCCCGCCGCCAGCGCAAGGCACGCCAACACCGAAAGCTGCGCGGTGAACGCCTTGGTGCTGGCCACGCCGATCTCCGGTCCGGCGACGGTTTCCAGGACCGCATCGCTCTCCCGCGCCATGGTGCTTTCCGGGACGTTCAGGATCGAAAGCACCTGCTGCCCCTGTTCGCGCATATAGCGCAGCGCGGCCAGCGTATCGGCCGTTTCCCCGGACTGCGAAACCAGCAGACCAAGGCCGTCTTTCGGCATCGGCGGCGTGCGATAACGGAACTCACTCGCGACGTCGCCGTCGGTCGGGATGCGGGCAACCGCCTCGAACCACCAACGGCCGACAAGTCCGGCGTAGAAGGCGCTGCCGCAGGCGCTCATGGTGATCCGCGACACCTTCCGGAAATCGATCCCCAGTTCCGGCAGCACCACCGTTCGGCTGCCCGGGCTGACCATCTGGTGCAGCGTGTCGCCGATCACCGCCGGGTGCTCGTGCAGCTCCTTCTCCATGAAATGGCGGAAATTGCCCTTGCCGATCGCCGCCCCGGTCATGCGGGTCTGTTTGATCTCCCGCTCGACCTTGTTGCCGTCGATGTCGAAGAACTGAGCACCGTGGCGATCCACCACTGTCCAGTCGCCGTCACGAAGATAGGCGATGCGCCGGGTCAGCGGTGCCAGCGCCAGCGCGTCTGAGCCGACGAACATCTCGTGGTCGCCGAAGCCCACTGCCAGCGGTGCGCCGTGCTGGGCACCAACGATCAGTTCAGGGTGGCCGGAGAAGATCATCGCCAGCGCATAGGCGCCCTCCAACCGTTTCAGCGCCGCCCCGGCCGCCTCGATCGGCGCCATGCCGCGTTTGAGGTTCAGGTCCACAAGCTGGGCGACGGTCTCGGTATCCGTCTCGGTGCTGAATTCCTGGCCCTCGGCTTCCAGCTCGGCTCGCAGTTCGGCGTGGTTTTCGATGATGCCGTTATGCACGAGCGATACACGCGACGTGCCGTGCGGATGGGCGTTGCTTTCGGTCGGTGCCCCGTGCGTGGCCCAACGGGTGTGACCGATGCCGATCGAACCGGCGAGACCATGCCGGTCCAGTGAGGCTGCCAGGTTAGCGAGCTTGCCTTCGGCCCGCCGGCGGTCGATGTGCCCGTTCACGAGGGTGGCGATACCCGCACTGTCGTAGCCGCGATACTCCAGCCGGCGCAGGGCATCCAAAAGGATTGGCGCGGCGGGACGGGACCCAATGACTCCGACAATGCCACACATTCAGTTCTTTCCCTTCTTTGCCGCTGCTCGCATCTCTTTGGCCCGCCCTGGCTTCTGTACCTGCCGTCCGCGCGCCAGGGCCAGCGCATCCGGCTCGACATCCTCGGTAATCACGCTGCCGGCGGCGAGGATCGCGCCATCGCCGACCGAAACCGGGGCCACCAAGGCGACGTCGGAGCCGACGAAGACATGCGCGCCGATGGTGGTGCGATGTTTGTGGGTACCATCATAGTTACACGTGATCGTACCTGCACCGATATTGGTTCCGGTCCCGACCGTGGCGTCACCGATGTAACTGAGATGACTGGCCTTCACCCCGGATGCGAGGTGCGTGGCCTTGATCTCCACGAAATTGCCGACATGCACATCCTGATCGAGCTTCGCACCCGGACGCAGGCGGGCAAATGGGCCGATCGTGCTGCCGCGGCCGATATCGGCGCCCTCGATGTGGCTGAACGCGCGGATCACGACGTCGCTCGCGACCGTCACCCCGGGGCCGAAGAACACGTTCGGCTCGATCGTCACGTCGGGTGAGAGCCGCGTGTCGGCTGACAGGAACACCGAGGACGGATCGACCATGGTGACCCCGGCTTCCATCGCAACTTCGCGCATCCAGCCTTGCAGTACGGCTTCGGCGCGAGACAACTCGCCGCGAGAGTTGATGCCGGCCAGTTCGTCGGCTGGGGCCTCGACCGCGGACACGGGCCGCCCATCGGCGCGGGCGAGAGCAACCACGTCCGTCAGGTAGTATTCGGCCTTGGCATTGTCGTTCCGCACGGCGCGCAGCCAGCGCTGCATCTCGGTCGCGGCGCCGCACATGACGCCTGCGTTGCAGAGGTCGATGGCACGCTCAGCCGGGGTCGCGTCTGCATACTCGACGATGCGCTCCACGAGGCCGTTGGGGCCAGTGATCACCCGCCCATAGCACGCCGGGTCGTCGGGGCGGAAAGCGAGTAGCGACAATCCCTGAGGCGTGTGGCCATCGAGAAGCCGGCGCAGGGTGGCAGGACGGATCAGCGGATTATCGGCGTACAGGACGGCAACCTCACCATTTCCGAAATGCTCGATCGCCTGCATCGCCGCGTGGGCTGTGCCCAGCCGCTCGTGCTGTACTACACACTTATGCGGCGCGGCTTCTTTTCGAACCGCCTCCATGTCGGGGCCAAGCACCACAACGATGCGGTCGAAAACCGTCTCGCAACTCGCCAGCAGATGCCGCAGCATCGAACGGCCGGCCAGGCGGTGGAGCGTCTTCGGCAAGGACGATTTCATCCGGGTGCCCAGGCCGGCGGCCAGGATGATTGCGGTTGCTTGCATGCGTGGTCCCTGCTTCGCTAGGTGGTCTGGCGTAGCGGTGACGGCGGAGCCATGTCAAAGGCCACCGTTATGATATTGGTTCAATTCACGTTTCGGAGTGCAACATAGTGGCGCGGACCCTGCTGCTGGATCTGGATGGCACCCTGGTGGATACCGTCCCGGACCTGGCGGCGGCCTTGAACCGCCTGATGCGGTCGCGCGGGTTGACGGTTTTTTCCCCCGAACAGGTAACTGCCATGGTCGGCGACGGAGTCGCGGTGCTGGTTGCGCGCGCCTTCGCCGCGCATGACCGGCTGCCAGATGATGCCGCCCTGGTGGATTTCGTCGCCGACTACGAGGATCACGTGGCGGTCGATAGCAGGCTCTACCCCAACGTCCTGCCAGTGCTGACGAGCCTGGTACGGGATGACTGGCGGCTGGCCGTCTGCACCAACAACCCGGAACAGGCGGCGCGGCGACTGCTCCAGGCGGTGGGGGTGCTTCCGTTGCTGTGCGCGGTCGGCGGCGGCGATAGTTTCCCGGTCCGCAAGCCGGACCCGGCGCATCTGCTGGCCACGCTTGCCCGGGCTGCGGGCACGACCGATGCGGCGTTGATGGTTGGCGATCATCACAACGATGTGGTGGCGGCGCGGGGGGCGGGGATACCAAGCATCTTCGCGGGGTGGGGGTATGGTTCGGCCGGAATGGCGGATGGCTGTGCGGCGTTCGCCCGCGACATTGCCGAGGCCGCGGCGATCGCCAACCGTTTGCTGCCGCGGCCGGTCTAGAACAACGTTCACCCGCATTGGCGCGCGGATATCGCTCTGGCTCTTTGTTGGGTTGCGTTATTCACGTGTCCGGCGATCCCGCCTCGGACGATAACGCTCTGGTTGGGTCGGACACCTCAGGCGATCGCGCGCTACCACTGTGCCAGCGGCATCTCGGCCGCGACGGCCTCCGGGGCGTCCGGAATGCTTCGTGTGGTGCCGGAACTGTCAGGCACCGTCATGCTGCGTCCCGAGTGCGTTACGAGCGGGGGTCACAAAACAGGACGGCCCCGATGACGCGCTGGCGATGCTCGGGGTCTGGGAGTGCGGGGCGGTTCTTGCTTGTCCTGACCATGGCGCTTCTGGGGCGTATCTTTTGGCACGCCGGCGCTCTGCCGCGGATGGGGCGGGGCGGTCCAGGCGCGCGCACGCCTCGGCAGTTTAGGCGGCGGCGCTGAGGGCGGCCTGGAACGCTGTAAGCACCTCGGCGCCGAAGCAGGCGAAGATGATTTCTTCCAGTACCTGGTCGTCGGCGAGGTATTGTTTCACTGTGCCGACCGCGATCCGTGCAGCGTCCGGGATGGGGTATCCGTAGATGCCGCAACTTATGGCCGGGAAGGCTATGGTTTTCAGCCGATGCTCCACGGCCAGGTTCAGGCTGCTGCGGTAGCAGGACGCGAGCAACTCCGGTTCCCCATGCTTTCCGTCGCGGTAGCGCGGACCCACGGCGTGGATCACATAGCGCGCGGGCAGGCGGTAGCCTTTGGTGATTCGTGCCTCGCCGGTCGGACAACCGCCAAGCGTCTGGCACTCCCGCAGAAGGTCCGGTCCGGCCGCGCGGTGAATGGCGCCATCGACGCCGCCGCCCCCCAACAGCGACTGGTTCGCCGCATTGACTATGGCGTCGACCGCCAGGGTGGTGATGTCGGTTTGCTGGACGATGATCCGCTGCATGTGGCGCCTCCCCGATGTCGTCGTCACGCGGTGTCAGTCCGGGCCATCTGACCCAGCTCGGTGCCGTGGCAGATGGCCCGGACTGATGCCGGACCCCGACGATTCACGAGCGTTTCGACTCTCGCCACATGATGCGACGCGCTTCGGGGCAGGACACTAGGCGGGTGGTTGCATGCCTTCGGCGACCACCGCCCGTAACTTCGCATGCAGATGCGCGTTGCCGGCGACCACATTGCCGGTCTGCTGCGGGTCGGCGTCGCCAACGTCCGTGGCGTAACCGCCTGCCTCGCGCACCAGCAGCAGGCCGGCCGCTACGTCCCAGGGTTTGATCCCCAGTTCCCAATATCCGTCGAAGCGGCCGTGCGCGACCCACGCAAGGTCCAGCGCGGCGGCGCCGAAACGGCGGATACCGGCGACCTGCGGCATCAGCGTCGCCAATGTGCGGCTGAAGGCGCGCCGCCGCGAGGCGGATACGGCGCCGAAGGGGATGCCGGTGGCGAACACGGCCTCGCTGATCTCGCGGCGGGCGGAGACGCGCAGCCGGTGCTCGTTCATGAAGGCGCCGGTGCCTTTTTCCGCCCAGAACATCTCATCGACCGCGGGTGCATAGATCAGGCCCGCCTGGATCTCGGACGTTCCGTCCGGCAGACGGCGTTCCAGGCCGATGCTGATCGCCCAGTGCGGCATGCCGTGCAGGAAGTTGGTCGTTCCGTCCAGCGGATCGACCACCCAGCGCCAGGTCCAGTTCTCGGAACCGGACGCGCCCGATTCCTCCATCAGGAAGGCGTAGCCGGGGCGCGCCTTGGTCAGTTCCTCCTTCAAGGTCTGTTCGGCGCGCATATCGGCCTGGGAGACGAAGTCGGAGGGGCCTTTGACGCTGACCTGCAACTGCTCGACCTCGGAGAAGTCGCGCAGCAGCCGCTTTGCCGCCTTCTGGGCGGCATTGGCCATGACGGTCAGGTGGGGGGAGAGACGGAAGGCCATCAGCCCTTCGCGCGCTCCACGTAGCTGCCGTCCTCGGTGCGGACGACGATACGCTCGCCGGCCTCGATGAACGGCGGCACGTTGGTCTTCACGCCATTGGACAGCTTGGCGGGCTTGTAGGACGACGAGGCGGTCTGGCCCTTGACCACTGGATCTGCCTCGACGACCTCCAGCGTGACGGAGGAGGGCAGGTGGATCGCCACCGGCTCGCCTTCCACCAGATCGACCGTGAGCTGCATCTGGTCCTGCAGGAACGGCGCCGCGTCGCCCATCAGCTCGGCGGGAACGTGAGCTTCCTCGAAGGTTTCCGGGTCCATGAGCACGAGGTTGATGCCGTCGGTGTAGGAGTAGGTGTACTCTTTTTCCTCGGTGGTGAGGCGTTCGACGGTATCGGCGGTGCGCCAGCGTTCGTTGGTCTTGTTGCCTGACTTCAGGTCGCGCATCTCGACCTGGATGAAGGCGCCGCCCTTACCGGGGGTGATAATCTGCTGCTTCAGCACCGTCCAGCGACGGCCTTCATGCTCGATCACCTGGCCGGCGCGGATCAGGTTCGCCTGCTGCTTCATGGGTTGGTCCGTTCGATAGAATTTGGAAAGGTGCGGGCTTCTAGACCGTGGTGGGGCTGGGGGCAAGTTGCGGCGCACAGGACTGTGCGCCGCGCGCCGGAACGTGCAGAAGCAATTTGTTGTCCGATACGGGAGCCGACATGACCAGCTTCACCATCGCGCGGATCGAAACGTTCGTCCTGCGTGCACCCATCAGCCGACCGGTGATCACCTCCTTTGGCTCGCTCCCTGAGCGGGTTTGCGTAATCGTCCGGGTTGAAGACGCGGACGGCGCGCACGGGTGGGGGGACGTTTGGTGCAACTTCCCGAGCTATGGCGCGGCGTATCGCGGACTGGTGATGCACCGGACGGTGGCGCCGATAGCACTCGGCCGGGACGTGGACGATCCGGCCGTGCTGTGGCGGGAACTGTCGGGGCGCATCCATGTCTTGGCGGTGCAGAGCGGCGATGTCGGTGCGTTTGCCTCGGTTCTGGCTGGTTTGGATACTGCGCTTTGGGACTTGAAGGCGCGCCGGGCGGGTGTCCCGCTGGCGCGGATGCTGGGCGGTCGTGTGCGGGATGTGCCGGTCTATGCCAGCGGGTTGAACCCGGATGATGGACCGGAAACGGTCGACCGCGTGCGCGCCGAGGGCTATCGGCGGTTCAAGCAGAAGATCGGGTTCGGCGAGGCGGTGGATTTGCCTGTGCTGCGGCGGATCAAGGCCGGGCTTGGTGAGGGTGAGCGGCTGCTGGTGGACGTGAACCAGGGCTGGACCACGGCGGAGGCACTGCGGATGTCCCCCATGCTGACCGAGTTCGATCTTGATTGGGTGGAGGAACCAGTCGTCGCCGATCGGCCGGAGGCGGAATGGGAGGCTTTGGCCGAGGCGTTCAGTGCGCCGCTTGCCGGTGGCGAGAACCTGCGCGGGCAGGAACTGCTACGGGCGGCCTCGAACACATGGTTCGGCGTAATCCAGCCGGACGTGGGGAAGTGGGGCGGTGTTTCCGGGTGCCTCGCGGTGGGGCAGGCGGCCGTCGAGGCGGGTAAGCGCTATTGTCCGCACTGGCTGAGCGATGGCATTGGTCTGATGGCGTCAGCGCATCTTCTGGCCGCTGTCGGCGGGGAGGGGATGATGGAAGTGGACTGCAATCCCAATCCGTTGCGCACACTGATGGCTCAGCCGTTTCCGGTCCTGAAGGACGGGGCGTTCGTGCTGACGGATGCGCCGGGACTGGGGATCGAGCCGGATTTGTCGGAGGCGAAGCCGTTCGTCGTCAGCCGGTATGAGGCTGGGTAACAGTCAGCACGGAATGACACCGACATGGCCGCCTTCGGCATAGCTGATGATCTTTCGGTCACTGGTGACGATCGGCATGCCCAGATGCCGGGCAGTCGCGACGATGAAGCGGTCCATTGGATCTGCGTGGAAGTCGCCCGGCAGGAAGGAGGCGTCGATCGCGATGGCGGGGGTAATCGCCGCCTCCTTGATGTTAGGGCCGGCCATAAACCTTGCGAACCAGGTCTTCGCGTCTGGCAGACATTGTACCGCCGGTTGGCGGCCGACCCTCGGTCGGCTCAGCATGCCGATTTCCCATGCCGACGCGGTTGATACATACATCCCGTCGGCCAGGCCGGCATGCACGATGGCATTCATCGCGTCACGCGGCAGCGGTTCGCCGTTTGCCAGCCAAATGATAACGCAGGTATCCAGCAGAACGGATAATGGCTCGGTCATCCGTGAAGATCGCCTGTTTCCGCGGTAAATGGTTCGTCCAAGACTGGCGCCGTGAGGTCCACGTCCTCGGCGATGATGACCGATCCACGCATGAAGCCGTGGATGTTACGAATGGCGTCAGCAAGTTGGTCGGGAGGTGTGAGCACGGCGACGGCCTGTCCTCGCTTGGTGACGATGACGCGATCAAGTTCGTGGCTGGCAAGGCGGTCGAGGATGTCCAGGCATTTGGCCTTGAACTCAGAGGCGCTGATGGTCTGGGTGGCGGCCATGGGTCACCTATTGGTCATTTTTCATGACTGGTCATGTAATATGGTCATGTGTGTGCGGCAAGGGTCACTGCTATACGCCAGCTGATGACCTCATTCGATGTGATTATCCTGGGCGCCGGCGCCGCGGGGCTGATGTGTGCGATCTCTGCCGGGCGCCGCGGGCGACGGGTGCTGGTTCTGGATCATGCGCCTCAGGCCGGGGCGAAAATCCTGATTTCCGGCGGCGGGCGTTGCAATTTCACCAATACCGGGACGGTGCCGGAACGGTTCCTGTCGGATAATCCGCACTTCTGCCGCTCGGCGTTGAGCCGGTACCGGCCCGCCGATTTCGTGGCGCTGGTGCAAAAGCACGGCATTGCGTTCCACGAGAAGACGCTTGGGCAGCTGTTCTGTGATGGCTCGGCCCGCGAAATCGTCGCCATGCTACTGGCGGAGTGCGGTGCTGCCGGTGTCGATGTGCGGCTGGGGCATCGTGTGACGGAGGTCGGCCGGTCGGACGCGTTCCGCGTCGAGACGGACCAGGGGGCGTTCGCGGCGGGAAGCCTGGTGCTGGCGACCGGCGGGCTGTCGATCCCCAAGATGGGCGCCACCGGGTTCGCTTACGATGCGGCGCGGCAGTTCGGACTGCGGCTGACCGAGATCCGCCCGGGGCTGGTGCCGCTGACGTTCGACGGCGATCTGCTGACGCTGATGCGGCCGCTGAGCGGGGTGTCGCTGGATAGTTCCGTCTCGCTGGATCGGCGGACGTTCCGGGAGGCGACGCTGTTCACCCATCGCGGCCTGTCGGGGCCGGCTGTTTTGCAGATCTCGTCGTATTGGCGGGAGGGGCCGATCACGCTGAATCTGCTGCCGGGGGTCGATACGGCGGCATTCCTGCTGGCACGCAAACGGGCACGGCCGAAAGCGGGGCTGGGCAGCGTGCTGGCCGAGGCGTTGCCGGCGCGTCTGGCGCAGGCTTTAGCTGCTTCGGATTCGGGCGAAGGGCTTCGGCTGGCGGACGTGCCGGACCGGGTGCTCGTGGCGCTGGCGTCTCGGCTGACGGCGTGGCGTGTGACTCCGTCGGGGACCGAGGGCTACGCGAAGGCGGAGGTGACGTGCGGCGGGGTGGATACGCGCGATCTGTCGTCCCGGACGATGGCGGCGAACGCGGTGCCGGGGTTGTTCGCGATCGGGGAAGCGGTGGATGTGACCGGCTGGCTCGGAGGATACAATTTCCAATGGGCCTGGGCGAGCGGCTGGTGCGCGGGAGAGGCGGCTTGAGGGGCAGTCCGCGATGATTTTTCCGGCCGAGGTCGGAGCCCCACCACGGCAAGGGCCTGATCGGCAGATCCAGTCTATACTTTTTCTCCTAACAGCCGCAGTGATTGGCTAATTTTTCCGCATTATCGTGCGGATAACGGATCTCCACGGCCTCACAGCCCCTTTCCCGAGACCCCAATTCGGGGCCAGTATCCCGCCAGAAGCCCGGAGTACCCCACCCATGGACGCTCCCCCGCTGGAACACGCCCTCAACCATCAGGTGGCCGAGATCCTCGACCGCTGCACCACCTGCGGCGCCTGCGCGGAAATCTGCCCGATGCCCGGCCCCGCCGGCCTCGACGCGTCTGACCCTAAGGCCCTTACTGCTGGCATCCTGACCATCCTGCGCGGTGGCACCCACGCCGAGGCCAGAAGCTGGGCCGCGGTGTGCTCCGGCAGCGGCCACTGCATCGCGGTCTGCCCGCACGGCGTGAACCCCCGCCTGATGCTCGCTTTGGCCCGGACCGCCGATCTCAACCGCGACCCGGCGACCGCTCGGCGGCAAACCGGCTTCACCCGGTTCGGCGCCATGACCAAAGGCGTCCGGATCCTTTCCCGCTTGCAGCTTCCGCCCGACACGCTGGCGCGCTTCAGCACGCGGGATGACGGACCCACGCCGGAGGTCGTCTTCTACACCGGCTGCAACGTCATGAAGACGCCGCACATCGTGCTGCTCGCGCTCGACATTATGGACGCGATGGGCATCCGCTACCGCGTAATGGGCGGCCCGTCCGCCTGCTGCGGCGTCCTGCAATTCGGCGCCGGAGACCTGACCACGTCCGGCCGCATCGCCTACCGCACGATCGACCGCCTCGCTGCCGCCGCGCCGCGCGCACTCTCCTGGTGCCCGACGTGCCAGATCCAGCTTACCGAGATCGCGGCGCCCGCCAAGGCAGACACGCACCTGGACATGGCGCCCTTCGTCCGCTTTCTGGCCGAACGCCTGGACACGCTGCGCCCGTTGCTGAAGCGCCGCGTCGAGAAACGCGTCGGCCTGCACGAGCATCCCGGCAACCCAGGCGTCCCAGAGGCTGCCCAGGCGATACTGCGCGCCATTCCTGGCCTGGATTTCGTCGACCTGGCGCAGCCCCGCGTCGGTTACATGTGCAACAAGCTAACCCCGCTGTCGGCGTTCAAGCAGGATCTCCACCGTAACCAACTGCAGGCCGCGGCCGACGCAGGCGTAACGACGCTCGCTGGCATCTACCACGCCTGCCATCGGGAACTATGCAGTCACGAACGCGACTGGCCGTTCGAGGTTGTGAACTTCCTCGAATTGGTGGGCGAGAGCATGGGATTACAGCGCCCCGATCTGTTCAAGCGCCTGAAAATCATGCAGGACGTCGATGCGATCCTTCAGGATGCGGCGCCCATGATCGCAACGAACCACCTCGACCTTGACGAGGCCCGCGACGTTATCTTACGCGATATGCTCGGGGAGCAACCGCTGCCTTTGTTTGGATCTAAGTAAAGAAATTTGAAACGCAGATGAACGCGAATGCACGCAGATAAACGCGGATAAGTGGTTCAGCCTTGTTATACCGGTTCGCGCAAGGAGTTATACCAATCCGCTTAGACATTGACACATGCCCAGGCGCGGGAGCCGATTGAGCGGATGCTGTCTGGATCGTCGATCAGCCAGTTCCAGGCGGTTTTGCAGGCTTCGAGAATGTCGTCGTATGTGTCCCAGACCAGAGCACACAGCTTGTTTTGCCGCAGGTAGTCCCAGACGTTCTCCATCGGGTTGAGCTCTGGCGAATACGCAGCGACAGCAGGCGGATGTTGTCCGGCACGATCAGGTCCTTGCCCCGCTGGTGCCAGCCCGCACCGTCGCAGATGACGACCGCAATCGAGTTCGGTGCGATCTGCGTGCTGATTTCCTTCAGGTGCTCGTTCATGCCCTCGGTGTTGGCGGCGGGCATGATCATGGCGGCACCAGCGCCTCGTGCCGGGCAGATGGCACCGAAGATGTAAGCGGAATCATGCCGGTTATCGCGCACCATCAGCGGCCGTGAGCCCACCGGAGCCCACACATAGGCATGGGTTCCCTTCTGGCCGACCCTGGCCTCATCCTGGAACCAGATTTCGATCGGCGTCGCGGCGGTTGTTCCGGTCAGTGCTTCCTTCACCAGGCTGGCAAAGTTTTTTTAAAAGCCGTTTCGGCTTCAGGGTCTTTCTTCGGATGCACCGGCCGCGGCTGCAATCGGGTCAGCCTGAGCTGGTGCAGCCATTTGCCGATGGTGCTTTCATGCACGTCCACGGAGAAGCGACGCTTCACCTCTCCCAGCAGATCGGCGCAGCGCCAACGCACCACTCCGTTTATGGCCGGGTCAGGTCCGCTGACGACCAGTTCGTACAACTCGGCCATTTGCGGCTCTGTCAAAAACGCCACGCGACCCGGAGCCATGCGCGTTTTCAGGCCATCGACGCCCTCGTCGTTGTAGCGATGAACCCAATCGCGGAGTGTCTGCCGATCCATCCCGTTGGACGATGCCGCGGTGCTGCGCGGATGACCATCCAGCACCATCGCCAGGGCGAGAAGACGGCGAACCTGCGCGCCGTCTCGGCACTTGCCTGCAAGCACACGAAGCGTGGCGCCCGTGTGGTCGGTCCGTGTGATCTGTAGCGCCTTACCCATCCGATGCTCCCACCAAGCGAATCGTCGTGTCGGCGCATCGAATCGTACCTATCGGCCTTTGAGAATCCCCGGAGAGTCGGAATCAACACGGACTGGTATGACACGCCGGCCGCTGTCCCATGGTCGTCATGGCCGGACTTGATCCACGGCTGTCTGGCACGATTCTTGATCATGGTACGATATCGAGTCGTTTCATATCAGAACGCCTTGACCGAGTATCGGTGCGGCTTTGTCGGGCGGTTTATGAAGCTGTGTGAGAGCGCGCAGATGCAT
>JARLIN010000404.1 GCA_031291715.1 Rhodopila sp. | reverse complement strand
CCATCGAATGATCTGCATTTCGTGTTCGATCGGCTGATGAAAACCGGGGAAATCCGGGCGGGCATGCTGCCGATCCACACCCAGCAGGTCAGTTGGATGCTGGAGCAGGCGCTCGACACGCCGGGCCTGCGGGGCGCCCTGGTGTCCTCGGTGCAGGACGAGGGCGACATGATGCTGGAGGGCAAGATCAAGCCCGGCGACGTCATCCTGTCGTTCAACGGGCAAGATGTTCTGGATCCGCGCGATCTGGCGCGCAAGGCCGCGCACACGCCGATCGGCAGCGATGCGGTGCTGGAAATCTGCCGTGGTGGGGTGCAGGAGACCGCGCATGTCACGATCCAGGCCTGGCCTGAGGCCAAGCCGGACGTCATCAGCGACAACGCGCAGCGGAAGCTGGGGCTGGAGCTGGCCGCCGGGCACCGGGACGATGGTGGACCGGTCGTGACGGTGGCTTCTGTCGACCCGCTCGGCACCGCCGCCGGCAGCGGCATCCGGAAAGGCGACATCATCGTCCAGATCCAGCGGATTCCGATCTCCGAACCCGATCAGGCGTTGCGCCTGTTCTGGGTGCAGTCATTCACCAAACACGCCTTCGCCGCCGCCCTGGTGGAGCGCGACAAGAAGCGCACCTGGATACCGATCGGCGTGCCGGATTGAAGCATGATCACGCGGAGCGGAACGTTCAAAGCGTGTGAATCATGCGATCAAAGAAAAACATGATCACGCTGAGCGGAACGTTCAAAGCGTGTGAATCATGCAAGCAAACAAAGAGATAGAGCATTTGCAGGCTGTACAGTCAGCCTGGAAATGCTCCTAGCCCGACGCCTGGACCATCAAGGTTCCGGACCGTCCCGGCATCCGCTGCGCGGGCCGCGTCACTATGCCCGCCGCCGGGATCAAACCTGCAAGGTCCCGCGCATCACCGGCACGCAGCTTCCCGCGATCGTCGCCGTGACTGGCCCCTCCGCCGTCTTTCGCGCGGAGGCAATCAGCTGGCTGGGGCGACCCATCTCCACCCCCTGCTCGATCTCATAATGCAGATCCACATTCTCCCCCGGCGCGATCGAGGTCAGCAGAGCGGCCAGCGTAGCGTTCGCACTTCCGGTTGCCGGATCCTCGAACGTGCCCCCAAGCGGAGCGAACATGCGCGTCCGCAACCGTGTCGCATCCCCGCCAACCCGGGCATACAGATGCAGCGCGAAGCGCGACGCCATGTCGGGGAAGCGACCGACAGCGGCGCGGAATGCGGCGATATCCGGGGTCGCGCGCGACAACGCCTCGACACTGACGACCTCAGCAATGACGAACGGCGTACCTACGGACGCGACAAGCGGATTGTGCCCCAGGGTCGCTATGTCGTTCTCGGCCAGACTGGCACAGGCTGCCACGACCTCCACCGGAATGCCGATATCGATCGATAATGACCGCGGCGCCGAGATACGCGCGCCGGAAATCGCATTGCCGGCACCGCGCAGGATATGCACGCGCACCAGGCCGGCGATCTCTTCGAACGTGTAATGCTCCGGCGGATCGCCGGCCATGCAGGCCAGGACGTAGCCGGTGCCGACATTGGGGTGGCCGGCGAACGGCATCTCATGTTGCCTGGTAAAGATCCGCACGCGGGCGTGGTTGCGCGGGTTGTCCGGCGGCAGGACGAACGTCGTCTCTGACAGGTTGAACTCCGCGGCGATGGCCTGCATCTGCTCGTCCGTCAGGCCGCTTGCATCAGGGAACACGGCCAGCGGGTTGCCGCCAAAGCGCTTCTCGGTGAACACATCGACGGTGACGAAGTCGTAAGCCGGCATGGCGACCTCCTGCTCGATCCAAGATGGTGTGTACGCGATAGGCGTGCGAGATGAGAATAGTCGCACGGGCATTTAGCGGGGGAAACATGGACAAGCACCGAGCCTGGAAGGCGGTTGCCGACTGGTACCACGGCTTCTTCGCTGGCCTCGTGCTCCGCACCGTTGTGCAGCGCAGCCCTGACGACGCGGCCAGACTGGTGTTCCGAACGTTCCGCACCCAGCACCTGAACCGATTCCTGCCGGGGTTGGAAAAACTCGGCCTGACCAGACTGCCACATGCCGTTGCCGCCGCACAGTATCACTATCTGTCCAACCGAATCGGCGGTGTCGCGGTCGAATTCATGCCCGAGTCCGATCGCAAGGCCTGGGTCAGGTTCCCGGCGCCACGCTGGGTCTGGCGCGGCATCGCCATCTGCGGCATCCCGACCCAGGTCTCAGAGGCAATGCTGCGTGGCTGGCAAGCGCACAACGGCGTCTCGTTGGGCAATCCGCGCCTCGGCTTCGTCTGCACCAAGATGGCGGTGGACGGCGATGCCGGCCTGGAGGGCTATTTCCAGGAATACGACCACATCCTGGCGCCGGAAGACCGCCTCCGCTTCGCCCGTAATGAGGAAGCCCCGCCCTTCGATCCGGCTTTGGCGCCCCGGCTGGACTGGCCGCCGGAACGACTGGCAAAAGCCCACCGGGCCTATGCGATGGAGTATGTCCGTTCCGCCCTGCCCGCCTGCATCGATCTGTTCGGCGCCGAAACCGCCCGTTTTCTCGCTGGCGGTGCTGCCCGGCTGGTCGGTATGCAGCTTTACGCCGAAACCGCAGCGGCCCTGGATCTTCCGCCCGACGGCAGTCCTGCTGGTTTCGCACGGTTCATGGCCACGCTTGCCGAGGCTCAGGGGGATCTCGTCCACATCGCGCCCGGCCCCGACGGCATCATGGTTCGGCAAACGGGCTGGAAACTGATGGCGGATGTTCCGGCCCCGCATCCGGCGGTTCTGGATTGCTGGGCAGTGCTGCTGGACGGCGCCTTGGCCGCGCACAACCATCGTCTGCCGATGCGTCGGGAAGGCCTGAACTGGCGGATCGGTTAGAATTTTCCAAAGTGCAGGCGCTTTCCCGGCCAACCGCAGAGCGACGTCGAGTTACGCCTGAATCGAATCGATCACGCTTCAGGTTCGGGTTGTGCTGAACCCTCGTCCGACGGCACATCGGGGGAAGGAGCTGGCTCCTCGACCGCAGTCGCGGCGGGCGGCGGCGGGGATGGCGCGGGCCGCTTGCCATGCAGCCAGGATGCAACCTGCTCCGCTCGCTCCAACGCCTTATCGACGGCTGCCATCGTGCCGGACAGGTCCGCCGACTCGTCTCTTTCCCAGGCGCGAACGCCCCAAAGCCAGACCGCCACCAACCCGCGCACCTGCAATTCGCCGCGCGACCCCATGGCCGTGACACCCGCGGCCTGGAGCATCCACCGCATGCTGCGGCGCGTTGCACAGGCAAGCAGCAGCGCGGTCGGCGGGTCGCCCGGCAGGGTGCGAAGCAGCGCCCTCACGCCAGCGCGATTCGCTTGCAGCACGTCGAAGCGGCGCATTAGCAGGTCGAACAGCCGATCCCGCACCGGCCCCTCGGACGGCGCATCCTGAAGCGCCGCCTGATCCGCCAGCCGCCCGAATCGAGCCAGAATGGAGAAGCGGGACGGAAACCGCGCCCGCGCCTCGGCCAGCGACAGTCCGGCCGCACGGGCCGCCGCGATGACGTTCACCTTCCGCCACCCCTGCTCGCCCGCCAAGTGAAAGGCGGCGGTGACGAGAGCAGTATCGAACTCTGTGTCGCTCATGGCAAAGAGATAGGTTGCATCATGACCGGCTCAACCTGCCAGTTCGCGGGACCGCCGAGTCGCCGCGGCGATCGCCTGGGAAAGCGCGACCGGCCAGGCCTCGGGGGCCATCAGCACTGACAGCGCCTCGGCCGTCGTGCCGCCGGGGCTGGTGACCGCCTTGCGGAGGTCCGCCGCATCTTCGGGGCTCGCGGCCAGCAGCGCCCCCGAGCCGGAAACCGTCTGCCGCGCCAGCAGCCGGGCGAGGTCGGGGGGGATTCCCTGCTCGATCGCCGCCTGTTCCATCAGCTCGGCGAGCAGGAACACATAGGCCGGCCCGCTGCCCGACACCGCCGTGACGGGGTCCAGCAACGCTTCGTCCTCGACCCAGGCAACCTTGCCGATCGCCTGCAGCAACCTGTCGCACAAGGCTCGCTGAGATGTGCTGACGCCGGGGCTGGGGCAACCGACCGTGACACCCTGGCGAACCGCCGCCGGCGTGTTGGGCATCGCCCGCACGATCGCCGCGGACGGGCCGAGCAGGGCGTCAATGCCGGCGATGGTACGCCCGGCCATGATCGACAGGAACACCGAACTGCCAGCGAAGCGCGCATAGGCCGGAAGCGTCGCCGCGGCATTCTGCGGCTTGACCGCCAGCACGACAGCCGCCGGAGCGAATCCATCGGGAATCGCAGCGGCATCGGCCACCACGGTCATGTCCGGGCCGGCGAACGCGGCGGCGGACGGCGCCGGATCGACGGCAACGGACGGCGCCAATCCTTGCTCCCGCCAACCAGACAGCATCGCGCTGCCCATGCGCCCGCATCCCACCAGGAGGATCGGCGGGATGGCCCCCATGGTTGATGTCATATTGTGCTCACAGTCCTTCGTTGCCTCCTCAGTACCATGCACATGCTCGACCGACCACGGTGCCGTTATGGCCCGGCGCAGTCCGGACCGCTTTGACCAGCACCGTGCCGAGGCAGATGGCCCGGACCGCGCCGGGCCATAACGGGACGACAACGGTCACCGGCCTTAAACAGCTTATGTTAGACCGGCCATGAGTGGTAGGGCCCAGCCAGGCCCCCGTCTGACCCGCGAATTAGGTCACGCTTCCCCCACGCAGTCCAGCATCGCCGCGGCCAGCGCGTCGGCCGGCGACTTGCCGCCCCACAGCACGAACTGGAACGCCGGGAAGAACCGCTCGCACTCGGTCAGGGCGATATCGATCAGGTCTTCCAGGCTCTCGGCCGAGGCGCCCGGCGCCCCCCGCAACAGCACCGCGTGCCGGAAGACCGGCATGCCGTCCTCGCCTTCAAGGCCAAAATGGCCCAGCCAAAGCTTTTCGTTGGCCAGCGCCAGCAGTTCATACAGCGCGCCGCGCTGTTTTTCCGGCACCTTCAGGTCGAAGGCGCAGGTGAAGTGCATGACACTGATTTCGTGCGACCAGTTGAAAAACAGGCCGTAGTCGCACCAGTGCCCTGGTGCCTCGGCCGCCATCTCCGAGTCACTGCGGCGGTCGAATTCCCATTCATTCGCGGCGACGATTTGCTCCATCACATCAAGGGGATTGGCGGCGGTGTCCATGGACGTGGTCAGCGATGCTGACATGCGGGGTCTCCCGTCAAAAGGAAGGCCGAGCGTGACCTTCACCCCCGGGATAGTGTTGAAACCGGAACGCGCACCCGGCGCTCGGATTCGCCCGAAGTTGGTCACACCTCAAGCCTATCCACGTGTCCGCTCGGGCCGCAAGTGCCGCGACTCCATTTTTGCGGAAACCTTGGATGTCTTTTTTTCCATAAAGCCGCACTGCGGTGGAAAGCGATCGTATGACCGTCACAATCCTTCCGGTGCGACGACATCGTCGTTCGCCGACTCGAGCGCGGCCACGCGGGTTTCAAGCGCGGCCAGCCGGGCTTCCAGTGCGCCGACCTTCGCTTCCGCGGCCTCTTGACCGGCGCGGGCGTTCGCGGCGAGTTCCTGGACCGCCTCGAGTTCCTCCCGCCGCACGAGGTCCAGACGCTGGATCAGGTCGTCGAGCCGGGCGCGCATCATCGCCTCGGCTTCCTCCCGCAGTCCCGCCAGTGCGGAGATCGCTCCACCCGCCACGCCGGCGAAATCATCAAAAAATCGTGGCCGATCGCTCATCGAAGGGTGCTCCTGTTGGGTCAGGCGGCTTTCGCAGCCGCTGTTCGACACGTATATAGCGCGGCCATGATCCTGATAACTGGCGGCGCCGGCTTCATCGGCTCCAATCTGCAAGCGGCACTGGTGCGGCGCGGGCATGAAACCGTGGTCGTCGACACGCTTGGCAGCGACGGCAAGTGGCGCAACTTGGCGAAGCATCCGCCGGCGCCCATCATTCATCCCACCGACCTGGATGCGTTCCTCGACAGTCACCCGCCGCTGGAGATGGTGTTCCATCTGGGCGCGGTCAGCGAGACGACCGCGGTGGACGGCGATCACACCTGGGCGACGAATGTGGAGCTCAGCCGCCGCATCTGGGAATGGTGCGCCGGGCGCGGGGTGCGCATGGTCTATGCCTCGTCCGCCGCGACCTATGGCGACGGCGCCCAGGGCTTCGACGACGACTTTTCGTTGCCCGCCCTCGAACGGCTGCAGCCGCTCAATCTGTATGGCTGGACCAAACACGCCTTCGACCTGCTGGTCGCCAAGACCCTGGTCACGCGGCGAGAACAGCCGCCACAATGGGCCGGCCTGAAGTTCTTCAACGTTTATGGGCCGAACGAATATCACAAAGGCCGCATGATCTCGGTCGTGAAGGTCAAGCATGACGAAGTCGCCTCCGGCGCCCCTGCCCGGCTTTTCAAGTCGGATCAGCCCGGCCTGCCCGACGGCGCCCAATCGCGCGACTTCATCTGGGTGGGCGACGTGGTCGATGTCATGCTCTGGCTGTTGGAGACACCATCGGTCAGCGGCCTGTTCAACCTGGGCACCGGCCGGGCGCGGACCTACCTGGATCTGGCGCATGCCGTGTCCGACGCGGCGGGCAAGCCGCGCGCCGTCGAATTCATCGACATGCCGGCTAGCCTGCGCGGGCAGTACCAGTCCTTCACCCAGGCGCCGATGGAGCGGTTGCGAGCCGCCGGCTACACGGGCCAGTTCACGCCGCTGGAGGAAGGCATCCGCCGCTACGTGCAGGATCATCTCGCGGCGGCAGACCACTTCGTATGATCCCCGTCCTGCTCTTTCCACAATTCGACCCGGTCATCGTCCAGCTCGGCCCACTGGCCATTCGCTGGTACGCACTGGCCTATATCACCGGGCTGGTGGTTGGCTGGCGCCTGGTGCGGCGGTTCGTGCGGCTGGCCCCGGCGGTCGCCACCCCGTTGCAGGTCGATGACTTCCTGACCTGGGCCACGCTGGGCGTCGTATTTGGCGGACGGCTTGGCTACGTGCTGTTCTACCAGCCAGGCACCTATCTCGCGCATCCCGCCATGATCCTGGCCGTCTGGGAAGGCGGCATGAGTTTTCACGGCGGCATGCTGGGCGTCGCCATCGCGATCATCCTGTTCTGTCGCCGCAACAGCATCCCGCTGTTCGGCTTTGCCGACAGGATCGCGGTCGTTGCGCCGATCGGCCTGGGTCTGGGCCGGATCGCGAATTTCATCAACGGGGAGTTGTGGGGCCGCCCGGCTCCCGACTGGCTGCCCTGGGCGATGATCTTCCCGCGCGCCGGCATGGAACCCCGCCATCCAAGCCAGCTGTACCAGGCGCTGCTGGAAGGTGTACTGCTGTTCGCGCTGATGTTCATGCTGTCCCGGCGAGAGGCGCTGCGTGCCCGCTTCGGTCTGCTGGCCGGGGTGTTCCTGTGTGGATACGCCGTCGCCCGCATTATCGGCGAGTGCTTCCGCGAGCCGGATTCTTTTCTGGGCTTCCTGGCGTTTGGGACCACGATGGGACAGATCCTGTCCGTTCCAATGTTCGTGGCCGGCGCGTGGCTGATCATCCGGGCTCGTCCCCGTCGGTCCTGATAAGAGTGGGAGCTGAGCATGTCCCGTCTGCGTGATGGCCGGACCAAGCCCCATAGGTATCGGGATAAGGGCGTGGTTGGAGCACGGCATTCTCCCGCATCGTCATGGCCCGGCGCAGTCCGGGCCATCTGCCAAGGTACGGCGCTGGATCAGATGGCCCGGACCGTGCCGGGCGATGACGAGTGCGGGGACGGCGTTGCTCCATTCGGCGCTTATCCTGATACGCATGGGGCCAAGCCCCGCCATGACACCAGGGTGCGGCCGTGACAGCAACGCACCCTACACCCCCTCGCCGATGACCCGACCCGCCATCCCCGAGCGCCTGGATCGCTTCATGGCGCGCGCCAACGCGATCTACTACGCCACGCACGACCCTTTCGCCGACTTCACCACGTCCCCGGAAATCAGCCAGGTCTTCGGCGAGATTATCGGCCTGTGGGCAGCCGTCACCTGGCAATTGCTTGGAAGCCCTACCCCGATCTCGCTGGTCGAAGCCGGCCCGGGGCGCGGCACACTGATGGCCGACGCATTGCGGGCAGCACACCGCGCAGCACCCGGCTTCGCCGCGGCCCTGCAAGTCCACCTGATCGAAACCTCGCCCCGCCTGCGCGCGGCACAGGCTGCCCGCATACCGGACGCGACGTGGCACGGCGATCTCTCCACCGTTCCTGACCAGCCAATGATCCTGGTGGCCAACGAGTTCCTCGATGCCTTGCCGATCCGCCAGTTCGTCCGCCGCGGCACCGGGTGGACGGAGCGGTTCGTCGCGGCGGGACAATGGGCCGAACAGCCAGCCGACGCCGCCGACGTTCCGGCCGGCCGCATCGCCGCCGAGGGCGACATCGTCGAGCTGAACGAACCGTCGCGGGACTTCATCGCCGAGGTCGCCGGCCGGGTTCGGCGCCACCCGGGCGCGGCCTTGTTCCTTGATTATGGGCCAGAGCACAGCGCGGCCGGCGACAGCCTGCAAGCGATCGCGGACAAACGCCCGGTCAACCCGCTTTCACTGGCGGGTTCAGCCGACCTGACCGCTCATGTCGATTTCGCCGATCTCGGGGATGTCGCGCGTATCCATGGTGCCGGTGTGCAGGGCCCCGCGCCGCAGGGACCTTTCCTGGCGGCACTCGGCCTGTTCCAACGCACCGAACGGTTGGCGCGGAACCGGTCGCCGGAGCAGGCATTGGCCTTGGTCGAAGCCGCCCGGCGGCTGGCGGAGCCGACTGCAATGGGGCGACTGTTCAAGGTTCTGACGGTCTCTTCGCCCGCCTGCCCGCCTCTGCCCGGTCTGCCGATCGGCTAGGCGGACCGGCGAAAAGTGAATGCAATGGCCTTCGCCCGCCGCGCGACAACGCTTTAAGTCACGGGCTGCAGCCGTCCCGCCGCGTGTTTCAGACCATCCTGTAGCGCCGTGGTGAACGCCCTGATCCGAGGCGTATGGCGCATATCGCTATGCACACCCAGCCACAGATCCCGGACCGGCGACGGAGCGGCCCCACTCGGAGCCGGAATGCGGATCAAACCAGGCTCGCTATCGCCCAGATACCGCGCCAGGCAGGCGATCCCGATCCCCTCGCGTGCGGCGGCGCGATGCACGAGACGGCTGTTACTGGCCAGCGCGACCGGCATGGCCGGCGCAAGCCCGCGCAACCATCGCATCTCCGGCGTGTCCAAAAGATCGGCCTCTGTCACGATCAAGGCATGCCCCTCCGCGCCGCGTTCCCAGTCTGGCGAGCCGAACTGCTCCAGATAGACAGCGGAAGCGTAAAGGCCAAAGGCGACAGCCCCCACTTTGCGCGCGACAATATCGGATTGGGTGAACGGCGCGAGCCGCAGCGCCACGTCGGCCTCCCGCCTGGTCAGGCTGAGCGACCGCGTCGCCGCCACGATTTCGACCCGCAACGCGGGATGGCTCAGTCGGAAAGCCGCCAGTACCGGCGACAGGATCTCGGCGGCCAGGGTTTCCAGTGTGGTCAGGCGCACGGTACCCTCCAGGCGCGAATCCTTCCCGGCGATAAGGCGTTCGACGGCCTGTGTCTCGGCTTCGATGCGCTCGACGTTGCCTAAGACCGCTTCGCCCGCCTCGGTCAGCACGTAACCGGTCGGGGTCTTCTGCAACAGTGTGGCGCCGGCCCGCTGTTCCAGTGCCTCCAGCCGACGGCCCATGGTGGGCTGCTGCACCCCCAGCGCCCGCGCCGCGCCGGACAGCGTGCGGTGGCGCGCGATCATTAGAAACGTCCGCAGATCATCCCAGTCCAGCATGGTTCGTCCGCTCCGGTCCCGCTGCCCATACGGTTGTGCATAGACCTTCTACACCTTTCGGGAGGTGCGGGCCGCCCCAAGACGCGCCATCTTTGCCGGGACCACGGCGCTGGTTGTGCAGGCGCTACCGGGCGCCGGTGCGTAGGCGCTTAGCCCCTCGATCACCGGGACCTTGCGCCGCCCGGCCGTTGCCGCCGAATAGACCCATCAATCATCCCGACGAGGAGGCCCGCTATGTTCCCGTCCATCTTCCTAAGCCACGGTGCACCGACCTTGCCGCTGGTCGATTCGCCGGCCCGAGACTTCCTGAGCGGCCTGGGCCAGCAACTCGGCCGGCCGCGCGCCATCCTGGTCGCCTCCGCGCACTGGGAGACGCATGTTCCGACGCTTAGCAGCACGGCCCGCAACACGACGATCCACGACTTCTACGGCTTTCCGCGTGCCCTCTATGAGATGCGCTACGAGCCACCCGGCGCGCCCGAGATCGCCGAGAAAGCAACCGACCTGCTATGCGCGGCCGGGCTCGCGAGCGCGCTGAACGATACGCGCGGGCTGGATCATGGCGCGTGGGTGCCACTGATACTGATGTATCCCGATGCCAGCATCCCGGTGCTGCAGGTTTCCGTGCAGTCCCATCTCGGCCCTGCGCATCACCTGCAACTCGGTCGGGCCCTGGCGCCGCTGCGGGATGAGGGGGTGTTGATCCTGGGTTCCGGATCGTTCACGCACAATCTGTCGCGGTTCCGGGGTGGCGATGCGGCCGCGCCGGCTGCCCCCGACGTCGTGGCCTTCGCCGATTGGTTCGATAACGCGATCACCGAGCAGCGAACCAGCGACCTTTTGACATACCGCCAGCGCGCGCCATACGCGGCCGAACAGCACCCGACCGAGGAGCATCTGCTGCCGCTGTTCGTCGCGATGGGCGCTGGGGGCGCGAATGCCGTCGCGACGCGGCTGCATGCCTCCGCGATGTATTCGATCCTGCGGATGGATGCGTATTCGTTCCAGTAACGTCGTCGCTAGAGCATGATTGAACGGACGCCTCGGCCGCCTATTGCGAGCGGCCGAGGCGTCTGGGCCAATGAACGGCTAGAATCGCAGCTTCAGGTTGGCCAGATAGGTGCGGCCAGGGAACGGGTGGTATTCGAAGTATTTTTCGTTGAACACGTTGTCAATGCCGGCATTGGCCGTCAGGTAATTTGAAAGTTGATAGTGAACATGGACATCCGCGACCAGGAACTGGTCGAAGCTGCCCATGACGTGGGAAACAGTGTCGGTATTGTCGAGCGTCGAATACATCTTGCCACTGTACCGAACCGCCGCGGCAATCGCGAGATCATCGTTCGGGCGATAGGTGACCTGGACCGTGTCGCGCCAGTCCGGAACATAGGGAACATGCTTGCCGGTCGCGGTCGTACCCGTCGCGCTCTGGAATGTCGGGTCGGACATGATCCGCGAGTCCACGTATGTCACGCTGTTGGACAACTCCAGTCCTGGAATGAAGACATCCTTTTCCTGAAAGACGAATTCCACGCCCCGGTTGCGGGTCCTGGCGACATTCTCCCATACCGACGTATATACGTTATTTATCAGGTTGGTCTGTTGTACCAGAGCGTTGGTGGTATCTTTCTGGAACAGCGACAGCCGCATTTTGATGTTGTCGATCTCCCGCGTGATCGCGAGTTCGAAGGACTGCACGGATTCTGGCGTCAGGTTGGCGTTGGGGACGGCATAGGTGCTTCCGGTCGATACGATCTGGTACAGCTCCGACACGGTTGGGTAGCGATAGGCCTGTCCGTACGAGAACACCGTCACCCAGGCGGGATCGATTTGCCAGGACAGCGAAGCCTTCGGGGAGAAATTCGCCGCGTGCTCCTGCGGTTGGGACACGGCGGTCGTCCCGGACAGGTTGTAGCCATCATAGGCTCTCCAGTCCTCGGCCCGGCCGCCGAAAGTGAGCTTGAATCCGGGTGCGAATTTCCACGCATCCTGCGCCCACAGGCCGTAAGTTTCGGTTTTTCCTTTTCCGTACGTGTAATAGGTGCCGTTCCCATTGTCGGGAGAGTTCTGCCAATTGGGTGTGTTGTAGGTCGGATTGTCCAAAGTATACTGGTCGCGATGCACACCGAAGCTGACTTCATCGTCTCCGTCCACCCCGGCCGGACGCCAGATCCCCTTCGCGTCCATCGTAGTCCAGCCGGTGCCGTCGAGCCGGGCGATGTAGCCGTTGGTCTTCAATGTCTCACCGGTGAGCACGCCCGCCGAACTCCTCTGGATGTCATTCAGGAAGTCGTATCGCGTGATGATCACCTCCCCGTCCCAGTTGCCTTTCGTGTCTGTCTTCAGGGACAGCGCGTTCATCAGGTGGTCTTGCTGCCAGTTGTAGGTATTGCTGCCGAAGCCCGAGATACCGCCATAGGTCGGGTTGCCGCTGGCGTCGTACAGATAAGTCTGGACCCTGGACTGGGTATGGCTGTCCCACAGGCCGACCGTGTAGGTCGCGCGCAGCCAGTCGGTCAGATCAACCGCGGCCTTACCGACCAGGTTGGTCATCGTAGTGTGCAGCAGGCCTCCGGCGCCCACCACGTCGGCCACCGCCCCAACCTTGCTCAGCGCTGAAATGGTCCCCGTGGTTCCCGCCGGCGCACGACTGTTGGTAATAAACGAGATCGGCTGGCTGTAGCTATCCTCCAGATTGGCGCTCAGGAACCAGGTCAGCCGGCCTTGCTTGTCGCCAACCGTGGCGGCCGTGTTCGATGTCGGGAACACCTTGTCGGTCTTATAGTAGTTGAAGTGCTGCACGGCGGCCGTCTGATCGACCGTGACCTCCGGCCCGTCCGGCATGCGGGTCGTGATCAGCATCACGCCACCCATCGAGTTACCTGGATATTCCGCCGCGAACGGTCCGTAGAGCATGTCGATGCCCGCGATCTGCTCCGGCGAGACCATCCCCCACCGCGGCGCCCCTGTTGTGTTGTTATTGGAAACCAGTGCCGAGATCGGCACGTCATCGACGTAAACTAGGCTGCGTGCGCTGGAATTCACCCCCCAGGTGCGCGTTTCCAAGGTGGGCTGATTGTCGCCCTCATTCCGCTTGCGGACAAAAATGCTGGGCAGGTATTTCACCGCGTCCTCGGTATCGACGATGTTGATCGTGTCAGCGATCTTCTTCCTATCGATGCTCTCGACCGTCTGCGGCAGGGAGAATTTCAGGATTACCGGCGACTGCGGCGGCGTCGCGGGCGAGTCTATGCCCGGCGTGGCTGTGACGGTCATGGGCGGCAGACTGATCACCCCAGCGGGCAGATTCTGATCGGACGCCGCGGCCGGCGCGGCGGTCTGGGCCGGGGCGGCGGCCATGAAGCCAAGCAGCGCGAATGCACTGCTGCCCAGAAGACGAAAACGTAGCATGATTTTCCCTATGGCCGACGTACGCCGGCCCAAGATTTCATTGTATTATCGGAATCATAAGGGCCGCCGCTCAGGGCGTTGCCGGAACGACCTTCACAAAGGGCGGCGGCTCCCGCATGTCGCTCCAGCCCTTGCCCGGCGGGGGAATCTCGATCCAGCGATGCACACCTTGCTGGCATTCCTGGACCACCGGGAAATAGAGCGTCACACCCGCGGTGCCTGGCAGCTTCATCAGCATCCCGAAACTGTCATACATGCTGTCGGGCAGTGGGCCCCCCTCCCAGTCCACCTCGTCGACCGTTTCGGTGATGGTCCGCCCGTGCGCGACCCGCACCGGCGCGTCGAGCGTTCGCTTCTTGATGGTGACTGTCCAACCCGCCTTGAACTGCGGCTTAACTGACATGACACCTTCGGGAATCTTGATCCTGACAGCGACGGTCGAAGACCCGTCACATCCATGCGGAACATTGAACGCCGTTTCGAAATAGGAATCGGCCGCACCTGACGCCGGGTGGGCGGTAACATGGGCGAAGGCCGACGATGAAAGCCCGATCAGGGCGAGCGCGACGACGCGCGCGGACAAGCGAGGCATGGTTTGGCTCCTGCAAGGAAAATCTGAGAGTTGGCGGTCAGACAGACCTCGGAGGGCCGCGCGGACGGGTCGCGATCTCGAAGCGGAAGACATAGCCGGGCGCGTTCGGCCATATGAGATAACACAGGAAAATCGGGAAGCGGACCGGCATCGCGACGACGACTGGCTGCACGCAACTCCCGATCGCGTGGAACCTGTGACAGATTGAACAGTCCAGCGGCCGATGGGCTGGAGGATGCTGATCCGGCGGCACGGTCTCCGATCCGGCAGACGATGCCGTGCAATGCGCCACGATATCGCCGAACAGCACCTCGATGTTGCCACCCTCGAAGCCAGTGGGCTGTTGAACCGTCGGCAGCATCGCCTGCAGCAGCAGCGCGGCCGCGGCAATCCATAAGGCAAAGCCGTGCAATCGCGGAACGACGATGAAGCTGGGGGAAGCGCGGCTCATGGCACCGGCACCGTCGCGGTGAACACCCATTGGTCGAAGTCGGTCACCAGCGCATCAATTTCCACCGTCCAGTTGCCTGCTATGGGCAATGGCAGCCGCTCAATCACGAACCGGCCGGCGGCTTCGCGGGTCATTTCCCGCTCGCTCGCCTCGATGCCGAGGTCCGGGTTGGACAGCCAAACCGAGACCCCGCGCGCCGCGGCCGGCGTGCCGTCCGGGTTCAACAGCGTCACGGCCAGGCGATTGTCGCCGCGGCGGCCCGGCACCACCTTGATCAAGGCGGTGCGGCTGCCCGCCCGCGCGCTGATGGCAATGTCCGCCGCCGGGTGGGCGGCTTCGGCCAGGGCCCGCGGCGGCGTGACTTGCCCCAGCGACGCCGTGGCGGCCAGCACGCCCGCGACAAGCGCTATCTCGGCGCCAATCGCCGCGCGAAGCAGCCGGGCCGCCCCGGCGTCGCCGCCCCCCAGGCGTGGCGTCAGCCTGGTCTTGTTAAGCGCGGCGAAGGACAGGAGTGCCGCCACCAGGCCGAGCTTCGTCAGCAGGCGCCGGCCATACGCGGTGCCAGTCAGCGCCGCCGGCGTTCCGACCTGGATCGTGGCGATGGTCAAGCCCGCGGCGATGAGGCATGGCACCAGCATAAGCGCCAAGCCAGCGAAGCGCGCCACGATCGGGGCGGCGACGGCGGCCGTCTCGGCGCCGAGGCGCCGGTATAACGGCACCAGCGCGCCCACCCAAAACGCCGCGAGGCCAACATGCACGATCAGGGCGGGCACGGTCAGCCACCGCGGCTGGGCGGTCGCCACGTGCCCTGTCAGGGCGAAGCCCGCCAGCGCCAGGACCGTTCCGCCAACCACGACGGGTTGCTCGCCCCGGACCACGCCCACTGCCAGCATCGCCACTCCGGCGATGGTGATGATCGCGCTCGACCCCAGCGTCGTGTGCATCCCGACGCGCCAGACCGCGGGGTCGAGCAGCCCGGCCAGCGAGACGCCGGCAGCGAACCCGCCCTCGATCCCAACCAGCAGCACCAGCAGCAACGCGGCCGCGAGCGACGTCCCCAACACCAACCCCCGGTCAGCGTGCGCGGCCGTGGGCCGCCGGTCGATGAACGCCAGGAACAAGCCCCCGCCCGCGGCGATCAGGAATGTGCCGTAGAAGGCGGCACGCAGTATCGCGGCGATCATCGGCCACGCCTGGGAGTCCGACGCGCCACCGAGGCGTTGCGCCAGTCCCCCGTCCGGGGCGGCGACACCGAACGCGAAAACAAAGCTGCCGCCGACCGGATGGGAATCGGCGGAAATGACCCGATAGCTAACGACATAGCTGCCGGGCACCAGCGCCGGCGGCAGCCGGACATGCACGGTCGTATCGGTTTCGAATACGGCGTCGGCGTCGCTAACCGGATGGCCGCCGGCGTCGAGGACCCGCGCCACGACGGGCGTCACCATCTCATTGAAGACGAGGCGCACCTCGGATGGCGCGACGGACAGTGAAGCGTCCGTGGCGGGAAAGTGGTCCTTCAGGACGGCATGGGCCGCAGTGGCACCTGGCCACGACAACGCCAGCAACAGCGCTGCCACCAGGGCCCGATCGACGATCCTGAATAGTTGTTGCAAAGAAAACAATCGCGTCCGCTTCCCGCACTGCCTGAACCGGGCAGTCCGCACCTGTGAGCATGATGACCCGACGGCATCCCGCCCCGGCGCATGCGGCACGGGCCGTTAGACGATGCCGTCACGGAAACGCGACAGCCCCACGCCGCCGCTGCCGGAGGGGCAGAGGCGGACAAGCGGCCGAATCGCGGTCAGATCAATGACGGGGGTGCGCGGGCCTGGGCTGGGCTTCGATAGCAGACAGCCGTCCCCGATGGTGGGGCTCGGGCAAACCGCACCTCCGCGACACGGGTTGAGACCGGCGCCTCGATCGGCACGGGGGGCATGAACACGGTCCCGACATGCAGGCTCAGACAGATCGGACAAATCGATCGGTCTCCGGCCGGCATTTGTCTGGATGGGCTCTGCTGATGATCGGCCGGCGCCGCGACCGGAACCGCATCGTCATCGGCATGGCAAAGCGAACCAATCGCCCATCCCGGCGTATCGGCAACCGCCGCATACGCCTGCGATATGTGATGCAGCGGAATGAGGATCTGAATGAGCAGCGCCCAGCACGCGGCGAGCGTCGAAACGCGCGACAGCGTGCCACGGCCAAACATGCCGAGCGACAGGCCGGGATTGATGGATCGCCGCCGTTTCAAACTGGACTCCGGTCAGGCTCGAAAAGCCAAACCAATCATCTTTCATTGTCGTCTGGAAATCAACCCGCGCCGGTGTCGGAGGCAGGCCAATCTGGCAAAAAACCAAATGACAAAAGGCTAAAATACCAAATCTGCACCGAACCATTGATTCGATTCATGGAGGACGATGATGAACGACGCGCCGGCGCACTGCGGATTTCTTTTCGAGACCGTAGTATTTTCGGTCATTTCGATAATTGATTGGCCCCACGCTGGCGTAGCAAGCTGATGTACAAGATACGTCTCGATGCCCATCCCCCGCAGCATCTCCAGCGCGGATGCCGAATACGATGCCCGTCGCGCCGGTGATGCCGACGATCATGCGTCGGGGGACAGTCACGACACGGCTCCTGAAAGAGGCCGGGTGCGAACGGTGTCGGGTCGGCCTCGCGGAAACCCGCACGGACGAAATGCTCGCACATATGCCATGGCGCCGTGCAGTCGAAGATCGTCTTGCAGGTCACATCGCGCGCCGGGATCGTCCGCATGGGGCTGCCTCCTTCCCGATCCACAGACCATTTCTTAACAGTTCCGGCAGACCTTTACTGGAGCAATGACCGGATCGACCGCTTGATCCCCGGGCGCGTGCACGACCGCACCGTCGGCATGGCTATGCTTCAGTCGTGTCCAGCCCCACCACCGCCCGTTCTCAACCGGGCCGATTCACGCCGCGCCCCCTGACAGACGCTCAAGATTCCGCCACACTGCCCCCAGCACCGGTCTGGTCCGGCCAAAAGAGGGGGAAACGCGACATGAAAGTTGGCTTCATCGGCGTGGGCAACATGGGTGGCCCGATGTGCCGGAACATCATCCGCAACACCAACCATGAAGTCGTCGTCTTCGACCTCAGCCCCGAAGCGGTGAAAGCCTGCACCGATCTGGGCGCGTCCTCCGGCACGTCGGTCGCCGATGTCGCCTCACGCTGCGACGTGGTGATCACCTCCTTGCCGGTCCCGCGCATAGTCGAGGAAGTGACGCTTGGCGCCGGCGGCATCGCCGAGAACGCCAAACCTGGCACGGTCTTCATCGACCTGTCCACCAACTCCCCCGCGACAGCGAAACGGGTGAACGAGGGCATGAAGGCCAAGGGTATCCAAATGCTGGAAGCGCCGGTGTCCGGCGGCACCGCGCGGGCGAAAGACGGCACCATCGTCATCATGGTCGGCGGCGACGCAAAGGTGTTCGAGCAGAACCTGCCGCTGCTGAAATCGTTCAGCGGCGAGGTCATCCACATGGGCGACATCGGCTACGGCTCCACCGCCAAGCTGATCAACAACATGCTGGCCTTCTGCAACTCCGCCGCCGCGGCCGAGGCACTGATGATCGGCAAACGTTCTGGTATCGACCTGAAGAAGCTGGATGCGGTGATCCGCAACGCCAGCGGCATGTCCACCGGCTATGCCAACCTGTCGGCCAAGACCCTCGCGGGCAACTTCGAGGCAACATTCGCGCTGGATCTCGCGCACAAGGACCTGCGTCTGGCATTGGAAATGGCGGACGAACTGGGCGTGCCTGGCCTGATCGCGCCGCAGGTCATGAGCCTGATGCGGATGGCCCGCGGCATGGGCCTCGGCTCCTCGGACTCGGCGTCGATGGTGCGGGTCTACGAAACCGCGTTAGGCGAGGACATCCGCGCCTGACACAGACAGACCGTCGCGGACCTGACCGGATTCACGTCAAAACTTGTTGACGGCCTAAGCGGAAAGGTTCGCGACGTTTCGCACGTCCATGAATTTCATTTAATGTCCGGCAGAAATCTCAACCGGGGCGGCCAGATGGCGGAGAGAAATCGGATCCTGGTGGTCGAGGACGATCCAATGGTGTCGGAGGTCATAGCGGCCGCGCTGGACGACTATCCCACGACCGTCGTCACAACCGCGGCCGAAGCGATGGGTCAACTCCGTGACGGCGGCGTCCGGCTGATGCTGCTCGACTGCACGCTGCCGGGCGGGATCGATGAGAATCTCATTCCGGAGGCCGACCGGGCCGGCATACCGGTCATCCTGATGTCAGGCGATGCCGAACGCATGGCGACGTTGACCGACGAACCCCGTCCTTTCGTGCTGAAACCCTTCACGCTCGCGAGCCTGCTCGACACCGTCGAAACCGCGCTGGCCTCCGCCGCCCCGGACAGGGCGCCCGGACCGCCGCCTTAGAGCGATCACCTCTGCTCGACGCCCGCAGGGTCGTCGGTCCGGGTACAAAAACAGACCGGCCCAATTTGTTGCCATAAGACACTGATGCCCCCCAATAGCCACGATCGGCATCAGGGCACCCAACTATTTGGTGGATTGCCGGGTCTCATTCGGGTCGTGCCCGGATTGCCGCCGGACCACGTCGTTCACCCCGTTGGATGCTTCGGTCGCGACCACCACGGCGACGTCGCCCCAATACCGATCCAGCGTCCCGGCGGGGATCTCGTTCAACTGAACCACGCGGCCGCGCTCGTCGCCCGAGCCGGTCTTCACGATCCACTGGATTTCCACCCGTTCCTGCCGCTTCGGCAGCGGAACCACCTTGACCTCGCCCTGGATGATGAAATCCGCCCCGGTGGGGGTGGTCAGCACAACCGGACCAAGCGCCGCAAGCCGGGCGCGCATCTGTTGGGTGAGGGTCGCGTTGCCGTCGCCGGGGGCGCCGGTGACGTCTGCGACGTCGACCTTGGCCGCGCGGTTGTACAGGCTGCCCGGGTCAGCCTTGTCGTGCGCGACCCGGATGCCGGTCAGCGCCGCACCGATCCGCGGGGCGGCTTCGGCGGCAACCTGCCGCATCAGGGCCGGGTCCGCATTGGCCCATGCCTTGAGCGGCACATTCTCCCCATCGGCGCTGCCCTGTTCCTTGCCTTGCGGGTCCTGCACGCTGAATATCGGCCTCACCGCATCTCCGTCGCGCTTCGCCCGTATGATCAGGCGCCAATCGGTCGTCTCCGGGGCACGCACCATCGCCGGCACTTCAGTGGCTTGCAGCGCGAGGGCGATCTGCTTCGCCAGATCCTGGTTGGCGGCGTCAGGCAGCAAGGTGTCCGCCCCGGGTGGGACGGCCAGCAACGGCGTGAGTGGCTGGGCAAGCCGGCGGGCTGTCGCGCCGGGATTCCCCAGGAACGGTTCCGGCAGGTCGCCGCACGCGGACAGGGCGAGGCAGAGAAGCAGGGCCAGGCGGCCGAGACGAGCAATCATCCGGCCGCTTGAAGCAGATGGCGGGATACACCGGAAGGGGTTTTGAACGCGATCATGGTGCCGGCAGGGTCACGCCGGCCTGATGACCGAGATCTGGTGGCCGATCGGCCCGGCCTTGGCGAGGGTGCGGCGGCGATGGCTGAAGAAGCGGTCTTCCTCCGCCAGGGTGTCGAATCCGGTCACCGCGACATGGCCGATCCCCGCGGCGCGCAGCCGTGCGGCGCAGTAGCCGGGAAGATCGAACTGCCAGCGGTCATCGCGCTGGCCGGGGGCGAAGAACACCGAGTCGGCCGCAGACCGTGCCAGCACGGCATCGCGCAGGTCGGGACCCACCTCATAGGATGCCTGCGCGATACACGGGCCGACGGCGGCGGTGATGCGGCCGGCAGAGGCGCCGAGGGCGGTCATCGCCGCGATGGTCGCCTCCAGCACGCCCAGAACGGCGCCGCGCCAGCCGGCATGGGCGGCGCCGACGATGTTGCGACCGGCATCGGCGAACAGGACCGGGGCGCAGTCGGCGGTCACGATTCCCAGCGCAAGGTCCGGCCGGTCGGTCACCATGGCGTCGGCTTTCTCGCCCTGGCCGGGCGCCCACGGCGCGGTCGCGGTCACGACATGGATGCCATGCACCTGCGTCAGACCGAGCAGCCGCGAGGGATCGGTGCGGAGGGAGCGGGCAACTCGAGCGCGATTTTCCAGCACCGCATCCCGGTCATCCTGGCTGGACAGGCTGCAATTCAGGCTGGCGTACGAACCAGCCGAAACCCCGCCGCGACGCGTAAAGAATCCATGCGGCACCGGTATCGTGTCCGCGGTCAGTGCTTCCGCCATCGTGATGGGACTCCGGGAAAAGACGGTCACCTGGGTGTGCGCAATGTGCCGCCAACGGTCAACCGGTGTTACGCTGCCCGGCAAGGCGAAGCCGGGAGGATAACGCGATGATCGGAGTGGATTGGGGCACGACCAGTTTCCGTGCGTTCCGCGTCGGGCGCGATGGCGACATCCGTGACCGGCGCGCGGGACCGAAAGGCATCCTGAACGTCCCCGACGGACGGTTCGGCGACACATTGCGCGAGGAAATCGGCCCCTGGCTCGCCGCCGGGGAGGACCGGGTGCTGCTGTCAGGCATGATCGGCAGCCGCCAGGGCTGGAAAGAAGCGCCTTACCTCCCCTGCCCGGCCGGCCCGGCCGAACTGGCCGGTGCCTTGGTCGATATCGGCTTCGACTGGGCACGGGTGAAGATCGTTCCCGGCCTGTCCGGCACCGACGAATCGGGCGTGGCCGAGGTGATGCGCGGCGAGGAGACCCAGGTCCTGGGCGTGCCGCCATTGCTGCGCGAGGGCGGGATCGCATGCCTGCCCGGCACGCATTCAAAATGGGTGCAGGTCGAGCGCGGCCGCATCACCGGCTTCACAACGCACATGACCGGCGAGGCGTTCGGTGCGCTGCGGGGCTACACTATCCTGGGCCGCATGATGCGCGACGGCCCGTCCGGCGGCGCTCCGTTCGACGCCGGCGTCGCTCGTTCAGCGGACCCTGGCGGCCTGCTGCATCACTTGTTCGGCGTGCGCGCCCAGGCCCTGGCCGGCCGCCTGATGGAATCCGACGCTCCCGCCTATCTGTCCGGCATCCTGATCGGGCATGAGGTGCGAGCCGCTCTGGCACCGGCAGCAAGCGCGATCGTGCAGGTGATCGGCGCACCGGAGCTGACGGCGCTGTATGCCAAGGCCATCACTGCCTGCGGCGGCTATGCCGAACGCCATGATGGCGAGGCCGCGGCGCGGGGTCTCGCGCTGATCGCGGAGCATGCGCAATGGAACTGAGCACTTACCTGGCCCAGTGCCCATTGGTCGCGATCCTGCGCGGCATCCGGCCAGAGGAAGCGGTCGCCGTCACCGCCGCCTTGGAGGTAGGTGGGATCGCCATCGTCGAGGTTCCGCTGAACTCACCCGATCCGCTGGCGAGCATCGCCGCCCTTGCGCGGGCATTCGGTGACCGGCTGCTCATCGGCGCCGGGACGGTGATGACCGAGTCGCAGGTGGCCGAAATCGCTGCCGCGGGTGGGAAACTGATCGTCACGCCACATGCCGACGCGGTGGTGGTGCGCGCGGCGAAGCGTCACGGCCTGCTGGCGGTGCCCGGCTTTTTCACGCCGACGGAGGGCTTCGCCATGCTGGCCGCTGGTGCCGACGCGCTGAAGCTGTTCCCCGCCGAGGGTGCAAGCCCGGCGATGCTGCGCGCGATGCGGGCGGTGCTGCCGTCCGGGACCAGGGTGCTGCCGGTCGGGGGAATCGATGCGACCAACATGGCAGCGTGGCGAGAGGGGGGCGCCGCCGGTTTCGGGATCGGATCAGCAATCTACAAGCCGGGCGACACACCGGACACGGTAGGCGACAAGGCGCGGCTCTTGATGACTGCCCTTCGGCGGGATGTCACACCCGCGGCCCGCAGCATCGACTCTCAGTCGAATGACGGGCCGCTGGTATTTTCGACTACCCAGCCGCCGCGACCACCCGGTCGATGAAGCCCTGCGTGCTGCCGAGGTAGTTGGACGGGTTGATCAGTGTCTCAATCGCCGCACGATCGAGGCGGGCGGAGACAACCGGGTCCCGTTCGAGCGCATCGGCCAGAGACACCTTCTCGGTCAGCGCGACGTCGCAGGCATGCTTGACGACGTGATGCGCCTCGCCGCGGCCAATCACCGGGGCGAGCCCCATCATGACCGCCTCCGACACGATCAGGCCGTGGGTGATGTCGAGGTTCGCCCGCATGCGCGCGGCATCCACGACCATACCCTCGGCGATCGCGCGGGTGTGCAGCAGTGCCCCATGGGTCAGCACGAAAGCTTGCGGCAGCGCGAGGGCTTCGGCCTGCCACGGGCCGGTGGCCCGTTCGTGGTCTTGCGCCATCGCGCCCAGCATCACCGGAACCAGCCCCTGCACCATGCGGCCGGCGGCGAGGATGTATTCCGACGCGATCGGGTTGCGCTTCTGCGGCATGGTGGAGGACTGGCCGCGGCCGGCGACATAAGGTTCAGCGACTTCGCCTACCTCGGTCTGCGCCAGCAGGATGATGTCAGTCGCGATCTTGGCCAGCGTGCCGCTGACCAGGCCGAGGAAGCTGACCGTCTCGGCCAGCGCATCGCGACAGACATGCCATGGGGCAAGCGGGGCGGATAAGCCAAGCTCGGCGGCCAAAGCCTCCATGATCGGAATGCCCTGGTCGCCAAGAGACGCCAGCGTGCCGGCGGCCCCGGCGAATTCGACGGTTTGGACCCGCGCACGAAGCTGTTTCAGCCGTTCGAGATGGGAAAGAAACGGCATGGCCCAAATTGCACACTTCAGCCCGAAGGTAACCGGCAGTGCCTGCTGCAAATGGGTGCGGCCGGCCATCACCGTGTTCCGGTGTTTGTCCGCCTGAGCCGCCAACGCCATCAGGATCGCGCGCAGTTCGGCTTCGATCAGGTCCAGCCCGTCGCGCACCTGCAACACGGTCGCGGTGTCCATGATGTCCTGGGTGGTGGCGCCCCAATGGGTCCACCCGCCGGCCGCGCCGGCTGCCTTCGACAAGCCGGCGACGAGGCCGACAACCGGGTAACCGACATTGCGGGCACTGGCGGCGAGGTCCTCGGTGCGGAGGTTTTCGACCCTGGCGGCGGCGATGATCGCCTCGGCCGCGTCGGCCGGAATGATCCCCATGCGGCCCTGCACACGGGCCAGCGCGGCCTCCACATCGAGCATCCGCTGGAAATAGGTCGTCTCATCGAACACCGCGCGCATCGCGTCGCTGCCATAGAGCGTCCCTAAGATCGGGCCGTCGGCGGGATTGACTGGCATGGGTTTCACTCCGGTCGGCTGGTAGTTGCGGCCGCGGTTTAGCCAGACTGGATCAAACGAAGCAATCATGCGCGTGCGAAGTGCCGCTGCCGGCTGGAACGGCGCGTCATTCCAACGCCGGCGAGCCGCCGGACGCGACCGTTTCCAGCAACGCGATCTGGCGCGGCAGGCAGCGTTCCAGCGAATAGCGGCTGAGGGCGGTCCAGCGTGCGGCCTGGCGTAGCGGGGCATACAGCGGCGCATGTTCGAGCCCTGCGACCACCCGCGCCGCGATCATCGCCGGCGAGAAGAAGTCGGCCAGCAGCCCGTTGCGGCCATCCTCGATGACTTCCTGCACAGGCGGCGTCGCGGAACCGACAACCAGGCAGCCGGCGGCCATCGCTTCCAGCATCGACCAGGAGAGCACGAAGGGGACTGTCAAATAGACATGCACCGCCGACACCTGGAGAAGTCGCAGGTAGTCCGTATACGCGATCGGGCCGAGGAAATGGACCCTGGCAGGGTCAACCGAAACTTCGGCCAGCATGGCGGCACGCCAGGATCCACCATCGGGCGGCGGCTTGCCGTAGCTGACCTCATCGCTTCCGGCGATGAGGATCTGCGCCGCCGGACGACGCCGGAGGATCTCCGGCAGAGCGCGCATGAACGAGGGAAAGCCGCGATAGGGTTCCAGCCCGCGCGCCACATAGGTGACCACCTCGTCGCCCGCCGACAGCACCCGCCCATTGGGCAGCGTGAACGTCGCGCTGCGATCGGGGCTGGCGGCGTCCGTGTCGATTCCATCGAACCGCACGGAAATCCGCGAATGGAAAGCAGCCGGGTGCTGCTGCTTCTGCCAGAAGGTCGGGCTGACTCCCCAATCGCAGGCATCCAACCCCAGCAGCAGATGGGCGTTGCGCGTCCGTGTCACGCAGTTCGCTTCCAGGTCCTGCTGGTCAGCCGGATCGAAATTCGTATCGGCGCCGTGGCTGCGGTAGAAATATTCACAATAATGGACCAAGGGCGCCAGCGGAAAGACTTCCTTGATGTAGAGCGATTCGCCCCAGCCGGGATGAGCGACAATGAGGTCCGGCCGGAAGCCCTTCTTCGCCAGTATTTCACAGGCGCGGGCAACCTGAATGCCATGCCGTACGCCGGTTTCCATCGGTGTCAGGAACAGGTTTGGGCCGATCGCGGCGGGCGGCAAATCGTACACCACGCGGCCCGCTCCAGGGACAGCGAAATCCTTGCGCCGGCCAATGCAAACCACACGGTGGGCGCCGTCGGAAACGAGGCGCCGGACCAGGTGCCGAAACTGCCCAGGCATGTTCTGGTGAATGAAAAGAATGTTCAAACCGGCCACCTATCAATCGCTCCACGCATCCTCGACCCAGCGATCAACGCTGGTACCGACGGCCTGCCAATAGGCGATTATGTGACGGTATCGCGACGTCGTGGACATAGAAACCCACACATCCGCAATGTTTTGGCAATGGAGATGCGATTATAATATTAATCGCCGTACGATATGGTTCGATCGGTTACGAACGGCTACGATCGGTTTAGTGCGCGATAACGTGAGGGTGCTCCTTTGAAAAACACCAAAACGGACGAACACGGCAAGGGCAATGGGTACGCCGGCGATGGCTTCGGCGACGGAACCACCGGTTTCGGCACGGATGGCCTTGGTCTGGGACTGTTCACGCCCTCATTCATCACGCTGGTGAATGCGATCGTCGCTCCGCCTCCCCTGCCTTTTGTGACAGCGGGCCAGAATGGCGCCTCGAACACCCTGAGCAATCTCTTCTGGGCCTACAGCCCCTATGCCGGGCTTGCACTCGAAACCTCGGCTGGCTTCCTGACGACCCAGACCGGCAACGGCGGGTTCAACCTGTTTGTCGGGACGAATGGCTCCTGGAGCCTTTCTTTCGACGGCAGCAACAAAGTCATCGGCAGCAACACCTGCGGGAACACCACCACCCCGCCCCCGCCGGCCGGCAACACCGTGGTCAATCTACCCGGCGGCGGAAGCTCCTACACCGCCACGGCAGGCAATATAACCGTCAACGGCGGCACCGGCTGGGACACGATCCAGGGCGGCGTTGGCGACTACATGATCGGCGGGTCGGGCACTCTCGGCGGCGGGCTTGCCGGGAATGGGAACTGCGCACTCTATTCCGCCTCTCCCGGTTCCGTGCTGGTCGATATGCAGAACGGGTTCGGCTATGGCGGCACCGCCGAGGGGAATGTTTACGTCAACATGAACCAGACGCGCGGCTCGCTCTACAGCAACGTGCTGATCGGCAACAGCAGCGGTACCGACCTCAAGAGCGGCGGCAACAACAGCGTGCTGATCTCGACCGGCGGAAGCGGATTCGAAATGCGACCGGACGGCAGCGGCAATATCCTGGTCTCCACCGTTGGCGCGGACCGTATCAACTTCGATCCGACCCATGGCTGGCTCCTGGGCGACGATAATATTCTGCTCGGCTTCAACGCCGCCCACGGCGACTTCCTGGACCTGTCGCTGCTGCTGGGCGGCGGTTCGATCAAGGAGCTGAACGGACAGACGACCGCCAGCAACTTCTTCAGCACGTCAGCCGCCGGCTACAATCCGGCAACCGGAACGGGCGACATCCGCGACTATGTCAAAATCAGCGACGAGGCCGACGGAAGCCATGTGATGTTCAGTGCCACGGGTCAGGTGCAGACCGCCGGCATGGAGATTCTCGATATGAAGTTCGTCCATGACCTTAGCGTTCAGACGCTGTATCAAAATCATAATATCGTCGCCTGATCACCCCTGCATGAGGCCGTGCCGTTAGGAACCTCCGGCGGCACGACCGCATAGCCCTGAACCAGATCACGCTGACAGCGACTCTCCGCCGGTTACCTCCACGTCATGCCCGGACTTGATCCACGGCTGTCTGGCACGATTCTTGATCATGGTACGATATCGAGTCGTTTCATATCAGAACGCCTTGACCGAGTATCGGTGCGGCTTTGTCGGGCGGTTTATGAAGCTGTGTGAGAGCGCGCAGATGCAT